>JBDHDH010000049.1:0-55177 GCA_039591615.1 Gemmatimonadota bacterium | reverse complement strand
CAGCGTGATCGCCGCGGTCAACGTCGTCTTCCCATGATCGACGTGCCCAATCGTCCCGACGTTCACATGCGGCTTCGTCCGCTCAAACTTCGCCTTGGCCATGATCGTGGTTCCCTAGTGGAATACGTCCGTGTTCCTCTGAGAGGGCTTTGGTTGGAAGCCGGCGTGTCGGGACCGCTCCGAAGCACAGCGGCATCGGAGTCCGACACCGGCTCGCTCCTCAAAGCTCGCGACGGGGCTTGAACCCGTGACCTCGTCCTTACCAAGGACGCGCTCTACCACTGAGCTACGCGAGCCAACGGCAAGCGGGCGACGGGGCTCGAACCCGCGACCCTCAGCTTGGAAGGCTGATGCTCTACCAACTGAGCTACGCCCGCGGGCCGCGCGATGACCGCGGCGAGCACCGGCCAAACCTCCGCGCTCGATGGTGGGGGTAGGATTCGAACCTACGTAGGCGTTCGCCGGCAGATTTACAGTCTGCTCCCTTTGACCGCTCGGGCACCCCACCGTTGCCCGCACGTACTCGGACGGTCGAACGCGCCCCGACATTGCCCGGAGACGCTTTCGCCCGCCCGCGCCAGTGATGGAGCTGACGAAGGGACTCGAACCCTTAACCTGCTGATTACAAATCAGCTGCTCTACCGGTTGAGCTACGTCAGCAAGGCCAATTTTTCACCAGACATCTAGCATAACAACGGCCGGCGAGGCAGTCAACTGCTGACATCCACGTCAAATGCGTCCCGCCGCTCCTACGACCCCCGCGAGCGCCACCGGGTTCCCTGGGAGGTATCCTCTAACTCGATGCCGCGCTCGGCGACCTTGGCGCGAATGGCGTCCGCCGTCCGGTAATCCCCGGCTCGCCGGGCCCGCTCCCGCGCCGCGATCTGTTCGTCGATCCACTGCTCGAGCCCCCGATCGACCTGTCGCACCGACGGGAGCACGTCCAGTACCTCCATCGTCTGGCCGAGGGCGTCCTGTGCAGCCCGCGCCTCCCCGGCGCGCCAGCGGCCCTGATCTAGCTCCCGATTGGCGGTCCGGGCAAACGAAAACACGGCCCCCAGAGCCCGTGGCGAGTTCAGGTCGTTGTCCATCGCAACGAGGAAGTCCCGACGTAACTCGGCGACCGGTCCCGGAGGGTCGGCGGGCCCGCCGTCGGTGGCGCCGGCCGCAAGCTCCCCGAGCCGCGTCGCGAATTCCCCGAGCCGTCGCACGCCTTCGGCTGCGCCAGCCAACGCCTCCTCGGTGAAGCTCAACTGTTGCCGGTAATGGGTGGAGAACACGAGCATCCGCACCGCCGCACCATCAATGCCGTGCTCCTGGAGGTCTCGTGCGGTCAGGACGTTCCCATACCGCTTTGACATCTTCGTGTCGTCCATCAACAGAAACTCACCGTGCAGCCACCAGCGGGCGAAGGGCTGATCGGTGGCCCCTTCGGCCTGGGCAATCTCGTTCTCGTGATGCGGGAAGATGAGATCGACTCCCCCGGCGTGAATGTCGAGGGTCTCCACGCCGAAGCGCGAGCGAATCTCGTGCAGCGCCATCGCCGAGCACTCGAGGTGCCACCCAGGCCTTCCGCGCCCGAATGGCGCGTCCCATGCCGCCCCGACCGCCTCGTCCGCCTCGGAGGCTGTCTTCCACAACGCGAAGTCCCGGATGTCTTCCTTTCCATACTCGTCTGAAGCGACCCGCGCGCCGACCTTGAGCCCGCGCTTGTCTAATCGTGCCAAGCGCCCGTACGGCTGAAACCGGCTCACCGCAAAGTAGACCGAACCGTCCTCACCTCGGTACGCCACCGCCCGCTCCAAGAGCCGTTCGACCAAGGAAACCATGGACTCGATGGACTCGGTGGCCCGAGGGTACACGTGCGCGGGGCGGATGCGCAAATAGTCGCGGTCCTCGAAGAACTCGCGGATGAAGGGTGCCGTGTGTTCCCCGAGCGTGATACCGGCCGAGTGAGCAGCACCGATGGTCCGGTCGTCCACGTCGGTTCATAGCCCCGGTATTCCAGGTACCGACGGAGCAGGTCCTCGAACAAGAACGTGCGGAAGTTTCCGATGTGGGCGTAGTTCCAGACCGTTGGCCCACACGTGTACATGGTGACCAGCGGTGGGTGGAGCGGAGTGAACGGCTCGACGCGTCGGGTGACCGTATTGTAGAGCCCCACGCTCACGGCGCTGGCTCCGGGACCCGCTGAGAGACGTTGTCGCGGCGTGACGCGGAGTCTCGGGCGACCGTCATGAACGCGACGCCTCCTAACCCGCTGGATGTCAATGACTTCGACCTAGGACGCTGAAACGTAGATGAACGCCGGGCAGCGCGTCAACAGAGGAGTGGGGCTTAGGGGCGACCGAGAATGAGCGCGACCACGGGTTGAGTGAAAACCCAGGTGACGAGCCCACCGCCGGCCAGGGCGGCCAGAGGAACGGCGATGTGCCACGCCGCCAGTCGGCGGCCATCCAGCCAGCGCAGCCCCCATGCCCAGAGCCCGGCGCACCAGAGCGTGATCAGGTTGAGTCGGGCATCCATGATGTGCACCCATGGCGGAGCTGACTCCGTGGTCCACAGAAGCAGTGGTCCCGTGACGAACCGGTGTGGCAGGAGCAGCACTTCACCGGGGGACCGCACGACTGATCCGTCTGGGAGGTAGGTGATTGCCAACTCTCCCATCCGAAGCACGAGGAGGGGCGCCAGCCCCAGCGCGACCACACTCCAGAGGGTGCGCCTCCGGTCGTGAGGAAGGGAGAGCACGGGTTCGACCGCCAGAACGAGGAGCAAGGCTGCCACGACGACCACGGGAGGTGGCAGCAAGCGGTCGACGATCGCGAGGCGAAGCAAGCCGTGCCACATCAAGGCATGCTGCGCGTCGCGGATCTGATCGCCCACGGGCGCGAGGGCCGACCACAGCTCGTGCAGCTGTCGCGGCAGCGTGGCCGCCCCCAGGGCGGCGCAGCCGAGTGACACCGTGGCGATCACCGGCACGAGCCCGGGATCCCGGTCGGCGGCCCGAATGGCGCCGGCGGGATCGACGAGCGCGGTGCCGACCCGCTTCGGTCCACGCAGCCAACCCCCCGTCATGCGCCCTTCTGCTCCTCTATGGCCACCAGAATGTCTTCCAGGGCGCGATACCGCACGCGGGAGGCACCGACCGCAAGCCGCCCCTCACGGCACGCCGCCAAGACCCGCTCGACGGTCAATCCTCTGGTCAGCGGCACGGCGACGCCGGACGCCGTACGGACCGTTCCGGGAAACCGATCGAGCAACCACTGCAACCCGCCTTGTGTCGCACGCGCCAATGCGAGCTCTGCGATGCGCTCGGTCCGGAGCGAGGCGGTAGCCACGTCCGCCAGAAGTCGGCCGTTCCAGAGAACCAGGACGCGGTTTGCCACTCGCTCGATAGTCGCGAGGTCGTGCGACGCGATGAGCACCGCACGCCGCTCCGCCGCCAGGACGGCAACCTGATCACGCAAACGTCGGTGAACCAAGGGATCGACGCCCTTCAGCACTTCATCCAGAACAAGCACCGATTCTCCCAAGAGGGCGGCCGTGGCCAAGGCAAGACGCTGCGCCATCCCCCGTGAATACTCGGCAATCCTGAGTCCGACGAACCCTCCGAGCTCGGCGAGTTCCATTGCCCATCCCACGCGATGAACGCGCTCGCGCGTGCGTTCGATCCGATGACTGGCCAGATATCCGAGCCATTCGGCCCCGGTGAGCTCGGGCGGTGCCAGAGGAGGGTCGGGCGCGAGGCCGACGGCACGCCTCGCCATTCGGGTGCCCGCGCGGTGCCCACCGACGTGCAGTTCTCCGCTCGTGGGCGGCGACTCCCCCGCGATCAGTCTGAGGAGCGTGGTCTTCCCCGCCCCGTTGGGGCCCACGATGCCCACCACCTCCCCAACCTCCGCTTCGAAGCTCACGTCTCGCAAGGCGACTCGGCACCGTTTCCCCACACCATAGGTCTTGGAGACCGCAACGCACCGGAGCAGCGTCATGCGGTGGGCTCCCTCCTGGCGTGCGTCCAACGGGCACTGGCGGCGACAGCCCACGCCGCCCCGGTGACCCCGAGAACGATCCAGGCAGCCAGCACCACGCCGTCGGCGATCTGCCCCTCCGTGAGCCAGCGCTCGGCGCGCCACATGAGCGGGAGGCTATTCCACAGCCAAACCACAGGGCGCTGCCCATAGGACCATGTGGCCAGAGCGAACACAATCGCCGAAGGGGGCACCCCTCCCAGCCAGGCGGCGACGAAGCCACAGGTAGCCGCTCCGGATGATCCGACGATCGGAGTGAGCATCACCGTCAACGCCCCGAGAGCACTGACGTACAACGTCGCCACCATCGTCACACGCACGAGATCGACAGCGTGAGAGGCTGGAACCGACATCGCCATGACGGTGGCCACGGTGGCGGGCACCACCACGATCAACGCACCAGCCAGTCGCCCCGTGGGCACCAGCCACCCCGGGGCTGCAACCCATCGCGCTCCGGCCAGCGCCGGCCCGGGCGCGAGGA
The DNA here is from genome assembly GCA_039591615.1 of Gemmatimonadota bacterium. GTDB lineage: Bacteria > Gemmatimonadota > Gemmatimonadetes > Gemmatimonadales > GWC2-71-9 > JBDHDH01. Next base: position 50,668 of record JBDHDH010000049.1, on the reverse strand, counting down.
CGCGTGAGGCCGCCACCGCGATGAGCGAGCCACCCGCCACGAGGACCGTGGAGGGCACGTTGGAGGCTCCGCGGTCTCGGACGCCGACGGCGGCGATCACGGTAATGGCGAGAACCAAGAGCATGGTCAGCCGGAACGCACGGTGCCGAATCACGAGGAGCAGGCCGAGAGTCACTTCGGCTCTGAACGCGACCCCGAGACGCGCGACGACCCCGGGCTCGCGGGGAGCCGGAGGCTCCCCGCCACCACATGTTCGGTCGGGTGATTGCAGCACGGTTCGTGTCTATCAGTCGAACGCCTCGCAGATCGCAATCCGAATCATGTAGCACCAACCCCGGACAGCGGCGGTGTATGGATCGCTTCCGGGGAAATCGCCGTCGCACGACTCGACCGACTCGAGCAGACACGATTGGGCAGCCGTGGCCTCGGCCGGAACGGGATTCGGCAATAGGGCAACCACCGCGGCGAACACAGCGGTAGTGATCAGTCGTTTCATGGTGTCCTCCTCCACAAGACCGCGGGTTGGGGACCGAACGGGCAGTGGTCCCCGTAGGAACGGCCACAGAATAGGCGATCCGTCGTGGGACAGGTCACCGTGTTGTCGCTGGGAGTACCCTTTTCGTGCGAGACGACCGAACGGCGATACCGCCGGAGTCGGGAATCAGGAGGGGACGGTAATCACGGGGCGCTCGCCGGTCTTCGTGTCCACCAGCACGGCGGCGGTGACGCGAGTCATGTCCAGCTCATGGTAGATCTCGCTGAACAGCACGTCCCGAACGACCACCATGCAGACGGCAAGCGCGGGAACCGCGACGACCAGGCCCAGCGGGCCGAGCAGCGTGGCCATCACGAGGACGCTCGCGATCGTCAACACGGGCGGAAGGTTCACCCGGTGCTCGAAGATGACGGGAGCAACCACATTGGCCTCGACGATGTGCACGACCACCCCGAGTCCGGCGACGGCGAGCGCGTGCACCCAGCCGGTGACACCGAGCACCAGGAGCGCCGGTAGCAGCGTCGAAACGATGGTGCCGAAAAAGGGAACGATGGCCACGACCCCGGTGAAGACGCCGAACGCGAGCGCGTAGGGTACGCGAAGCGCGAGCAAGCCCAGCCATGTGAGCACACCGAGCACGAGCATCGCGAAGAGTTGAGCCCAGATCCACGTCCGAAGGGTGATGCCGAGGTCAGCGAGTGTGGTGCGCGCGATGTGGCGCACTCGTGGGGGAAACAGCGCGATCAATCCCTCCCGGTATCGGCCGGGGTTCCGTGAAAGGTAGATGGCCATGGCGAAGACGCTCACGAGCTCGACGGCGAGTTTTCCGCCGGACGTGAGGTAGCTGAGCACCGACCCACCCATGGAATCGATGAGCGACCCCACGAGCCCACCGCCCTGTCCGCCGGCGGTCATGCGTTCGAACACCGGATACTGCTCGGCGAGTCGCACGACGAGGGTGTCCAGAACCTGGACGTACCCCGGGAGTGCTCCGATGAGCTCCTGCACTTGGCGCACGAAGAGCGGCAGGATGAGGGCGCCAATGCCCGCCGTCCCGACCAGCGTGACGAGGATCGCTACCGTAAGCGCAACGGCCCTCGTCAGGCGGGCATTCTGAACGAGGGTATCGGTAACCGCAGAGAAGTAGATTGCAACGATAGCCGCGATGAAAACGAGGAGGAGAACCTCACGGACGTGGCTCAGAAAAAGTAGGACGAGGACCGCGACGAAGATGACAGCCATCGTCGCGGCCAACCGCCGCCAACCGGCGTCCGACACTACACCTCCCGACTACTATCGTTTTCCTCGATGACCTCAGCGTCGGTGATGTCGGATCCCTCGGCGTCGCCTCCTGGGAGCTGAGGCCGCTCTTCACCCGGGGGAAGAACCCCCATCTTCCGCTTGAGCTCGAAAAGCTGCTGATCCGCGCTCCCCGTGTATTCGAGCTCCTCGAACTGCCGCTGGAGCGTATCGCCCGTCAATTCCCCGGCCAGCTCGGCAGCGGCCAGCGCCTGCTGTTCCATCTCCTCGATCCGCTCTTCCATTCGGTCGAAGGTCTCGAAAGCACTGCGCTCGGACATCGAGGACATCGTCTCGCGGATTCGGGTCTGCGCTTCGGCCCGCCTCTGCCGGGCGACGAGGAGGTTCTTCTTCCGCTTCGCGTCCTCGATCTTGTCGTTGAGCTCTCGGAGGGAGTCTTTGAGCGACTCGGTGTCGGCCTTGTGCCGGAGCCAGGTTTCATGCAGCTGCTGCGCATGCTGCAGGTGCTCGTTGTGACGCATGAGCGCCTGCTTGGCCAGGTCGTCCCGACCCTCCTGCACGGCCAGCATCGCCCGACGCTCCCACTCGTCGGCGGCTTTCTTTTCTTTCTCCACTTGCGCCTGGAGCTTCTTCTCGTCGGCGATGGCTCCCGCCACGTCCTGCTTGGTCTTGGCGAGCTGGGAACGCATGTCGAGGAGGAGTTGGTCCAGTACCTTCTCGGGATTCTCCGCCCGACCGATGAGCGCGTTGAGATTGGATTTGATCACGGTCATGAAACGCTGGAAAATGCCCATAACGGTGTCCGCCTCCCGCTAAGGGCGCGCCGGTCGCTCGGCACGACCCACGCGCAGATGAAAGACGCGATGTCGACCCGCAAGCACGCGAGCCGTCCTCGTTAGTCCCGTCCCCCCAAACCGATCGCCTCCTGCCGCCGAATGGCCGTGAGCGCTCGCTCGGTGAAATCCACCCGTTCTGCCAGCTCGTCCAAATCGGCTCGCACGGCGCTCATCTCCTCCGTCAACCGACCCACTGCCTCCTTCGACCGCCATAAGATCTCTCTATCGCACCGGAGACGCCACTCGCCGGGTCCCGAGGCTGGCGAGGGGCGTGGCCCGCACACCGATGCCTCCGTCCTCGGGCCGCATCCTCCTGCGAACGTTAACGAAGAAGCCGCGGTCCGATAGGTCAAGAGGCCACGTCGCGATCATTCGGCAGTCTCGGTACATCGTCACGTTGGGCGAGGAGGCGCTCTGCGAAGTCCACCCGCTCCTGAACCTCGATGAGCTCCCGGCGCAGCTGATCCAGCTCCTCGAGGATCGCGAGCTGCGCTTCCCGGAGTTCCGCAACGCCCTCCTTCGAACCAGCGTCACCGGACCGAATTCGATCGGCGATGGCCCGGCCCACCGGAGAGATCGACAGCATGAACGCCGATAACCCACCGAAGATCAGAATGATGGCAAGGATGTCCTCCATGCCAGGCTTACTCCCCGCTGACGAGCCGCTGGTCCTTGGTCCGAGCGAGCACCCGTTCGGTGAAGTCGATACGCTCTTCGAGATCGAGGACCCGCTCCCGTAGCTCCTCCATCCCATCGAGCCGACTCCGGACCTCCTCAACCTGCGCCCGGAGCTTCGGATCCGCCTCACCCCCCGTCCTGCGCTCGATATACCGGACGGCGGCTCTGATGAGCGGCATCCCGAGGACGATCCCTGTGAGCATCCCAGCGATGGGGATGATGAGATTATCGATGACCATCGGATCCATCGGTTACCCCCCAGGCGTCAGACGTCCCGGCACGGACTTTCGTGCCAGGACCCGTTCGGCGAAGTCGACGCGTTCCTCGCGTTACTCCTGCCGCGCCAACAACCGCTCGGTGAACTCGAGGCGCTCTTCCATGTCTACCAGCCGGACCTGGACCTCTTCCATGGCGCTCCGGAAAGTCGCTCCACAGCTGGGCGAGCTGCTCGTCCCGCAATCCGCCCATCGTGCGCCAGGCAATGCGGTCGGAATGGCCTTCCGCCTCGTGAGATGAAGATCGACCCGAGCGTCGAGAAGAGCGTAACGACGATGACGGCATCTTCCATCGGCTACTCTCCTGGGGGGAGGCGCTCGTGTTCCCTCTGGCGTGCGAGGATCCGCTCAGTGAAATCCAGCCGTTCCTCCATGTCCGTGAGACGGTATCGCAAGTCTTCCACCTCGTTCCTGAGCGCATCGACCTCGGCGGATGGTGCTTCCCGCACCGACCCGCCGGCGAGGCGCTCGCCCAAGGCTTTGCCGAGAGGGCCCCGAAGGATCGCCACCGCCGCAATCGACGCAAAGAGCGTAATCGGAACGAGAAACGGGAAGATCTCGTGCATATCCGTTCAGCGAGAAACGGCCGGCGGCTTCACGCTTGCTCGCGGAGGCGCGCCAGATCCCGCTGCCTCGCCAAGACGCGTTCGGCGAAGTCGAGCCGTTCGTGCAGCTCGGCCACTTCGTCGGTCAGCCGATTCAGCCCAGCGCGCATCTCCTCGAGCTGGTGCGATGGCGCGTTTCGCGAGGGCTTCACCCAGCGCGCGAGCGCCGCTCGGAGGATGAGCGTCGCCATCACGATGCTGCCGATCGACCCGGACGCTATCGCGACGCCGATGCCCCAGTCAATCGGATCCATGAGTCCTCCGCCTCGGGGGTCCCAACCGCCCTTCGCTCCTCACCATCTCCTCTCCTATGGAAACTACGCCCGCTGTTTCAGGAAGTGTCAATGGAGTGCTCTCAGGTGCTCAACATCGGCCGCAGGAACGCACCGGTGTGAGAGGCTCGACACCGCGCCACCTTCTCAGGCGGGCCTTCGACGACGACGCTACCTCCAGCTTCCCCCCCGCCAGGCCCCAAGTCGACCACCCAGTCGGCGGTTTTCACCACCTCCAGATTGTGCTCGATGACGATCACCGTGTTCCCCTTGGCGACCAGACGGTGGAGCACGTTGAGGAGGAGCCGCACGTCTTCGAAGTGGAGCCCGGTCGTGGGCTCATCGAGAATGTAGAGGGTTCGACCGGTATCGCGCTTGCTCAGCTCCGTGGCGAGCTTCACGCGCTGCGCTTCCCCGCCAGAGAGCGTTGTGGCGCTCTGCCCAAGGTGGATGTAGCCCAACCCCACGTCGTTCAGTAGCTCGAGCCGGTTGCGAATCCGCGGCTGGGCCTCGAAAAACTCCAGTGCGTCTGCGACCGTCATGTCGAGAACATCGGCAACCGAACGTCCCTTGTACCGGACCTCGAGGGTCTCTCGATTGTACCGCCGCCCTTTGCAGACGTCGCACGGAACGTAGACATCGGGCAGGAAATGCATCTCGATCTTCACCAGGCCGTCTCCCTGGCACGACTCGCATCGGCCACCCTTCACGTTGAACGAGAAACGGCCGGGACCGTACCCCCGAATCTTGGACTCTGCGAGTTGGGAAAAGAGCTCACGAATCGGCGTGAAGAGCCCCGTGTACGTCGCCGGATTCGACCGCGGCGTGCGGCCGATGGGGCTCTGATCGATGTCCGACACCTTGTCGATGTGCTCGAGACCCTCCATCGCAGCATGGGCGCCGGGAAGGGCCTTGGACCTATAGAGATGGCGGGCGAGGGCGCGATACAGCACATCCGTGACCAGGCTGGATTTCCCCGACCCGGAGACTCCCGTGACTGCGATGAACGTCCCCAACGGGAGCGCCACCGTGAGATCCTTCAGGTTGTGGTGGGTCGCACCCATCACGGCGAGTACGCGGGTGGCGTCGATCCGACGGCGCGCGGAGGGAATTGGGATCCTGAGTTCGCCGCGGAGGTAGCGAGCGGTGAGGGACGATTCGTGCGCGAGGATGTCATCCACCGCACCTTGTACCACCACCTCTCCTCCGTCACGGCCAGCGCGGGGACCGAGGTCGATCACATAATCCGCAGCGCGCACCGTCTCCTCATCGTGCTCCACCACGATGACCGTGTTGCCGAGATCGCGGAGCCCTCGGAGGGTGTCGAGCAAGCGGGCGTTGTCCCGCGGATGGAGGCCAACGGACGGCTCGTCCAGCACGTACAGCACGCCAACGAGCCGGCTGCCGATTTGCGTGGCCAGCCGGATCCGTTGCGCCTCCCCGCCCGAGAGCGACGCCGCCGCTCGGCCCAGTGTCAGATAGTCGAGCCCCACATCACACAGGAAGCGGAGCCGCTCCAGGACTTCCTTGAGGATGGGCCCGGCCACCTCCGCGTCGAGACCCGGCCTCCCATTGGACCGTAGCGGCAGGCCCTCGAAGAATCCCCGTGCCGCGCGAACGGGGAACGAGACGATCTCCCCGATGTTCTTTTCCCCAACCAGGACGCTCAGGCTCTCCCGCTTGAGGCGGTGCCCCTGGCACGTGTCGCAGGACACTTCGGTCATGTAGTCGTCGAGCTGGAGACGCACAGCGTCGGACGTCGTCTCCCGGTACCGGCGCTCGACGTTGCGGAGAATCCCCTCCCATTCCGCCTCATACGCCCGCTTGCCAACTGTCCTGAACTTGAACGTCTTCCCGGAAATGCCGTGAAGCAGCGCACGCTTCACCCGCTCGGGAAGTCCCGCCCATGGGCTGGCCGGCTCGAACTTCAGTTCTGCCGCGAGGGTGGGTATCACCGTGCTGCGGAGGTAGCCGTGCGGCTCGCCCCAAGGCAAGACCACGCCCTCCAGGATCGAGATGCGCGGATGGCCCAGCACCAACTCGGGACTGACCTCCCGCCGGGTTCCCAGTCCGCCGCAGTCGGAACAAGCCCCGTAGGGGGAGTTGAACGAGAACTGTCTCGGCTCGAGCTCGGCGAGCGAGTACCCGCACTCGGCACACGCGAAGTGTTCGGAATAGACGGTCGCCGTCTCATCTGATCGCCCATGCCGGACCACCTCCACCAGCCCGTCGGCGGCTTTGAGCGCGGTCTCGACGGAGTCGTGGAGGCGACGACGGTCCGCCACGCGGACCACGAGCCGATCGACGATGAGACCAATGTCGTGGTTCACTCGGCGATTCAGCTTGGGGGGCTCCGTCAGATCGTAGACCGCACCATCCACCCGCACGCGCACGAACCCCTGCCGGCGCGCGCCCTCGAACAGCTCCCGAAACTCGCCCTTGCGGCCTCGAATCAGCGGCGCGATCACCTCGATCTTGGAGCCCTGCCGCCATCCCAGAATGGCGTCAGTGATCTGGGACGCGCTCTGTCGCCGGATGGGTGACCCGTCATTCGGGCAGTGCGGGGTTCCCGCCCGCGCCCAGAGGAGCCGGAGATAGTCATAGATCTCGGTGACGGTGCCCACCGTGGACCGTGGATTGTGCCCAGCGGTCTTCTGCTCGATGGAGATGGCAGGCGACAACCCCTCGATGCTATCGACATCGGGCTTCTCCATGAGCCCCAGAAACTGCCGTGCGTAGGCGGACAACGACTCGACGTAGCGACGCTGCCCTTCGGCATAGATCGTATCGAAGGCCAGCGAGGACTTCCCGGAGCCGGAGAGGCCGGTGATGACGGTAAGCTGATTGCGGGGAATCGCCACATTCACATTCTTCAAGTTGTGAACCCGTGCTCCCCGGACGACGAGACGATCTCCACCCATAGCCTCCAAACGTAGACGAGATTCTCGCCTTCGGTCAATTGTCGCGGTTCGGCCAGAACCTTCTTGCGGTCGCCGGGGGCAGCCGATAGTTTCTCCAGCCCCCCGGCTTGGTGGATCGATGCACGGTCAGGGCGGCCCGTCTCACATCGTCGTGCTGACGACCCTCGAGACTGCCGATCAGGCGCGGACTCTCGTCCGACAGCTCGTGGATCGGCGGGTGATCGCCTGCGGGACCGTGTTCGCGAACGTGATTTCGCTATACCGGTGGAAAGGGACCGTGGAGGAGGCGACGGAGACCCAAGTCTTGCTCAAGACCCGGCGCGAACGCTGGGGGGATCTGCAGGCAGCGGTGCGGGAATTGCACCCCTATGAGGTCCCGGAACTGCTGGCGCTGCCTGTCGAGGGGGGGCTTTCCTCCTATCTCGAGTGGGTGGCGGAAGAGACCATCGCTGAAGGTGGGGATTCGGCATGACGCGATCTCGACGGAGCCGACGCCGGCGCCTGCGGCGCCGCCTCGGGGCGCAGCTCGCCAGTCGGGCTGGCTGGACCCAAGGCGACGAGGCGTCCATCTCCCAGGATTCCGGAGAAGCCCAGGAGACACTTCCTCTGGCACGCTCCCCGGCGTTTGAGCTCGTGGAGGGCCATGTGATCGAGGAACCGGCGGAGTCCATCGCCGAGGTGGCGGTGCCAACCGGACGGGACGAGGGGGTGCGAGACGAGACCGAGCCCGCGGGGGTCGCATCTCGCAAGGAGGTCACGCAGGATGCGGTGCCCAAGCACCCCGCCCCAGCACAATCCCTGCAGAGCCTCGACCTCCTCTTCCGCGCAGCGCGGGAGGCCCTCACCCGGGGCGAAGTGAGCCGGGCCATCGGCATTTACCGGGAGCTCCTGGAGCGAGCGCCGGACCACGTGCGGGCGCGGAACAGCTTGGCCCTGGTCCTGGATGGGGTGGGCGATCACGCTGGGGCACTCAGCGAGCTGCACTACTGCCTGGCAATCGAGCCCGAGAACCCCCAGGTCCTGGTCAATCGGGGTGCGGTCCTCAGCGCGACCGGCCATTTCGCCGAGGCCGAGGCCGATCTCAAACGGGTTGTGCAGATGGAGCCCGGAAACGCCGAAGCGCACTACAATCTGGGCCTCGTGATCTCCAGGAAGGGCCTCTGGCGCGAAGCCATCCCTCACTTGCGGCGCGCCCTTGAGTTGGATTCGAGTCGGGCGCAGGCGTACTTTTACCTCGGCGAAGCCCTGAACCACGTCGACGACCTGCAGGGGGCACTGCAATCGTTCCAACGCGCGGTGGAACTCCGCCCGAACAACCCGAAGGCGCTCTACGGAATGGGTATCGTGCTGGATCGCATGAACCGACCGGAGGAAGCCGCCCAGATGTACCGCCGCTCGCGCGAACTCGACGGGCAGTGATTCGCGTGGTGGTCGAGGACCTCGCGTTCGTAGAGGCGGACGCGCTGGTCCGGCCTACGACCGCCACGCTGGGCTCTACCTCCCCTTCACTCCGACGTCTGGAGCAGATCGCCGGTCGCAGCTTCCAAGAGACCCTCAAGGTCCATGAGGGTTTGGACGTCGGCGCTGCCGTGGTCACCCCGGCAGGCGACCTCACCGCCGAGTTGGTGATTCACGCCGTCGTCTGGAGCGACGAGGAACCGGTCACGCCGTCGGGGGTGCGCCGAGCCCTCATCAGCGTCCTCCAACGGGCCGCCGACTGGCACCTCTCCCGGATTGCCATCCCGCCCCTCGGCACCGGCCCGGGGAACCTCTCCACCGAAGACGCCGCCCGCATCATGGTCGAGATCCTGACTCGTGATCTACCGCACGCCACATACCCCTCGGACGTGTGTATAGTCGTGGAGACGGAGCAAGACCGAGAACTCTTCCAAGGGCTCATACGAGGTATGATGCCGTGACCCGTCGCCACCTGGCGGCGTCCATCTTTTTCATCTGGTTCGTCACCCTGGGGTGGCTCGTGCGGCGGGAATTCTTCCGACCACGGGCTGAGCTATTGGCGGAGGCGGCACTCACGGTATCGCCTGGAGCCACCTACTACGAGATCACCCTGGCGAGCGAACAGATCGGGTACGCCTCCAACAAGATCGACACGCTCACGGACGCCATCCGGCTCGAGGACCAGATGCTGCTGCAGGTGCCGGCCCTCGGGTCGATCGAACGGGTCGACGCCCGGACGGAAGTGCATCTCACCCGAGCGCTGGTGCTCACGGGATTCGACGCCACTTTGCGAAGCGGCAGTGCGCGGTTCGCCGCTCAGGGGAGGGTATCCGGTGACTCTTTGCTCACCGTCGTAATCGAGAGCGGGGACAGCCGGCGCACCCTGGACATCCCTCTGCGCGAGCCACTCATGCTCCCCGGCCTTCTCCCGCTGCAGCTTGCCTTCGGCGGCGGTCTCGAGGTCGGGAACACCCTCACGCTTCAGATGTTCGATCCCCTCGTCCTGGCCAAACGGGACCTCGAGGTGACGGTCACCGCCGAATCCACCTTTGTGGTACCGGACTCGGCGGCGCTGGACGCGGCGACCGCCACCTGGGTGGCCGCGCGCTGGGACACCCTGCGAGCGTGGCGGGTCGTGCAGCGCATGAGTGGGTTGGCTGTGGAGACCTGGATCGACGGCCTCGGGCAGGTCGTCGAGGCCACTTCGCCCATGGGGTTCCGCATGCGCCGCACGGCCTTCGAGATCGCCTACGAGAACTTCCGTCGCCGGGAGCCACAGGTGTGGGCGTCGAGTGGCAGCGACATCATCGGGCGGACGGCAATCGCGTCGAACGTCCGACTGGACCCGGCTGGCCTCGCGGAGTTGCGCGTGCGCCTTGGCGGCGTGGAGCTGGCCGGATTCGACTTGAGCGGGGGACGGCAGCGCCTCGCGCACGACACGCTCGTCATTCGCCGAGAGCCGTCGGCGGCCCTGCGGGCAGGTTACCAGCTTCCCACCGTCCCCCCGGATCTCCGGGCGTTTCTCGAGCCCGATCCGCTCATACAGAGTGACGACCCGCGGATTCGCGCACAGGCTCGGCAGATCGTTCGGCGGGAGCGCGACCCCGCACGGGCGGCCGATATGCTGATGGAGTGGGTGTACGGGGAGGTAGACAAACGCGTGACCATAGGCATACCGAGCGCCATCGAGGTCTTCGAGAGCCGGCGCGGTGATTGCAACGAGCACACCGTCCTGTACGTCGCGCTGGCGAGAGCGACCGGCTTGCCCGCCCGGACGGCCGCGGGGCTCGTCTACGCCGATGGATCGTTCTACTACCACGCGTGGGCCGAGGTGTACTTGGACAACTGGGTGGCTGTGGATCCGACCTTCGGGCAGTTCCCCGCGGACGCTGCCCATCTGCGGTTCACTATTGGTGGACTCGCGCGTCAGGTGGAGTTGGTAAGGCTGATCGGCCAGCTTTCTCTGGAGATCGTTCAGACACGCGGAGAGTCCGGCGAATGATCAGACTCGAGGGGCTTACGAAGACGTACGGCAAGTTCGTCGCCGTCGATCACCTGGATCTCCACGTTCCCTCGGGTCAGCTGTTTGGCTTCCTGGGGCCGAACGGAGCCGGCAAGACCACTACTCTCCGAATGATCGCGGGGATCCTGCGCCCGACATCCGGACGCATCTGGCTGGGGGGCGACGATCTCCTGACCAAGCCCACGTCGGCGAAGGCCCGCCTCGGGTTCATTCCAGACAGGCCGTTCCTCTACGAGAAGCTCACCGGTGCGGAGTTCTTGCGATTCGTCGCCGGGCTGTACGGCCAGGACGGCACAACGATCGATCATCGGATCGACGAGTTGCTGGACCTGTTTGAGCTCTCGGCGTGGAAGCACGAGCTCATCGAATCTTACAGCCACGGGATGCGCCAGAAGCTCATCATCTCGAGCGCCGTCATCCATCGACCCGAGTGCATCGTGGTCGATGAACCCATGGTGGGACTCGATCCCAGAGCGGCGCGTTTGCTCAAGGACATCTTCCGCGAGTTCGTGGAACGAGGAGGCACGGTCCTGATGAGCACGCATACCCTCGAGGTCGCCGAAGCGATGTGCGATCGAATCGCGATCATCCAAGCAGGTAAGATCGTCGCACAGGGAACGATGGAAGAGTTGCGGGAGCATAGCGCGGCCGGAGATGCCTCACTGGAGGAACTCTTCCTCCGGCTGACAGGCGGCGCGGCGGCGAAACAGCTCGCAGCTGTTTTGGATAGCTGATGTCCTCCCTCACCCTCGTCCTCGTTCCCAAGTGGCGCACCTTCCTGGCCAGACTCCGTCAGGAGCGCAGCGGGAACGGGTCCAAGCTCGCGGTGGTCTGCACGGTGGGGTTCGTTTTTTGGTTGGCGGTCTTCGGTGTGCTGTACCGTGTGCTCCTGTATTTCCGTGAAGTCGAGGAAATCGGACCGCTCCTGGCCGGCAAACTCCTCGGGCTGGTGCTCCTGTCGTTCTTGGCGATCCTCCTGTTGTCCAACATCATCACCGCGCTCTCGACCTTCTTTCTGGCAAGAGACCTCGACCTCTTGGTAAGCGCCCCACTCGATTGGCTCCACATCTACCTGGCGAAACTCGGTGAGACGCTGATCCACAGCTCGTGGATGGTTGGACTGATGGCCGTCCCCATCTTCAGCGCCTACGGCGTGATCTACGGGGGGGGACCACTCTTCGCGCCGTACGCCATTGGCATCTTTCTGCCACTGGTCATTCTCCCGGCAGTGGTGGGGAGCACCATTACGCTCATTCTGGTCAACCTCTTCCCCGCCCGCCGCACCCGGGACTTGCTCTCGGTGATCGCGATCGGTGCCGCGGCCGTCGTTGTGCTCCTCGTCCGCGTGATCCGCCCCGAACGACTCGCTCGCCCGGAGGGTTTTCGCAACCTCCTGGACTTCATCACCGTCCTTCGTACTCCCACATCCCCGTTCTTACCGAGTGAGTGGGCAACCGATGGCATCATGAGTTTTCTCGTGGGCCCATTCGACCCCCTGCCCCTCATCCTCCTCTGGACCACAGGTGCCGCCTTCGTGGTCATGGGCGCCATGCTCCACAGCCGGCTCTATCCGTCCGGTTTCACCAAGGCCCAGGAGGGTGCGGAGCGGTTCATTCGAGGGTGGCTGTGGCGACGAATCTTGGAACCGATGTTCACACCGCTGTCGGTGGCAAAGCGCGAATTCGTCGTTAAGGACCTCAAACTCTTTTTCCGCGACACCACGCAGTGGAGCCAACTGATCCTATTGGCAGTTCTGGTAGTGATTTATCTCTTCAACATCCGAGCGCTCCCGCTCTTCACCGGTGAGCAGGTACCGTTCTTCCTCGTCACCATCGTGTCATTCTTGAATCTCGGCTTGGCGGGCTTCGTCCTCGCATCCATCGCCGCCCGGTTCATCTTCCCATCGATCTCCCTCGAGGGCCGGCAAATGTGGCTCCTCCGATCCAGTCCCCTGGACCTGCGCACCCTGTTGTGGTCCAAGTATTGGATCGGCACCATCCCCCTCCTCGTCCTGGCACTGGCGATCACGGTGTTCACCAACATCCTGCTCCGCGCCACGCCGTTCATGATGGCGGTAAGTGTGGGCACGATCGTGCTCCTCACGTTTGCCATCGCCGCGATGGCCCTGGGCTTCGGAGCCGTCTACCCGCAGTTCGAAACGGAGAATGCCGCGCAGATCCCCACATCCTTCGGCGGCCTGGTCTTCATGATGGCCACGGTCGCGCTCTTAGCCGTGGTGATCGTGTTCGAGGCGATCCCCGTGTACGGTTACCTGCGAGCGACGTTTCTCGGACAGCCGGTGGGTATGAATCTGCCGATGATCGGCGCCTTCGTTGCAGCGGCTGCGCTGTGCATCACGGCAACGGTGGTGCCGCTGCGCGTGGGACTGAAGAAGATCCAGGAATTCGAGTTCTAGCGAGGAAACGCGGGATGGAGGGGGTGGGCGGAGACAGAGAGCCCATGAATGCCTCCCGCCCTGATCCCCCTCCGTGACTTCATACACCGGCGACTGCTACGGGCTCGCTGCACGTCACGACGCCGGGCCATCCAGGACGATGTACGGAACGCCCCACACATTCGCCCGGTAGTCGTCCTCCGACTGCGTGACGAAGGTCTGTGCATCGATGGCGTCGACCGCAACTCGCTCACGGCCCGTCTGACGCACCGTCCAGCTCCGCGCGTAGACACCGGGCTGATCCAGCACCTCCGCCATTGGCAGCCGCAGCCAGATCCGGGCGTCGGGGCTGGCGTGGAAGAGATGGAGGAACACGAACGTTGGTGGCACGTTACCCTGTTCGTCGTTGCTGACGTAGGCGGTCACAGTGACCTCGTCGCCTCGACGAAGCTTCGGCACGCCTCGCTCGACTTCGATGGGCGCACTGGGATCGGTGATGTCAGCCCGGATTTCGCCGTTCACTTCGACCGTCAGCTGCGTAATCGAGACGGTCCGTTTGGCCTCTTCGGCCATCCTGAACTGGGCGGGGGAGACCGCTACCAGGCGCCAGCGGTGGCGATGACCGCGCTCGTCGGTGATCTCCTGGTCCAAACGTTCGAACTCCGCATGTTGGAAGACTGTCTCTTGCAGAGGTTTCTCCGTGGGGTTCCTTTGCCCGTCGTCGGTGATGTCGAGCAGGAAGCGGCCGTCGAACTCCACTTCCTTCCACGCCATCGCGGTACCAGCTTCCTCGTCAACCTCTATCGTGATCTGCCGACGGACCGGCAACCCGCGGCGGCGACCCCATACGCGAGGTGCCATGGCCTCCTCCGCGCCGGCCAGGTTGGCCATCGACACGGTAGCAGCCGAGGATCCGCCGTCCGTTGCCCCCTGAGTGCCGAGGTCGTCACCGAAGAAGCCCGACTCCTCCAACAGCGACACGATGTCCTGGCGGACTTCCTCGGGAACCTCGGTACTGCCACCGGGGGCAACGCCATCGCTGCAGGCGGCGAGTCCGAGAACTGCGAATGCGAGCAGTCCCGTCAAATGCTTGCTGCACATCTTTCCCTCCATGCAAGGGTTCATGATCGACTCGCCCCTGTAGACGCCCGCTCCGGTCAGAGGTTAAACGCGTGATCTAGATCACGCTGGCCTGATGTGGGGGGACGGGAAGGATGAGCGGGAGGGGGCAGACGGCCGCCGGAGCTGGCAGAATCCGAATTACGTACCGTATCCCCATCTCGAGCCAAAAAAAAGAGGCGCTGAAGCGCCCCAGTCCCGTGCCCGGCGTTCGCTACCCGCGATGGCGTTATGCCGCAAGCACCTTCCCGCAGCTCGGGCAGTACTTGGCCTCCGGGGGGACGGGTGCTCCGCAGATCCAGCAGCGGGGAGCCGCTTCGGGGTTGGTGAGAGACCGACCGCAGTCCGAGCAAAAAACCGCGTCGGCCTCCGGGCGGGGCCCGCAGATCGGGCACGCAGTCCGGCCACGACGCCGCGCCCGCTGCACCGCGGCCTCCGCCACATCCTCCACCGACGATCCGGTGCTGTGAACGGCAGCGTCCGCCGCGGCCTCTCGGTCTTCGGCGTGGATGGCCGCGACGGCCACGGCGGAGTACTTCGCCTTCAGCGACGCGTAGTCGTCGTCGGACAGCTTTCCTGTAGCCCGATCGAACTCGATCTCCCGGAGTGCGAGCAGCGCCCGGGTCTTGGAGCTGTCCGTTTCCTCGAGCGCGATGACGTCGGCGTCGTCATCGTCCTCGATCGCCGACGCGGCTGCATACTCTCGCCGAAGGAGGGGCTCGAGGACCAGCGCGAGCGCGGCCAGGGCAACGACGATGCCGGCGGCGACTTCGAGCATTACCCGACCTAGACCCCGAGCCGCTCGAGCTCGGCCTTCAGCCGAGCGGCCTCCTCGGAGGAGAGCCCTGGAACGTCACCGAGATCGTTCGACGCCGCAGCCGCCTGGGACGCCATGAGGCGCGCACGACGGGCCAGCACCCAGGAAAGCGCTCCCCCGACAGCGATGATCACCACACCCGGAACGACATACGCGGCGATGTTGAACCCGCGCTTCGGCGGAGCCATCAGCACCGTTTCCCCGTACTGCGCCACGAACTCCTGCAGGATCTCCTCGCCAGTCTTCCCCTGCTCCATCAAAGCGATGACATGCTGGTGCATCGCGGGCGACGTCTGGCAGGTGAAGTCGGTGGTACGGCAGGTGTAAACGCTCAGATTGCAGCCGCAGGTGCAGCGGAGCTCGGACTCAATGCCGACGACGAACGGATCGTCTTGCTCGGGCTGCTGCGAGCGGGCCACTCCTGGGAACAGCGCTGCGAGACCCGCACCGAGCATCGCGCGCCGCGTGATACGCGTATCTCTGGGGTAGATCATGGTGACCCCCCGGTCACGACGGCCGTCTCGCTCGCCGGCTCCGGCTTACCTGTCAGAGTGGCGGCGTATCCGGGCATCGCCCGCCGGAGGGAGGCCCTAGTGGGGCCTCCGCCTGGCCAGAGAACGATCACGCCACCAGCGACTAGCACGACGCACCCAAACCACACCCACCACACCAACGGGTTCAACGTGAACCGATACACGGCTTCCTCGGTTCCCTCCACGGACCCGGCGTAGACTACGTAGATGTCTTCCCGGAGCCCGCTGTGGATTCCCGCCTCCGTCGAGGGCTCGAAGGTCGGGCGGCCAAACGAATCCACGTGCTGTCGCTTCTCGCTCTTGATGACGCCCACCCGTCCGCCGCGATCGCTCGTCACGTCGATGGTCGCGGCGGAAACGACACGGTTGACATCCCGATACTGCGAGACCCCCAGATGGGTGAAGGTGTAGACGTGGCCGAAGGGTGACTTGAGGAGCGTCGATTCGCCGGGCTTCAAGGAGGCCTCCATTTCTGTCTTGAAAGCCATCCCCGCGAACGCAACGAAGTAGATCACGATCCCGACGTGGACGATGTACCCGCCGTAGCGACGCCGATTGCGGCCAACCAAGCGCGCGAGGGCCAGTACGTGGTTCTCACCGTGTAGTCGGTGGCGCGCTCCTGCTCCACGAGCGAACTCCTGGAGAATGGTCGCTACCACGAATACCGCGAGGGAAAGTGCAACTCCGGCGTAGAAGTCGCCGAACCGGAGCGCGGTGAGCAGTGCTGCCGTGACGATCCCGGCGGTCACGGGCACGGCGAACTGGCGACGCAGATTCTTCAAGCTCGCTTTCCGCCAAGCGATGAGGGGGCCGACTCCCGTGAGTGCCAGCAACCCCAGTCCAATGGGGATGTTCACCTGATTGAAGAATGGTGGACCCACCGTCACCTGCGTCCCCCGCACGAGCTCGGAGATGATCGGGAACAGCGTCCCCCACAGAATGGAGAAGGCAATCCCGACGAGCAGGAGGTTATTGAACAGGAAGCTCGCCTCTCGCGAGACCATACTCTCGAGCTGCGCGTCCGCCTCGAGGAGTGGAAGGCGCAACCATAAGAGCCACGCCACCCCAACCACCAAGAGAATCAGGAATGCCAGGAAGTAGTAGCCCACCGAGGACTGCGTGAAGGAGTGGACGCTGGAAATGATCCCACTCCGCGTCAGGAACGTGCCGAATATGGAGAGCAGGAAGCTCATCGAAATGAGAATGATGTTCCACTTCTTCAGCATCCCGCGCTTTTCCTGGATCATGACCGAGTGCAGGAACGCGGTCATGGTCAGCCAAGGAAGAAAGCTCGCGTTTTCGACGGGATCCCAGGCCCAGTAGCCGCCCCACCCCAGCTCGACGTAGGCCCACCACATTCCCAGGGTGATCCCAACGGTGAGGAATAGCCACGACACGACGGTCCACTTGCGGATGGCATGCAACCATCCAGTATCGAGACGCTTCATGGCCAGGGCCGCAACCGCGAACGCGAACGGAATCGTGATGCTGATGTACCCCAGATAGAGCATCGGCGGGTGCACCACCATCCCGGGGTTCTGCAACTGCGGATTGAGCCCTCGCCCATCCATCGGTGTGAACGGGAGCCGCGTGAACGGATTGGACGCAAACAGGGTCACCACGACGAAGAACAAGACGATCGCGCACGTGGTCGCGCCCACGTACGGCATGAGGTGGTTGTACCGTCGTGGCGTGACCCATTGAGCAAGGGCCGCGAAGACGCTCAGCACCAGCCCCCAGAAGAGCAGGCTGCCGGCCTGCCCCCCATAGAACGCGGAGATGACGTACACCGTGGGGAGGTTGCGGCTCGTGTAGCTCGCGACGTACGCGACGTTGAAATCGTGGCGCAGCAGCGCGGTCAGGAGCGCGACGCCGGCCACCACGAGTACGCCGCAGAGCGCATAGGTGGTTCGGCGCGCGCTCTGAATGAGCTCGGGGCGCCCCGTCCGGCCACCCAGGAAACCGACCCCCACACCCCAGACGGCGAGAATGAGCGCCAACCAGAGCGCCAAGTTTCCCAAAACTGTCATGAGGCTACCAGACTAGGCAGAGGGAACGGCCTCGTATCGCGACCCACACTTGGCCAGTAGTGTGGTAGCCCGAAAGGTCCCGTCGGGCCCCAAGCGCCCTTCAACCACGACATCGACATCGTCGGTGAAGGTGTCAGGTGCGATACCGCGATAGACGACTGGGTAGGTGGTTTGCCCGTCCGTCACTTCGAACGTGATGGTCTGCGTACCGACATCCCGTTGAATGCTCCCGTGCACCACCCGCGCGCCCATCTTCACGCCCACATTGCGGATAGACGGATCCACGTCCACCTTCGCCGCCAACTCCGAAGGGGTGAGGAAATAGACGCCAGTATCCTTGATTCCGGACGCCATCAAGTAGCCAACGGTCCCGACCACCATCGACGCACCAAGCAGAAATTTCGTTCTAGCTCGCATAGTCCGTACAAGTTCTGTCGAATGAACGTATGATCCCGAGGAATCTCCTCCGGAAAGGCAATATACCGTACGCTCGAACAAGGCAAAAGTTCATGATTTCCGCCGAAAGGGACCTTTAGGATTCACTGAAGACCCCTTGCCCAGTGCAGCGCGGTGCCGACGGCCCGGGACCAACCCGCATAGTCGTCGTGATCCCGTCCGGCAGGCTCAAATCGCGTATACTGCCGCTTGGCAAGGAACTCGTGAGCGGAGCCCCACACGCCCGTGGCGAGCCCAGCCAGACCGGCAGCCCCAAGTGCTGTGGTCTCAAGGAGATCAGGCCTCGTCACCAACACGCCCAGCGTATCGGCCTGAAACTGCATCAGCCAATCGTTGGCAGCGGCACCACCATCGACCCTGAGCTCGCTCAACGACACGCCCGAAGTGGTCGCCATGGCGTCAGCGACGTCCTTCGTGCTGTAAGCCATGGATTCGAGCGCAGCCCGAACGAGGTGCGCACGGTTGGTTCCACGCGTGAGCCCCACGATCATCCCTCGCGCTTCTGCTTCCCAATGCGGGGCCCCGAGGCCGACGAAGGCCGGAACGAAAAAGACACCACCCGTGTCGCTCACGCTCCGTGCCATCGCCTCTGTTTCGTCGGCCGTGGTGATCAACCCGAGCCCGTCCCGCAGCCACTGTACCGCCGCTCCCGCGATGAAGATCGAGCCTTCCAGCGCATAGCTCGGTGCGCCGGTGGCATCGCACCCCACCGTGGTGAGGACACCGGATCCTGTACCGGGCGGCGCGGAATCGCCGACTTGCATCAACAAGAACGCACCCGTTCCGTAGGTGCACTTCGCGTGCCCCGGCTCCCAACAGCCCTGTCCGAACAGTGCGGCCTGCTGGTCTCCGGCCACCCCCCCGATTGGGATCTCGTGATCGAGATGGGCAGGATCTGCCATCCCCAGGACTTCACTGGAGCGGTGGATGTCGGGAAGGCTGGCACGGGGGACGCCGAACAGCTCCATCAGCTCGTCATCCCAGTCGTTCGTGCCGATGTTGTACAGGAGTGTGCGGGATGCGTTCGTGTGGTCGGTCGCCTGAGTGGTTCCTGAGGTCAGCTTGTAGACGAGCCAGGCATCGACTGTGCCAAAGAGTGCGTCCCCCCCCTCGGCACGGGCCCGCAGGCCCGGGACGTTTTCCAGCAGCCACTCGATCTTCGTGGCCGAAAAGTAGGGATCCCACACCAGACCGGTGCGAGAGGCCAGATAGGCATCGCCGAACTCGGCCCGCAGCTGGCGACACCGCGCCGCCGTCCGTCGATCCTGCCACACCAGCGCCCGGTGCAACGGCTCGCCAGTCTGGCGATCCCATGCGACCACCGTCTCGCGCTGGTTCGTGATTCCGATGGCCGCCGGCACTCCACCAGCCTGCGCCATCGCTTGGCGAGCAGTCTCGAGCGTGACCCGCCAGATCTCTTCGGGGTCATGTTCGACTTGTCCGGGCGCTGGAAAATGCTGCGTGAACTCACGATAGGACCGTCCCACCACCTCACCCGAATGCGAGATGACGAGGGCAGTACTTCCAGTGGTGCCCTGATCGATGGCGAGAACCGACGAGGCAGTCATGCGACGAATAATAAGTCAGAACCACTGTGATTGGCTGGGTGGGGGATGGGACGGAATCAATCGACGGCCCAGGTTCCGAAAACCTCGCAGCAGGGGGTCGTCGGCCGAGGCTGTAACAACGAGTTAATGATTTCTTAAGGTGTCGTCGCCTACGATGGCGCATGCTCGCCGACGGGGAGCAACAATCCCCACAAGCACCCAAGAGCGGTACGGCAGGCACCTTACGCGTCGTGAACAGCATCGATCTCACCCATACATGCCCTTCGATATGGAGCAGGCAACGGTCTACGCTCAGGAGACGAATCGCAACTCACTCTCCTTCCGCACCTCAGCACGCACCGGGCGCGGGCTGAACGAGTGGTTCCGGCTCTTGCAAGAGATACGGCCCGCTCCGGCACAGTGACGGCAAACGTGGTCACGTTCGATACGAGTCTCATCGCCGGATCGCCGCACGGGTATACGGCACTGCGAGTGCAGGTACACGGCGTCGTACATGGTGTGGGTTTTCGACCGTTCGTTCACCGGCTCGCCACCCGCCATGCCCTCGGTGGCTGGGTGCGGGACGCGTCCGGCGATGTGCAGATCGAGATTCACGGTTCGCCGGAATCCTTGCTCGCATTCCTCCGAGAATTGGAGGCCGAAGCGCCTCACCTGGCCCGGATCGATTCGGTGGATATCACTCCCACCGAACCGACCCAGTCACACAGATTCGAGATCCTCACGAGCGCCGAACCGAGCGGCCGCTGGCAATCGGTCTTCCCCGATGCCGCCATGTGCCCGGCGTGCGAGGCCGAGCTGTACGATCCGGCCAACCGACGCTACCGGCACCCGTTCATCACTTGTGCGGATTGCGGTCCCCGTTTCACCCTCATGGACGCGATGCCCCACCACCGAGAGCGCACCAGCATGGGGGTCTTCCGGCAGTGTCCGGAGTGCCAGCGGGAGTACGAGCGGTCGGGGGACCGGCGATATCACTCCGAGACGAATAGTTGTCACGCGTGTGGGCCCGCCGTGTGGATCGTCCCCGCGGGCGAGCCCAATCCGACGGCTCATGGTGCCCGGGCCCTCGACTCCGCCGCACGGTTTCTCCGCCTCGGCTTGATCGTGGCGATTCGTGGCCTGGGAGGGTTCCATCTCGCGGTGGACGCGACGAGCGAGCCCGCCGTCCGGCGGCTCCGGGAGCGCAAGCGCCGCGATGCCAAGCCGCTTGCCGTCATGGTCCGAACGGTGGAGGAGGCCCGTCACCTCGCCGTGCTCGCAGATGAAGAGGAACGGCTGCTGCGAGCTCGCGAGCGCCCCATCGTGTTGGCACGTCAGCGGAAGGGAGCCGAGTTCGCGCCCTCGGTGGCACCGGGCCTCGACACCGTCGGCATCATGACGGCGTACACGCCGCTCCACCATCTGCTGCTCGATCTGGTGAAACGCCCCCTGGTCATGACCGGCGGCAATATCGGTGAGGAGCCCATCCTGACCGCCAATGACGCTGCGCTGAAGCAGCTCGGCAGCGTCGCCGACGCGTTCCTGCTCCACGATCGAGAGGTCGTCTCACGCTACGACGACTCCGTAGTTCGCGTAGTCGATGGCGCACCGGTATTCCTCCGACGTGCCAGGGGATACGCCCCTCTCCCCGTGCCGTTGCCATTCGCCACACCCGTCCCCATCGTGGCGGTCGGGCCTCACCTCAAGCACACGTTCACGCTGGCGCATGAGGACAGCGCTTACGTGAGCCAACACATCGGCGACCTGGAGAATTTGGAGACGCTCGAACATTTCCGTGAGACGCTGGTCCGCTATCGCCGGCTCTTTCATATCGCGCCTCGAGTCGTGGTCCGTGACCGCCATCCTGGGTATCTGTCCACCAGCGTCGCCAGCGAACTTGGTTTGCGTCGTATCATCGCAGTGCAGCACCACCACGCGCACGTTGCTGCGGTGGCGGGCGAGCACGGCGTCACGAGCACGGTCGTGGGCATCGCATTCGACGGGACAGGCTACGGTGACGACAGGCGTGTGTGGGGAGCCGAGGTGCTAACGGGTAATCTCACCGGCTACAGTCGTTTCGCGCACTTGCGATACGCCCCCTTGCCCGGCGGCGATCTCGCCGTACGACGCCCCTGGCGGGTGGCACTCGGGTATCTCTCGCTGGAACCTCAAGCCTGGCCCGCGTTCCGGCGCGCGTTCGATGGGATCCCGATCTCGGAACGGCGCATCGCGGAACAGCAGATTCAGGTCGGCCTGAACGCACCGCTCGCCTCTTCCATGGGCCGGCTGTTCGATGCAGCCGCTGCCGTATTGGGAGTGCGACACGTGTGCCGATACGAAGGGCAGGCAGCCATGGAGATCGAAGCCCTCGCCGGCCGCCGACGGGCTAAGGCCCTGCCTTTCCCCGTCATCCCCGGGGAGTCCGGTGGGCTCGTGCTCGATCCGATTCCGCTCCTCGTCGCACTCGGTGAACGGCGAATGCGGGGCGATGACGTGGCACTGCTCGCGGCGCGATTCCACGAAAGCGTCGCAGCGGCGACAACGCAGTTGGCCCGGCGCGCGAGCGAACACGCCGGTGTCGAAATCGTGACGCTTGGTGGTGGCGTCTTCCAGAATGCCCGACTCCTGAGCTCGACACGGAAGCTCCTCGAGGGGGCAGGCCTCCGGGTTTTCACCCCCCGCAGGTTGGGCCCAAACGACGGTGCCATCAGTTACGGTCAAGCTGTGGTGGCCACCGCACTGCTGCGGCAGGAGGGTCTATGAGAGTACCCGCTTCGATGCAGCACGCGCACGACGAGCTCCATACCGACCTGGACGCGGCCACGCACCTGCCGGGCAGAACGGGTGAAGCAGCCCGTCAGGTCGTGCGAGTCCTGCAACCCCACTTCATCCGGGAGCAGGAATACGTGACGCCGGCGCTCGGTCTCCTCCAACAACTCGTTGCCGACAAGCTGTCACCGACGATGCTCGACGTGCTGCCGCTCACCGATCGCCTGAAGACCGAGTTCCCGCGCATGCGCGAGGAGCACCGGACGATCGTGGGAGCGCTCCAGAATCTGGCAGACGCGGCACGCGCGGAAGAACAGCAAGATGTCGTGCGTTTTGCAGAGCGTGTCATGCTGCAGGCACAAATGGAAGAAGAGATTCTCTATCCTGCGGCCATACTGGTTGGGGAATACCTCAGACTGAGATTCAAAGCGGAGGATGAACACAACCGGTGAGGTCGAGGTATCCCAGGCTGGCGGCCAGCTTTGCCGATCCCGCTAGTTAGTCAAACAAACGCCTGATACTCTCCCGGTACGGGGGTCGCACGATGCCGCGGTCGGTGACGATCGCACCCACGAGCTCGGCCGGCGTCACGTCGAACGCGGGGTTGTACACCCGCGCCCCCCCCGCGGCATCGACCTCGCTGCCCGCTCGTTCTTCGATGGGGATCTCACTGCCGGCGCTCAGCGACAGATCAAACGTGCTTCGCGGAGCCGCGACGTAAAACGGGACATCATGGGCTCTGGCCAGGACCGCCAGCGCATAAGTGCCGATTTTGTTCGCCACGTCACCGTTGGCGGCGATGCGATCGGCGCCGGTGATCACGAGGTCGACGCCACCTTTCGCCATCAGAAATGCCGCAGCGCTGTCGACGATCGCGGTGACGGGAACGCCTGCCTTGCTCAGCTCCCACGCGGTCAGTCGGGCACCTTGCCGCAACGGGCGCGTCTCCGTCGAGATCACCTTGATGCCTTTCCCCTGCTCGTGTGCGGTATAGAGCGCGGCGACGGCGGTGCCGATGCCTCCCGTGGCTAACGCTCCGGCGTTGCAGTGCGTGAGCACGGTCGCCCCGATCGGGATCACATCGGCACCGGCTTCGCCAATGGCTCTGCACATGTCAGCATCTTCATTCCAAACCCGCTGCGCCTCTTCCCGCAGGGCAGTCGCCACGGCTCGAGGATCGTGTGCGGAGGCAAACGTCTCATTTGCGACGCGTCGCATCCGATTCACGGCCCACGTGAGGTTCACGGCAGTGGGACGGGCATCGGCCATGGCCGCCGCGGCCCCTTCGAACCAGGTTGGGCTGAGCGTTCCCGCCTCGGCGCGGCGGGCGGCCGCCGCCGCGAGCCCCATGGCAGCGGCGATTCCGATGAGGGGCGCACCGCGCACCCGCAGCGCCTTGATGGCCTCAATCATGTCGTCGACGGAATCGACTTCCTCATATGACTCTTCTTGCGGCAGGCGGGTTTGGTCCAGAAACCGAACGGCGCCATTCGCCGTCCAACCGATGATGTCCAGGGTCATGCGGCTCAACCTATTTTCGGGACGTGTCGGGAGAAAGGGCATGGAGGGCGCGGCATCCTACCGAAGGCGTGTCGCCGGGGCGTAGCGTGGCTCCTTCGGGGTACCCCCAGAACGGCTCAGATCGGGCATATTGGGGTACGGAACATCCTCATACCCACTTCACGTGGAGGATGGTATGCACAGTCTCACTGCGTCGCTCGTCGCCGCGGCCTGCGTCCCTCTCGCGGTCACGGCGTGCGCCGCTGGGAGCGCCGACCAGCCCGGCGAAGACATGGTCGTCATCGAGATCCCCACTCGGGTGTACGTGACCAACAACCACCAGCTCGACGTTCGCGTCTTCGCTTTCAACGAGAGCCAGTCGATCCCCCTCGGCAGCGTTTCGAGCTTCACCACTGAAACGTTCCAGCTCCCGAACGCGATTCTGATGCGGGGCCGAGTCCGGATCGTGGCGGATCCCATCGGCGCCGTCACGGCGTATCTGACTGACGTCATCACGTTCGGTCCCGGTCAGGACATCGAGGTCATCGTCCAGAACAACCTGCAGCTCTCCACGTATTCACTCCGCTGAACCGCGGAGCCTCACCGTGGGAAGGTGACGTGCCGGGGAGGCGTGCTACGAATTGAGAATCTCGAGCACCCGAGCATGGAGCCGCCGACTGGCGGCGACGCAGGATGTTGCCTTCGATGCCTTTTCGCCCGACCACCCCGTAATCACGCCTCCAGCGCCTTCTATTATAGGAATAAGGGGAAGGAGGTCCCACGGGTGCATCACCGGGTCGAGCATGATATCTGCTCCCCCTGTAACCAGCAACAGATATCCGTAACAGTCCCCCCACGTCCGAAACAGCCGAGTGGCTGCAGCGAGTCGCTGGAATCCCCTATCATCTTGATAACGACGCACAGTACCGAGGTCGGTTGTGAGTAGCGTCGCGTGCTCCAGGGAGGTCGTGTCCCGAAGAGATGTCGCCTGGCCATTCAGAGTGGCCCGGCGCCCGTCGCCGATGCAGAGTTGTTCGAGCATCGGCTGATGGATGGCGCCGAGCCGTGGCCGCCCTTCGTGGAGGAGACCAATCAGGGTTCCGAACAGGGGACAGCTGCTGGTGAACGACACCGTTCCGTCGATGGGGTCCAGGACCCAGACGAACTCGGCGTCAGCGGCCTCCGTTCCGAACTCTTCCCCTACGATCCCGTGGCTGGGATATCGCTTCCGGATCAGCTCCCGCATGACTTCTTCCGCCCGACGATCGGCTTCGGTCACCGGTGACGCATCGTCCTTCGTGTCGACGCGAAGATCGCGACGCCCGAACAACGGACGGATCACTTCAGCGCTCTGCTCCGCCAAAAGACGGATGAAATCGACCAGTTCTCGCGGCAGCTCCTGCTGAGCGTGGGGCTTCAACTCACTGAGCATTCGACCGTTCGCCCTGTTGGAATCGAGGATCGTCTCCCGCTGTCGAGCTTCGCCGTTCGCCCGCGGGAAGTCCTGTGGCGACAAGGCGCTGGAATCAGTTCGGACCGTCATCCTTCAGGAGGATCCGCCTGACGACCTCCTGGCGGTACCGGAAGATACGAACGATCTGCCGCCACACCAGCCGATGAGCGATCCGGCAAAGGTATGGCGAGTCATCGCATCACTCTCGAACAGACCCGATCGTGCGGCGGATCTTCATCCGCCCAACGCGTAAACCAGCACGCGGAGCATGACGAAGGTGAGCACGAGCGCTCCAATCACGAGCAGCAAGAGTGCTCCAACCACGCCGATCGGCAGTCGGCGATCAGCGGTTTCTACAGATCCGGATTGCTCCAAGTGACGCTCGAGCAGCTCCACGTTCTTGACGTTGGCTCTCCAGCCGGCGTCGAAAACGTCCCCGAGTGCGGGCACGGTGCCCACGAGGGTCTCGAGTCCAACGTTGTACACCATGCGCCGCAGCACCCTCCTCGGTGCGCCGAGACGACACGCCTCGACGATGATAAAGGCAGACGCGGCTGCGCCCGCGACGTCTCCGAACCCTGGAATGAGACCCAAGATCGCATCGAGGCCGATCCGGAAGCGGGTAAAGGGAATCCGGATGACGCTATCGAGGAGACGGGCGAGCGTTCGCAGGCGTTCGATGCGTGGCTCAACAGTCGGTGGCGCGACTCGATGCTCGCGCAATCGATCCCTCGCTTTTTCCCATGACGGAAAGTGAGCTGAAGTGAGGTGCCAACGTTACCGACAACTTACGGCAGCGACGTCGCTCGAGAGAACCGTGTTGCACTTTCGCATGCACGCAGGGCATGCCGACGGTTCGGAGGGGGTGGGAAGTCAAAGACTAACATTGAAAGGAGGGACCCCTTGCCCGACCTGTCAAGGGGATGACGCCATTGCCAGCCTCCCTCTTGCGCGGCGGGCCCGGCTTTTTTTAGCGTATGTGTCCGGGAAGGACTCCCTCATAACACAGAAGATGGACGCAGTGGTGCTTCCGGCATTTGGACTGGGCTTGCCTGGGAGCGACGGCCGCTTCGTCGCCTGCCAGATCGGCCCGCACGTCAAGGATTATCTCTTGGCGGCGCTGCGGACGTTCGCCCCGGCTACCTTCGTGGTCCGGCTCTCCGACCTCGAGCAGGTGGCAGCGACGCAGGACCTCAGCGATGCCGCGATTGTCGACTACGGAGAGAAGACGGACCGCCGCGTCGAACCGCATCGGCTGGTAAGCCGCTGGCCAAACAAGATCCTCATCCTCCGAATTCGGTACACCTCCACTGGAAAAGCACTATACAGTGTCGTCTCACTGCAGACAAAGCTCAGCTCCGAGAAGAAGCAGCAGACAGTCACCCTGCTCGGCATCCCGGACGACGTGTTCGACGGCATACCGGAGAAGGTCGGCACCTACCACGCCGCAGCGACCACACCCTCCCGCGCGGCTCCGCGTAGCGAGGATAGGGAGGAGACTCCCGTCGTGAGTTCGCCGCCGGTGCCGCGGCGCTCGGCTCTCACCATTCCCTCGAGCATCATGAATCGGTATCGCGGAGTGTCACCGGCTACACAGCGGGTGCGGGAGGACATCATGCTGTCCGCGGATACCGACGAGCCAGTGCTCATCCGTGGCGAGCATGGAACTGGCAGGAAGGTCGTTGCCAGACTCATTCACGATCACGGACACCGCTGCGCCGATCCCTTCCAGGGCTTCGACTGCAACAGCACAATCCCGCGGCTCTTCTACGCCGAGCTTTTCGGTGCAGCGGGAAGGGAGGGTCTCTTCCAGCTCACGAGCGGTGGGACGCTGGTAATCGCCGAGACTCACTTCCTTCCTCTGCCGGTGCAACGAGAGGTGCTCCGTGTTGTGAAACGCCCCGGCGGAAGGGCGGGTGTGCGGATCATCGCCACCACCAGCGCCGACTTGGACGCACTGATGAGATCTGGAAAGTTCCTTCGGGAACTGATGGACGTTCTGAAGCCCAACACGATCCGCACGCCATCGCTGCGAGAACATCCTGAAGACGTCCCGGTGCTGGCTGAGTTCTATTGGGAGCAATTGACGCTGGGAAGGAGAAGGCCGCTCCCGTTTGAGGTCCTCCAGGCCCTGAAGGCCCACCCCTGGCCAGGGAACGTCGATGACCTCAAGGAGGTCTTGAAAATCCTGTACGCGCGGCACAATGACGTGACGCTGCGCGATCTGCGGGAGGCTATCGGCGACTATATCGTGCGGCACGGCTACCGCAGCCACACCTTGGCCGCGTCGCCGAGCAAATTGTCGACTACAGATGCCCAGCTGGCTCACCTGACGAAGACCGCCGAGGTGCTCAGGGAATACTGGGTCGCTGTACGCGACGTGCGATATGGCGTGCCGCTGGAGGCGGAGATCCTCCGTACCGTCATCACCGTCACCAAGACGGTCTTGCACGAACTGGACAAGCTCTGCGCCAAACCCTTCATGTTCAGCAAGCCCATCTACCAGGCGACCCTCAGATTGAAGGGCAAACTGATGTGGTTTGACAGCGTTCTGAGAACCACGCCCGACGAGGCGCACGCGGCCTGGAAGCGAGACGTCGCGGAGGAGTACGAGCGAACCGAGTCCGCGTTCTTTGACGAACGCGATCGACTGATGAATGGGCGCTAGGAGGCTTTCATATATGAGGCTTTCATAGTCGAAAACGCATGGAGGCCTCCATAGCGCGATTTGCCACTCTCGGCGAAGCCTCATAGCGCTTTTAGGACGGTCTCAGGGCCCTGGGCGAGCTGCAACGCGCGACTTTCAGTCCCTTCATGCAGCCCGCATGCACCGTCACGCGGCCGGTCGGGGCATGAAACGAGCCGGGATCGGTCTGCCAACTTGAATCTCAACCCTACAACTCGACTGCCTCCCCAAGAACTCAACGCACAGGCGGCGACCGTTCTTTGTCGCCTACTGTCCCATCAAGACCCGACTTAGCTGCACGACTCAGCTCCTACCGACGTCAGGCACAAAACACGCACTTCGTGGGCACTCGAGCTGCGCGACGGTTGACTTCACTGCGCCGGTGGCATTTCGGCTGAGCACCACCCCGGCAAGCAGTCTGACTTCAGGAGGCGTGCGGATGCCCCACCTCTGGGTCCAAGACGAAGAAAACGAGTGGGCAGTCCTGCCCCTCGACGGTGATTGCCTGGAGCTCAGCAGCATTCCGACACCGATGTTCCGCTGCCTCGACAGCACCTTCTCCGTCCCCCCCGCTCTCCTACGAACTCGGGACGACGCCAGCGAGCAGTGGACCCTGGTGGCGGGCGCCGAGCACCGAGTGACCGTGAATGGCACTCCCCTCGGCACCGGCATCCGTGTGCTTCGGAACCGCGACCAGGTCGACATCTCCGGTGTGGGATCTGTGTTCTACTCCTCCGAGCGCCAGGCCCGCATCGAGCCCCTGCCCACCGGGCTCGGCGAGGTGTTCTGCCCTCGTTGCCGGCAGCGGATCGAGGAAGGGACCCCTGCGGTTCGCTGCCCGGGTCCCCAGTGCGGCCTGTGGTACCACCAATCGCACGAGTACCCCTGCTGGCTGTACGCGCCGACGTGCGCCGTGTGTCCGCAACGCTCGGCGCTGGATGCCGGATTCCAGTTCTGCCCGGAGGACCTGTGACGGGACACCACGTCGTAATCGTCGGCTGCGGCGGGAACATCGGCTCCCATCTCGTGCCCCACGTGGCGCGGATGCTCGACGTGGATCGCCTCACACTCATCGACCGTGACAGCTACGCTGCGAAGAACGTGAAGGGCCAGGACGTCCCCCTGAACGACGTGGGACGACCCAAGGCCCGGGTGCAGGCCCGCCGCGCCCGGAGCATCAATCCCAACCTCGATGTCACGACCATCGTCGACGACGTTGAGAACCTGCCGCTTGGTGCCTTCAAAGGTGACGTGCTTCTCGCGTGTCTCGACTCGCGCTTTGCCCGCATGGTCGTGAACCGAGCCGCCTGGCGACTGGACGTCCCGTGGATCGACGCCGGCGTGCTCGCCGACGACTTGTTCGCCCGTGTGGACCTGTACGTCCCGGGGGCAGACAACCCGTGTTACGAGTGTCAACTCGACGATCGTCACTACGCGGCGATGGACACGCGTTTTCCCTGCGACCTGCACCGACTCGGGAAACGGGCACCCGAGGACCGCAAGCACGGCGCCGACGACCACCCCACCAACGCGCCCTCCAGCCTGGGCGCCCTCGCCGCGTCGCTTCAGGCCATCGAGTGCCAGAAGTTGCTCGCCGGTCACGAGCATGGCCTGCCTCCGGGAGGACAGCTGGTCCTAGAGGGGCTCGGCTACCAGGGCCACGTGACGACACGCCGACATAACCCGACGTGCCGGCTCCCTGATCATGCACCGTGGGAGATCGAGCAGGTCCAGGAGAAGCCCCGTAGTCTCACCCTGAGGGACCTGCTCGCGCGGGTGCCCCGCGGCCCGGACCCGGAGCTCGCGCTCCGGCTAGATGGGGCCCTGTTCGTGGACGAGCTCATCTGTCGGGACTGTGGAGCGATCCGGCGCCCCTTGCGATTTGAGCCGCGGCTCCGATCCGGGGACCTGCGATGCCGATCCTGTGACGCCCAGCTGGTCGTGGACGGATTCTCACTCGTCGAGCGGTTGGACGTCGGCACATTGACCGCACGCGACCTCCGCAGGTCGCTCCACGCCCTCGGCATCCGCCCAGGTGACGTGGTGACCGTCGAGAGCGGTGGTCGGGAGCTCCACTTCCAGATCGGCACGGTGACGAAGCGACGTTCCCGTGGACACGCCGATAAAGGAGCGTAGCAATGCGCGACAAGATCCTCGAAGGCTTTCTGATCAGGCAATACGAGGAGGGAACGGCCCTCTCCGCGGAGAGCGATATCCTGGATCTCGCAGCCTTGGGACGGAAACATCCCCCTGACCGGTACGTCGCGACGTATCACGCGAACGGGCTCATCCGCACGCCTGAAGGAGAGATCCAGGAAGCAGACCGATTTGCCGTGGGTGTCTGGTTCACGCCTGACTACCTGCGTAGGGCAGAGGTGCTGTGGACGCTCACCTGGCTGGGTCCGCGAAACGTCTTCCACCCGAACATCAGCAACGAGCTTCCGTACATCTGCATCGGCCGACTCTTCCCAGGAACCCTCCTCGTGGACCTGATCTACCAGGTCTTCGAGATCATCACTTACCACAAGGTCACGATGCGGGAAGACGACGCGATGAACCGGGAGGCTTGCGCCTGGGCGCGGGAGAACAGGCATCGTTTCCCCATCGATCCGCGGCCCCTCAAACGGCGCCCGCTCACTCTCAACGTTGGCACTGTGGCCAAAGGAGCGTGAGGATGCACGGGTTCCTCGAGGATCGCATCGCCCACGTCACTCAGGCGCTCGCCCAGGCCGCTCACGGCGTCGAACACCACGCGTTGTGCGGCTGGGATTTCCAGCTCGTGAATGGAAAACCCTTCTCCGTCAAGGGCCGGCTGATCGGCGAGTGGCTCACGTTCTGGTCGCCGCTCGACCTCGCCGCGGAGATCGCCGAGGAACGGAAGGCCGTGTGGCGCTGCGCGGAACTCAATGCCCACCTCCCTGGGGCAGCGAAGCTCGCCGTCTGTCCCGAGGACGGTCGCGTCGTGTTGTGTGCCGATATCGCGGTGCCCGACGATGCACACGTTGCCGACCGGGTGGCCGGCGGGTGCCGCGACCTCGAGGAGGCATGGAGCTGCCTGGCCGGTGATCCTATCGGCTGTGACGACCCGCGGGACATGGAAGGCCGCGGGCTCGACGCCAACCCTACCACCGACTTCAGCCTCGAACCCGGCACGGCCAATCGAGTGCTCGAGTTGGCATCCCAGCTCGGCTGGACCACGAGGAACAACGACGACCGGGCGGTGGTGGATCTCGCCCCCGACGAGGCGTTCTACCAGGCCGCTGCCGCGGAGCTCGACGGTCGCGTGCGTCTTCTCACCGAGGTCGGCCCGACGGAGTCGCACCCGGCTGCCTCACGGCCGGCGGTCGGTTGGCTCCTCCTCACGATGTCCGGCTTTCTTCGGGGTGTGCGCGGTGCCATCAGCTTTCGAAAAGACCGTGAATACGCGCGCCTCGAAGCGGTCTTGCCGCCGCGGCCCTCGACTTTCGATGTCGATCACGCCCTCAATGCCCTTTCCGTGGCCTGTAACACCGTCGGGCACGAGCTGCGTGTGCTCGCGCATCCGCACGTGGCGCGGGCCTATCTCATTCACACCCGTTCAGGAGGTTGAGCAATGCGATTCGCCGACAACGACAACATCGCCATGCTTGAGGTCACCGACGTATCCGGGCAGAAGCGTGTCACGGTGGACGACGTCCACAGCGCCGGCACCGTCGGCGAGCTGATCGACGGGCTCTTGCCCGAGATGCAGCTCACGCGAAACGACGTGGCCGGGCGTCCACTCACCTACCACGCGCGGTTGGAGCGGGAGGGACGCCATCTCCACGCGTCAGAGCGGATCGGCGACGCGCTGCGGGCGGGCGATCGCCTGGTGCTGCAACCGAACATCGACGCTGGCGGCGTGGCCAGCGGGTGAGCGCCTCTCACATGAGGAGAGCGTCGGTGCCAGCCAAGGGTCATCGCTACGCCATCCACGTGATGCGGGAAGACGGGACGTCGGTCGCGCAGGTGCCCGTCGAAGTCGATTGGGAACCCGTCCGCGAATGGGTGCGCCTCTTGGCACTCGGCCGCGGGCGGGTCCCTGCCGAAGCGTTTCAGCTGGAGTGCATCATCGAGCCCGCTTGGCATCGCAGCCGGGCCCGGCCGTACCTCGAAGGGTTTACCGCATGGCCCGTCGACGAACCCCGAGCCGAGACCGCAACCAGCTTCTCCTTCCTCTATCTGTCGGAGCGGGCACGCGGGGCCGCCACGCAGCTGGTGGCCGACGGCAAGCTCCAGGAAGGAGAACGCTTCCTGTGGCTCCCGGTGGCGTTTCCGCGAGACACCAACGACGACGAGGCTGCCCGTCCCGACTGCGCCGCACGATTCCGTTCGGTGGCCCCCGAAATCGAGCCCCGGCGCACTGCTCTGGGGCCGATGCTCGAACGGGCAACACCGAGCGAAAGGGGTGCCGACGACGCCCCGCTCCATGTCTTCGTTCCGCGCCGCGTCCTCGGCGAAGTCAGCACGCTGGGACACGACGCCACGCCCCACGAAACCGGCGGGATCCTCATTGGACATCTCCACAGGGACCCGGACGCCTCGCGCCTCTTCCTCGAGGTCACTGCGCATATTCCGGCGCACCATACAGAGGCCGACGCCACGCATCTCGCGTTTACTCCTGATACATGGACGCAGGTTCGCGCCGGCCTCGAGCTCAGGGCCCGTCACGAGATCATGGTCGGGTGGTGGCACTCCCACCCGGTGCGTGAGTGGTGCAAGCAGTGCACGCTGGAGAAGCAGCGCGAGTGCCCATTCGCCCGTGGTTTCTTGAGTCAGCACGACAAGACACTCCACCGAACCGTGTTCCCCCGCGGGTTCTCGGTGGCTCTCCTGGTGAACGACGTCGCGTTCAGCAGTCCCACCTACTCGCTCTTCGGCTGGCGACACGGGATGATCGAGCGGAGGGCATTCCATACGCTCGGTCCGCAGCCCCGCCAGCTCGCTGCGGAAGCGCACGAGGCAGGAGACCAACCATGACACCCAACGTCCCTGAAGACGCCTACTTCGCCGAAGCGTTCGAGCAGCTGCTACTGGTGGGCGAGGACGCACCGAACCTGGCAGACAAGTTGCGATTGACCCGGGTGATCCGACGCCACTCACCCCAAGTCGCGGAGCAGCTGGACGCTTTTCTCCTCGAACGGGCGGGATCGTTCAAGATCGGTCTCGTCGAAGCTAGAGAGAAACAGAAACAGCTCCGCAAGCTCTTGGAGAGCATGACAGAGCCTCCGTGGTACCCCGCTATCTACATCGGCTCCGCGCGGACAGCAGGAGGCCACCCAGCCGCACTCGTCGGCTTCGAGGGCAACCGGAGAATCGTGAACATTCCGGAAAGCGTGGACGTGAGCGGGGTGAATCGGGGCGAGGAGGTCTACCTCGGAGGCGAGAGAAACGCGATCGTGGCGACGTCGCCATCGGCGCCATTCACTTCGGGTGAGACCGCCGTCTTCGACCGCCTGTTGGACGACGGGCGGATCGTTCTACGGGCCCGTGACGAAGAAATCGTGGCGGACGCGGCAGCCCGGCTGGTTGCCGAGGAGCTCCGCAGCGGAGATCTCGTGCGGTGGGATCGGTCCCTGTGGATGGCCTTCGAACGCCTGCAGCGTTCGGAGGGCGCCCACCTGTTCCTCGAGAACACGCCGGCCCAGACCTTTGCCGACGTGGGCGGGCTGGACAATCCCATCCGCGAAATCCAGGCACTGATCCTCCTCCGTCTCCACCATCAGCAGACCGCGCGACGCTACCTGCTGCGAGGCCTCCGGTCCGTCTTGCTGGTGGGCCGGCCGGGAAACGGCAAGACGATGATCGCCCGGGCCTTGGCCAACTGGCTCGCCACGCTTGCCGCGTCCGGGCGGTCCCGCTTCATCAACGTCAAGCCGGGGAGTCTCAGCAGCATGTGGTACGGCCAGACCGAGGCCAACTACCGCGAGGTGTTCCGTGTGGCTCGCGATGCGGCTGAAACCGATCAGGACATCCCTATCGTGATCTTCTTCGACGAAGTCGACGCGGTGGGCGCGGCTCGGGGCGAGTCGCTGGTTCGGGTCGATGATCGAGTTCTTACCGCGTTCATGGCGGAGCTCGACGGTCTCGAGGACCGTGGGAACATCCTGGTGGTGGCGGCCACCAACCGGCCAGACGCGCTCGACGAGGCCCTGTTCCGGCCCGATCGCCTTGGCGACAAGAAGCTAGAGATCCCTCGCCCCAATCGCGACGCGGCCCGAGAGATCTTCGCTCGACACCTGCAAGAGCAGATCCCGTACGCCGACGCAGCGAACCGCGGCGTCCCAGCGACACGAGCCGAGCTCATCGACGCAGCGGTTGCTCGGATCTACGCACCCAACGGTCACGGCGACGTTGCCACCATCACCTTCCGAAACGGCAACACGCGAAGCGTCGGTGCTCGCGACCTCGTGAGCGGCGCGGTGATCGCTCAGATCGCACGGGAAGCGGTGCTGGCGGCATGCATACGGGACATGAACACCGGCGAGTCAGGCGTCCAGCTGTCCGATCTGCTCGAAGCGGTCGAGAAGGCGTTCGAGGCGACGGCGAGAATCCTCACACCGCGGAACTGTCATCGGTACGTCGACGACTTGCCTCAGGATGTGGACATCGTGAAGGTGGAGCCGGCGCAGCGGCGCCACCGACGCGCGTACCGCTTCCTGCAGGTGGCATGATGCGTCGGCGTGAGGGGCGTGAGCGACAGAGCACCCGCCAACCGGTTCCCAAGCTCTGTGGCGCCGACGTGGAGCTGGGGAACTTCCTCCTCGGCGTCGAAGACCAGCGCGGCTCCGGTTACGAGGCTTCGCAGTTGCTCTTGCGAGCGATCGGTAGGGTCACGCCAGTCATCAAACCCCGCTGGGAGGAGCCGGCTCGCGACCGCAACCCCAACTGGGAGACAGAAGCGGGCCACGGTTGGGACCCCCAGGACTGGGGACGCTCGTACCTGCTGGCCAACGGCGGTTGCGCATACATAGATCTCGAACATCTCGAGCTCTGCCTGCCCGAGGTCCGGAGTGCCTTCGACCATACTTCGTGCTGGCACGCGATGTTGCGTGTGGCGCAGGCCGCGCTACGGGGTACGAATCGAGAGCGTCCGCAAACCCAGAAGCTCCAGGCTTTAGTCAACAACAGCGATGGGCTGGGAAACTCCTACGGGAGTCATCTGAACTTCCTGATGGACCGCAGCGCGTGGCGGGACCTCCTGGAGCGAAAGCCCCATTTCCTCGCTTTCCTCGCGGCCTATCAGGCGTCGAGCATCGTCTTCACCGGTCAGGGCAAAGTGGGCAGCGAAAACCGCCTGCCGTGGGTGGATTTTCAAATCTCGCAGCGAGCGGACTTCACCGAGACGTTGACCGGACCACAGACCACCTATCGACGACCGCTCATCAATACGAGAGACGAGTCACTCTGTGGATCTCCGGGAACCGCTGCCTCGCCGTATCTTGGCCTAGCCAATGGCGAGCTTGCCCGGCTGCACGTCATCTGCTACGACAGCAACCTCTGTCAGGTGGCGCACCTACTCAAGGTAGGCGTCATGCAGATCATCCTGGCGATGCTGGAAGTGGGTCCGGTGAATCACGAGCTCGCCCTCGAGGATCCCCTCTCTGCGCTGCAGCAGTGGAGCCGCGATCCGTCCCTCGAGACCAGAGCCGCGCTAGTATCGGGACGGCAGGTCACGGCGGTGGAGCTGCAGCTGCTTTTCCTGGAAGAGGCCCGAGCCTTCGCCGCTGCCGAGTGCGACGACGACAACGTGCCCAGGGCCAATGACATCCTCGCGTTATGGGAGGATACCCTTCGCAAGCTCGAACACCATGAGTGGGGCGCCCTCGCGAAGCGGGTGGACTGGGTGCTCAAGCGCTCACTGCTCACTCGGCTCATCGAGCAACAGCCGGGCCTCGAGTGGGACTCCCCCGAAGTCAAACACCTCGATCTGCTGTACTCGAGCCTGGACCCCCACGAGGGGATCTACTGGGCGTTTGCGAGGCAGGGGCTGGTGGAGACCGTCGTGCCGGAGCAGCGCATTGGGGAGTTCTTGCGGTTTCCACCGGAGGACACGAGGGCCTGGGGTCGGACGATGCTACTGAGGCTGGCTGGCCGATCCCGGGTGGAGATCGTCGATTGGGATCACGTCCGGTTCCGGCTGGAAGCGCCCCACGGCTTGGCCACGCACTGGCTCGTGGAATTCCCCAACCCACTCCTGGGAACAAGACGGATGCTGCGTTCCGTCTTCGAGGGATGCCGCTCGCTCGAAGATGCGCTGGCAGCGCTCGAGGCGAGGCAGCTGCACATCTCCGACCTCAGCTCCGCCCCCGGTTACGTCGGTCGCGGGGGTGAGACCTGGAGCTAGGAGACAGTGACACAAGAGCAAGGGAGCAAAAGAAGCAGGGCAGACACGAGACGCAGGACAGGGCGGCACTGATACACAGAGGACTGTGAACCAAGAGGAGAACGCCAATGCGATTTCGCGAACGACGGGACGAGAACGATCGAGAGCGGCCGAGCGGTCCCGACGGACAGCCGGAAGACGCGTTGAACGAAATGCGCGATACCGGTGAGGGCTTCCTGGCCGCCGGGGACGAGGCGATCCGTAAAGCCCTCTCCTCGGATAGTGAGGCGTTCCTGCGGCAAAATCGACAGCGCGGCGGACAGTAGCCGTGGTGCGCACCCTGTTCGGTGTCGAGACAGAGTACGCCATCACTGGCATCGCGCCAAGCGGTGCAAGCACTGACCGATCGAGGATCGCCGGGCAACTGGTGAGCCGCGCGAGGGCTCAGCACGCATACCTGAACGACCCGGGCGGAGGGATCTTCCTCCAGAACGGAGGCCGATTCTACGTAGACTGCGGTACGCACCCAGAGTATGCGACACCCGAGTGTACCGATCCCTGGGAGGCCGTCCGCCAGATCCGCGCCGGCGAGCAAATCATGCATCAGTTGGCGACGGGCATAGCGCTGACGGATCCGGACCTTCGCGAGGTTTCCATACTCCGAAGCAACGTGGATTACCAAGGTGCGACATGGGGATGCCATGAATCCTACCTCCACCGCACCGAACCCCTGACTCTTCCCCGCCAGATGGTCCCGCACTTCGTGTCCCGGGTCATTTACAGCGGAGCGGGTGGATTCGTGCCCGATCGATCGAAGCTCGAGTTCACCATGTCGCCGCGGGCGTGGTTTCTCAAAGACGGAGTCTCCACGAAATCGACGGCGGACCGGACCTTGTTTCACGTCAGGGGCGAAAGCCTGAGCTCACGGCCCTACCACCGGCTCCATGTTATTTGTGCAGAAAGCCTCTGTTCCGAAACGGCCACGTTGCTCAAGCTCGGTACGACGGCGCTGATTCTGGCAACAGTCGACGCCGGGTACCGTCCTGGCGATGGGGTCCAGCTACGTACGCCAGCGGACTCCCTGCGCCTGTTCGCTTCGGATCCTCGGTGTGAGGTCAAGTCGCGCCTGATGAACGGCCGCCAGGCCACGGCACTCGACATTCAGCGGCACTATCTCGAGACGGTGGAGACATGCCGCGCCGCCGGACATCTGCCGGCCTGGTCGGAGACACTGTGTCGGGTCTGGCGCGAGCAGCTCGAGCTCCTGGAGGATGCACCGGACTCGGTGGCACGCACTCTCGACTGGGGAATCAAGCTCGCGCTCTTCAGGCAATGGTCGGCAAACCGATTGGA
Organism: Gemmatimonadota bacterium; assembly: GCA_039591615.1. Taxonomy (GTDB): domain Bacteria; phylum Gemmatimonadota; class Gemmatimonadetes; order Gemmatimonadales; family GWC2-71-9; genus JBDHDH01. The sequence goes on along the minus strand of JBDHDH010000049.1, from coordinate 12,842 downwards.
CTGGAGCTCGTTGTCGCAGTGGGCGGAGACGTGGCAACAGATCCGGCCTGCCATTGCGACCGCTGGAGAGCAACCGGCGCCCCGATCGTTGCGACGAGACCCCGACCTCGACTCCCTGCTCAGCGAGGGGAGTCCCATTCGCCACCGACTTCCAGAACTCGAGCGAGAGCTAGCGTCAAAGGGGCAGAGCTTGCACGGCCTCCGGACCTTCCTCCAGTTGCAGCGAGAGCTCTTCGAGCTCGATCTCCGATTCGGGGCGATAAGTCCCTGCGGCATCTTTAGCCAGCTCGACAGCGCGGGGCTGCTCCCCCACAGGGTGGTTCTGAAAGGCGAAATCGAGCGGGCATGCTCCCACCCTCCGAAGGGATCGCGTGCGGAGGTTCGGGGAAAATGGATCGCCAACTATCGACGGCCAGGGGACGCCCGCTGCACCTGGTCTCGGATCTCAGTTCCCGGCGAGCGGTTCCTCGATCTGTCGGACCCCTTCGCCACAACGGCCAGTTGGCAGAAGTGCGGCGAGCCAAAGGCGATCAGCAAGGCAGTCGCCAACCTGCAGCGAGAACTCTTCACGCGAGAGCGCCTCAGGGAGTGGTTCTAATCGTGGCGGGTGGAAGGAGCATCTCCGGCTCCGACTTTCGTCGACATGTCTGCTGGGCACCGTGTCAGGCGGCCACCACGGTGAGCATCATGACGCCACCATCGGGCGGTGCTCCAGCTCAGAAGTGAAACTCTTTGACGGCGGGATCCCGTAGGAGCGCCCCCGTAACGCCGTCGTGTTCCTTGAGCGATCCGCGGACCTCCCAGACACACGTCATGCGGTCGCCGGACTTGGTCTGACGGTGATCTTTCACCTTGAGGCCGTACTCTCGGAACACGCCTTCGAGTTGCACGAACTTCGCGGGATCCAGCCCGCACACCACCTCGTAGGTCCTCGTCTCCCGCGCGCGGTCGATGGTCGCCTCGAGAATCGGGAAGATCCACAACACAACGAGCGTCGCCAACACCGCCACCGCGACGAAGCCGAAATGTCCACCACCGATGCCCATTCCCAACGCGGCAACCAACCAGATGGTGGCAGCCGTCGTCAGACCCACTACCCGACTGCCCTCCCTCAGAATGGCTCCGGCGCCGAGAAACCCAATCCCCGTCACCACATTCGCGGCGATCCGGGCAGGGTCGCCTGGACCCGCCAGCTTCGACGAGAGGACGGTGAACAAGGTCGCGCCTAGGCAGATGAAAATGATCGTGCGGAACCCTGCCGCCTTGTCCCGAAACTCCCGTTCGGCGCCGATGATCCCGCCAACGAGGAGAGCGACGAGAAGCTTCGTCAGATCCTCGATGCCAAGTTCTACCCCAAAGGGGAACATGCGACCTCTCCCGCGCCTGATGATGCAAGCAGAATCCAGAAGCGCCGCAACTTAGGAGCCTCGACGTCATACGTCCAGAGACGGAACACCCTGCTCTGGCGGTCACGGCAACCCGGGAAGGACCCGATGCCGCCCCGAGGTTGGCGACCCGAACCTTCCCTCTAGGCAGCGGGTATCTTAGGATCGGTCTCCGAAGGCGGACCGGGCCGATTGTGTGGTGAGAGCGGGAGCGACTTGCGTCGAGTTCACGGCCACGATCGAGGCTAGGTGCGCCAACTAACATCACATTTCAGAATAGCTTGATCGACGGAGCCGCCCATGCCCCGTGCTCGTACGTCCGAGTTATTGCTCATCCTGCCGTTCCTCTCAATGCTCAGCCAGCCGGTCGCTGCCCAGACCACCGATTCCGCCACGTCGATCGCAGCCGCAATCACACATCTCCGTGAGCGGGAGTACGACAAAGCCGCTCGGATCCTCGAAGCCATCACGACCCGCGAGCCCGGAAACGCACGAGCTTGGGCGCTCCTGGGTTCTGTGTTCCAATCGGCCGGCGAGCTGGACCGGGCCCTCGTGGCACACCTCAAAGCCGTGAAGTTCGATCAAACCGCCCCCAACGCCATGTACAACGCCGGTGTGGTCTTCGCGTTGAAGGGCGACAAGCACCAGGCATTCGAATGGCTTGGGAAGGCCAAAGCATCCGGGCGCGTTGACGTGACCCAGATTGGCATCGACCCGGACGCCGAGACCCTCAGGGACGACCCGCGATACAAACAGCTATTCCCGACGCCGGCCGAGTTCGAGGATCCGTTCGTCGAAGACGTGGAGATCATCCAGGAATGGCGTGGCGAAGCGCTGGGCGACGAGTTCGGATGGATTGCTCGAAATATCGGGGATGTGGATGGGGACGACGTGAATGACGTTACCACGTCCGCGCCGTCGGCTTCCGCGAACGGCGGCGATCGGTCGGGGAAGGTCTACGTCTTCTCCGGCAGAACCGGCAAGATGTTGTGGAAGCGTGCAGGGGAACCGGGCAACCGCCTCGGGCTGGGCGTCGAGGGGGCCGGCGACGTCGATGCGGACGGAACCCCGGACGTGATCGCCGGCGCGCCCGGGGCCGGCAAGGCCTACATCTTCTCGGGACGGAACGGTGTGATGCTCCTGACCTTGGACGCGGAAGACCCGGGGGACCTCTTCGGGCGAAAGGTGTCGGACCTGGGCGACGTGAACCGCGACGGACACGACGATGTCATCGTGGGCGCGCCGGGAAACGACGGGGCGGGAGACGGTGCCGGCCGCGCTTACGTTTATTCCGGGCGAGATGGAAGCATCCTCCTCGCCCTCGACGGTGAGAAGGCGGGCGACGCCTTCGGCAGCTCTGCAGCCGGGTACGTGGCGGAAGGCCGCACCATTGTCGTGGTCGGCGCACCGAACGCTGGGCCGGGGAACAAAGGACGCACCTACGTCTACTCCGAGCTCAGCTCCACACCGGCTTTCGTCGTCGACTCCGACGAGACCGGAGCGAACCTCGGCGGGATGTTCGTCTCCGTGGTGGGCGATGTGAACGGCGACCGCATCCCTGACATCTACGCCTCCGACTGGTCCAACAGCGCCCTTGGGCAGATGACGGGCCGGATCTACGTCCATTCCGGCGCCGACGGCATCAGGGTGCTCACACTGACCGGCGAGGCCGGAGGTGACGGATTCGGAATCGGGCCGGCCGATGCCGGTGACGTCGACGGCGACGGCTACGACGACCTGATCATCGGTGCATGGCGTTACGGCGGTGCCGCGCCGGCGGGCGGTAAGGTCTATCTCTTTTCGGGAAGGGACGCGTCGCTCCTCGACACCTACACCGGCAAGGTCCCGGGCGAGACGCTTGGTTTCGACGCGACGGGCGTTGGCGATGTGAACGGCGACGGTGCGATCGACTTTCTATTGACTTCAGCCTGGAGCGCCATCAACGGCACCCGCTCGGGCCGCATGTATATCGTCTCGGGCCGGAAGGTCGCACAGCGGTGACGGCGTGCTGCGTCGCCCCGGGGCGTTGCCCTGTCGCCGTCCTAGGCGCGCATGACGCGGATCCCGGTGGCGACGGTGGACACCAGTGCGGCGATGATCACCAGGAAGCCGATCTGCAACACGCGCCACTCACCGGTCAGATCACCCTCCACGTGCCCGATGTCGGTAAGCGCCAGGTGACAGACCACCACCGCCAACAGCGCGAGCCCACCCAGCACGAGCGATCGGAATGCACTGCGCTTCAGTTTGGTCATGATTGCCCTTCGGTCAACTGCGTTCGGGGCCGTCCGTTCTTTATCACGCCGCTCTCGCAGCCCATACTCTGAGTAGAGTATAGGCCGCAATGGCGATCCAACGTTCACGAACGTCGACGGATACGCTCCGTAGTAGACCGTGTTCATGATGAGCCCTATGCTCCCAACGACGTTGAGGACCTGGTAGGGTACGGAGGCGCCGGTGAACCGTCCTTTGGAAACCAGTGCGTACGCCACCAAGAGCGCCGCGGCGCCCAACCACCCGAGAGTATCGATTAGCAGGTTCAGAGTCATGCAGGCCAATGCCTCGGTTATAGGCCGTGGACGATGCAAGATATGCCGCGCCGACGAGTCGGAACAAAATATGCAGCGGAGCCGTAGCTGATAGATGCGTACCAAGAGTGCTTCATCGCTGACGGTCGTGACCGTCGCCGCGCTGATCGTTTCGGGCTGCGACGCGGACCCGCTGCGCGGCTATTTCGTGGGAAGCACGCCGCGGGAGCGCTACGAGGCGGCGCTCCACAAAGCGGGGCTCGCCGGCACCGGTCTGGCTCGTGACTGGACCGTCGCCGGCCGGCAGGCGCTCGCGCAGGCCGCCGCGATCCGGACGCCCTACCGCGAGCTGGGCTATCTCGATCCGGCGAATCCGCGCGCCGAGGCCTTCCGAGTCGAGCTTCTGGAGGGACAGAAGCTCATGGCGAAAGTCGATATGGGCGCTGAGGTTGAAACGCGGCTGTTCATCGACTTGTTCGTGCTCTCGGCCCGCGACAACGGCCAGCCAGTCCTTCTGGCTACGGCCGACAGCCTCCGGCCTTCCTTAGCGTACGTGGCTCGACGGACCGGCACCTATCTTCTTCGCGTTCAGCCCGAGTTGCTCCGAGGCGGAAGGTACACTCTCACCGTAGACGTCACCGCGTCGCTAGAGTTCCCGGTCCTCGGGCACGATACGCAGGCAATCCGAAGCCGTTTCGGCGCCGCCAGAGACGGCGGGCGGCGACGCCATCACGGCGTGGACATCTTCGCCCCCAGAGGAACACCGGTGATCGCCTCGTCCCCGGGCCGTGTACGCTGGGTCGGTACGAATCGTCTGGGCGGCAACGTGGTGTGGATGCGCGAGCAAGATGCCGGCTACTCGCTCTATTACGCCCACCTCGACAGCCAGGCCGTTCGCCGCGGCACGTTGGTCATGCCAGGCGACACCCTTGGCTTCGTGGGCAACAGCGGCAACGCTCGCACCACCCCCCCGCATCTGCATTTCGGTATCTACCTTCGCGGACGGGGACCCGTAGATCCGGCTCCGTTCCTGGAACCGTCCAATGAACCTCCGGCACGTGTGACGGCCGACAGCACCGGTGTCGCCACGTGGGTACGCGCGGCGGGCGACGGCATCAGGCTCCGCAGCGCTCCCTTCCAGGGGGCGGACGTCGCCGGCGAGCTCGCCCAGCACACGGCACTGCTCGTGCTGGCCGCCACGGGGTCGTGGTATCGGATTGCTCTGCCCGACGGCTCCGCTGGCTTCGTAGCCGCACGCCTGACGGAACCAGCGGCCCGTCCGGTGCGTCTGGCCCTGGCATCTGGTTCCCTGGTTCGCGAATGGCCCCGCCCGGGAGCTGTCCCGGTGGACTCCGTAGCGTTGGGGCGTCAGCTCCCTGTGCTCGGCGTGTTCCGAGAGTTTGCCTACGTCACGACGCCCAGCGGGCGCACCGGGTGGGTGGAGGTGGACTAGCCCACGGACCCTAGCGTGGCGAGTCCGCCGTCCGATCTCGCAGCGTGCGAGTGAAGGCTCTCGGCTCCGCGACGCTCAGGAGCACCGCGTACCCCTCGCGAGTCGGGATATACGCCACGTGTTCACGATCTGTGAGGGCGACGAACGAACGGTCTGTCCTCCTATCTGCGCGCGAAGCCAGCGCCCGCCTCAATGGCTACCTTACCGGCTCCGCACGCCGCCTGCATATTCTCGCCAGCCCGCATACGGAGCCACGCAATGCGTTCCCGTTCCTGTTTCCCCATCACGCTCACAGTCGGATTGATGGCGGCCCTCACCCCCCCTGTGCGCCCAGGAATCCGAGGTTCCCGGACCATCCTTCGAGGACATCCTCAGCCTCCACGATATCGGCACCGCCGTGATCTCCCCCGACGGCCGCGAGATTGCCTATACCGTGCGGGCCACCGACTGGGAGGAGAACCGCTACGACACCGAGATCTGGCTGATCCGGGAAGGCAACAAGCCGTTCCAGCTCACCCGGACCCCTGACGGAAGCAGCACGAACCCGCAGTGGTCACCCAATGGCCGGTGGCTTGCCTTCACCGCGGACCGCGGCGTCGAGCGGCAGCTCCATCTCATCCGGCCGGACGGTGGTGAGGCCTGGGCCGTCACTGAGGGAGAACAAGGAGTGGACGACTTCGCTTGGGCTCCCGATGGCCGGCGCATCGCGTTCACGCGAACCGAAGAAGAAAGCAAGACGGGCAAGCAGCGCCAGAAACAGTACGGCGAGTATGCCGTCGAGGACGCCGAATACCTCCTCAGACATTTGTGGATAGTTGAAGTGCCGGAGCAGCCTGGCGCAGCTGAAGCCACGCGCCTTACCGAGGGCGATGACTACACGGTTTCGGGTTTCTCGTGGTCGCCCGACGGCTTGCGCATCGCCCTCGAGCATCGCCCCGACCCATTGATCAACACATGGATGCGGGCCGACCTCTCGATCCTGGACGTGAACAGTCGCGACGTGACCGCTCTCGTGAGCGCCCCAGGATATGACGGAAATCCTCATTGGTCGCCCGATGGGCATTGGATCGCATACCAATCCAGCGGTCCCGACACCATGTCCGTCTACTATACGAATGCGCTGTTCTACAAGATCCCGGCCGACGGCGGGACAGCCACACGTATCGCAGCCGACCTCGACGAGGACCCCTTCCTCGCCGCGTGGACGCCGGAAGGCATCTTCCTAGTGGGTTGGGAGCGCACCAAGCGGCGCCTGTACAGAGTGGATCCCAACACCGGCCGCACGAGTGTGTATGTGGACGCGCCCGATCGAATCTGGTCGGTTGATTTCACGCCGGACGGCGGCACACTCGCGCTCGTGGGACGTACATCAACGACGCTCGACGAGATCTATCGCTCGTCCTCCAACCGACTCGCTCCCACACCCGTGACCAACATGACGAAGCAAATCGAGGGCTGGGCCGTGGGCACCAGCGAGGTCATCTCGTGGAAGAGTCAGGACGGTACAGCTATCGAAGGCGTGCTGCACAAGCCCCACGACTTCGACCCCTCTCACCAATATCCCCTGCTGGTCGCCATCCACGGTGGCCCGACTGGCATCGACTACCCCACGCCGGTACTCGGCTACGTTTACCCGCTTCACCAGTGGCTCGCCAAGGGCGCCCTGGTCCTTCGACCCAACTATCGCGGCTCGGCAGGTTATGGCGAGGCATTCCGCTCCCTCAACGTTCGCAACCTCGGCATCGGTGATGCCTGGGACGTGCTCTCAGGCGTCGATCACCTCGTCGCGCAGGGAATCGTGGATACGACGCGGATGGGGGCGATGGGATGGAGCCAGGGCGGATACATCTCGGCGTACCTGACCACCACCACCACTCGCTTCGCCGCCATTTCGGTGGGCGCGGGCATCTCGAACTGGATCACGTACTATGTGAACACCGACATCCACCCCTTCACCAGGCAATATCTCAAGGCCACGCCTTGGACGGACAGGGAAGTCTACGCCCGAACATCACCCATGACGTTCATCACGCAGGCGTCCACGCCAACGCTCATCCAGCACGGCGAGTTCGACCGGAGGGTGCCCCTACCCAACGCCTACGAGTTGTACCAGGGGCTCCAGGACGTTGGCGTCGATGCTAAGTTGATCGTGTACAAGGGCTTCGGGCACGGGATCACAAAGCCCAAAGAGCGTCTCGCCGCCCAGTGGCACAACTGGCAGTGGTTCGGGAAATACCTCTGGGGTGAGGAGATCGAGATTCCCATCGATGTGGTGGAAGACGAGGGAGGGCAGAAGACCGAAGGCTGAGGGCAGAGGGTAGAGAAAAGAACGGAGATCACCGAGAGGGGCTGAAACGAGCGAAGGCCCGATGCGCCAACGTCGCTTGCGACTTCTGCCCTCTGCCTTCTCCCCTCTGTCCTCTGCCCTCCCTACCCCGTCTCCCACCACGCCACGTCTCCCTCGTGCCCGCAGTGGAAGCAGTGGATCGCTTCAGGCTCACCGAAGAGCCGTAGCCGCGTGGAGCATCCCGGGCAGACGGCATACCGTCGCCCCAAATCCCCACGGCTGCCACGGACCGGGTTCGGGTCTTGGTTCGCGCGATAAACCACTGTGAATCGTTCCGGCCTGGTGGGCCGGACTTCCACGAGATGCTTTGGCACCATGACGTACCGCTCCCGTACGTCGAGCATTACGAAGTTCGAGCCGATGTTGACCACAGGATACCAAGTCCCCTGACGGAGCATGGGATCCGTACTTGGTCTCGCAGTGGCCCAGATACGGGCCCAGGTCTCGGAGTGTGACATAGTGTCTTTGGGCTGAGGTCAGTGGTCCAACTACGCCAGCGCTCGGCAGATACAACTTGGCGAGGATTCGCTGGGGCTGCTGTGACCCATTCCACACTGGTCGAGCAGCGCCTGGACCCCGGAGGTGCGGGAATTCGTCACGCAGATCCGTGCACTCACCCGCACCGGTCCCGCCTTCTTCGCGGAGACAACAACAGCCCCCGAAAGGCATTCGTCATCGGGGGCTGCGGACAGCGGGACCGGGTGACTCTGCTCTCAGCGCCGTTCGTAGACCTTCGTCGCACCGTTTCGGTCGAAGGCTACCACGTCGTACGGATCCTTGCGAGACCCCTGCTCCATTCCGGGAGAGCCAATGGGCATTCCCGCAACGGCAAGCCCGGCGACACCCTCCGGCCGCTCCTTCAGGAATCTGCGAATCACGTCCGCAGGAACATGACCCTCGATCACATATCCGTTCACAATCGCCGTGTGACACGCCTCCAGTGCCCTGGGCACCCCAGCCGTGCGTTTGACCTCGGTGAGGTCGGCTACGTGCTTCGTCGTGACCCGGAATCCCTCATCTTGCAGGTGAACCACCCACTGAGCGCAGCATCCTCAGGTGGGTGCCTTGTAGACCAGAACTTCGGGCGAGCCCTGTGACGCCGCTCCCGCGGTCCCGAGCGCTTCGTCTTGGCCTTCGCCTGCCGCCCGTGAACAGGCTATTGTGCCCGCAACTGAAAGTGCAAGCACGGCTGCCCCGAGCAGCCACTGGATGCGCTTTGCCACACCGATCATGGAGGCTCCTTCCTTCTTTGTGTCTCGAAACCCTGCCGAAGCAGTCTCGCCCACCGCTGCCCGCGGCGCAAGTCTCGGAAAGGCAGACTTCTGACCCGTGCCTTGAGCGCCCCACGCCTCCCCGGCGACGTTGGCGATGGCGTAAGCTCGGGTTTCAGCCCGCTTCATGATTTCTTCATCTAACCACGCCTAGGCTACTACCCACCGCTCGCTCATCCGGAGAGCACGAACGTCGAAGTCGGCGTGTCCAAGCCTGGAGCGGTTGGGGGTGAGACGTTCTCCACCGCGGACTGCCTCCGGCGTTGACATGACGCCGCGACTCGACCTGACCGGCCCGCCCCCGGCACGCGGGCCCATGCATCCGATGTGAACGACCCGGCTCGGCCGGGCAGCAAAGGGCCTGTCTCGGTCGCCGACCGGTAGAGGCTGACGCGTGTCCAAGGGGATTCCACCGCCGCCCACGGGGCCACGAGAATGCCACAACAGGTTCCCCGCCTCCTGATCGTGTTCGCGCTCGCCGGAGCCGCATTGCTGGCTGCCCGGTTCTTCCTCGTTCCGGAGTCGTTCGGGGAAGTCGGGCATTACCGTGCGGCAGCGGTTGACTCCATCGTAGCCCACCCGAAGAAGTACGCGGGCCACCAGGAGTGCGGGTTATGCCACAGTAACGTGGCCACGCAACGCCTGGCCGGAAACCACAAGGGCGTCAATTGCGAAGTGTGCCATGGGCCGGCGATGGCGCACGTGTCGGCCCCGCTGAACGTCAAGCCGACGGCCCCTCGAGGCCGGGATTTTTGCGTCCTCTGTCACGCGTACAATCCGTCACGTCCGACCGGTTTTCCGCAGATCGATACCGTGACCCACAATCCGCTGAATCCGTGTATGGGGTGTCACAACCCTCACGCCCCGGAGCCACCCATCGTTCCGCAAGAATGCAGCGCGTGTCACGGCCAGATCGCCCGGCAAAAATCGGTCTCCCATCATGCCACGGTCCCGTGCACCACGTGCCATGAGGCCCCGGAACAGCACAAGATCGACCCCCGATCCGCACGCCCGACCAAGCCAGTAGCTCGCGCCTTCTGCGGCCGTTGCCACGCCGAGGATGCTCCCAGTCCGCAACACATCCCTCGCATCGATCTCCGGAGTCACGGCGAGGAGTACTTGTGCTGGCAATGCCACTATCCTCACTTCCCCGAGGCAGGGTGATGGCAAACGTCGACGCAAACCCACCATCACCGCCCGGGCCGGAGCCGGTGGACCGGCGCGAGTTCCTCGATGAGCTCCTCAGGCTGTGCGCACTGGGCGCCCCGGTCATCCTCGGAACGATTCGGGTTCCAGCTCTCGACGCTCAGGGGACCGGCGACGGCGAATACGACGCCACCGAGCACCTCTACGGGATGGGTATCGACATCGAGAGGTGCATCGGGTGCGGCCGGTGCGTCGCCGCCTGCAAAACGGAGAACGACGTGCCCCTCGATCCCCACTACTTCAATACGTGGGTCGAGCAATATGTAGTCCGCACGGATGGCGAGGTCATCGTCGACAGTCCCAATGGGGGACTCGATGGATTCCCCGGCGTCGTGAGCGAAGGGAACATCAAACGAACGTTCTTCGTCCCGAAGCTCTGTAACCACTGCGAGAGTGCACCGTGCGTGCAGGTGTGCCCAGTGGGCGCGACGTTCACCACGCCAGACGGCGTCGTGCTCGTGGATGACGAGTATTGCATCGGATGTCGGTATTGCATCCAAGCGTGTCCGTACGGCGCCCGATGGATGCATCCCGAGAAGCACGTGGCCGCCAAGTGCACGTTCTGCTACCACCGGCTCGTCCAAGGTCTCGTGCCTGCGTGCGTGGAGGCATGTCCCACTGGCGCTCGGACGTTCGGCGAGGTAGAGGAGCGAGCGACGCCCCTCGCTCGGTTCATGCGGATGAACAACACACAGGTCCTCAAGCCGCATCTGAACACGAGGCCCAAGGTCCACTATGCGAACCTCGACGGAGAGGTGAGATAGCTCATGCAGGGCTACATCTACCCGAACGAGTTCGAGCTGCAGTGGAGCTTGCTCATCGTGCTCTACCCGTACGTCACGGGTCTCGTGGCCGGGGCGTTCATTCTCGCCTCGCTGGAACGGGTCTTCAATGTCAAGGAAGTCCAGCCGACCTATCGCTTAGCGCTTCTGACCGCCCTGGCCTTTTTGCTCGTCGCACCGCTACCACTCCTCGCGCACCTCGGCCACCCCGAGCGGTCGTACGAGATCTTCCTCACGCCGAATCGCAAATCGGCCATGGCCATGTTCGGATTCGTCTACGCTTGGTACTTGGCGGTGGTGCTCCTGCTGGAGATCTGGTTCGACTACCGCAAGGACATGGTGCTCTGGGCACGCGAGGCGAGGGGCGTGAAGCGATGGGTGTACTACGTACTCACCCTGGGGGCTACGGACCTGTCGGAGAAATCGCTTCGGTTCGACGACAGCGCCGGCCGTTGGATCACCATCATCGGTATCCCGTCCGCATTCCTGCTCCACGGTTACGTGGGATTCATCTTCGGATCGGTGAAGGCGAACCCGTGGTGGAGTAGCGTCTTGATGCCGGTGGTCTTCCTCTTTTCAGCCATCGTATCGGGAATCGCGCTCGTACTCGTCCTCTACATGGTCATCACCATGTTGCGCTGGCGACCTATCGACATGCCGTGCTTGGACAAGCTGGGGCAATTCCTGTTCTACGCGATGGTCGTGGATTTCTCGCTCGAAGCGCTCGACTTCGTGCATCGCCTGTACGAGTCGGAGGAATCCATCGAGATTCTGGCCCGGATGGTCGAGAGCCGTTTATTCACGAGTCTGATCGTGCTCCAGGTGTTCATGGGCTCGATCATTCCGCTGGTGCTCCTGGGGCTCACCTCACCCGCTCTCCGCAAAGAGAGCTTCCTTCGCATACCGCCGGAACTCAAGCAATTCGTGTATCTCATTGCTTCGGTTCTCGTGCTGATCGGCATCTTCAGCATTCGCTGGAACGTCGTGATCGGAGGCCAACTCTTCTCGAAGAGCCTCCGTGGGCTCACCGTGTACAAGATGGAGCTTCTGGGGATCGAAGGCCTCCTCACGAGCGTGGGGCTCTTGGTCTTGCCGTTCGTGATTCTCTGGGTTTTGATCAAGTTGCTTCCGCCCTGGGAGCCTGCGGAGCCGACCCCGGCCGCGCAGTGAGCGGTCGCACTCCGCCGACGTACCGAAGCAGCGTAACGAAGACGGGCCGGGGGGCGTGACCGGACGTGTGAGGCTCGGATCAACGAGCATTCGCGCGTCACGAACGGCCATGTTGCGCACGCGCATCGGCCGGATCGGCCGTTACATTAGTACCTGGTCGTCACAGACCCCGCGGCAGGGCTGGCCACACCAACGTCGTGGTACCATCAGTGACGCCTCCATCCAGTATTCACTTTACAGATTGGAGAAACCCATAGAGATTCGCGCTGATAGAAGTGGTAGACACACGCTGCCGACTCCGCGAGACACTGCCGCCTAAGCGAGGGCACACGTGATCCGTTTCCAAGACAGATGCCGCTCCAGCCGCCGAGCGGCCCGCTGGGTGCTCGGCACGGTTGCCGTCCTCATCATTTGGCCGCTGCACCCAATCTTTCCCCAGGTGCCGCCGGGCCCGGCCCAGAACGTCCTTGCCGGGTCGCGCATCTTCGGCGCCAACGGGTGCGCGACGTGTCATGCAATCAACGGATTGGGTGGCACGGGGGGGCCCGACCTGGGCCGTGCCGAAGAGTCCCGCTCGTTTTACGACTTCGCCGCCGGCATGTGGAATCACCTTCCCAAGATGGCCAGTCCAATGCGGGAGCTCGACATCGAGCAACCCCACCTGGACTCCTGGGAAATGGGCGACCTCATAGCGTTCCTT
>JBDHDH010000048.1:0-26199 GCA_039591615.1 Gemmatimonadota bacterium | reverse complement strand
CCCTCGGGAAACACGGTGTCCAGGTGCCCAGCGATGGCGACGGTTCGGTCTCCGCGCCTCCCGCGACGCAACGCAAGAACGTTCCCTTCGACATCGGTCCACACGGTATCTGCCCCGGCAGCCTGCAGCATTTGCCCGTAGGCCAGTGCCCGGGGCGCTTCGCCAAAAGGCGGTGCGGGGATCTCGGTCAACCGAATGAGGTCGGCCCGGACCTGAGACCGCCACCGGTCCACGGCTGAGAACGCAGCCCTCACATCAGCCCGAGCTGCCAGCCGCCGGACCTCGCGACCGTACCCCCCTTCCTGCGCATGGACGACGGTGGCCATCGCCACGAGAGCGCCCGAGAGCAGCCCTAAGACAACCAGACAGCGGACGCCACGCGTTTTGTCTCTGGTCAACCGGTCGTGCATGGTCTCTCCCAGCTTCCTCGGGATTCTCGAGGTGAGGCAGGCATCACTCTGGCGTAAAAGAGGCTACACCGATTATCGGTCCCGTCAACGGGCGGACGAATCGCCGAGAGCAAGCTGAGCTGCAACAGGCGGACAAGTGTTGTATAGCTAATATTTTAGACAACTACTTGACAGCACTAGAAATTGTCTATAATATAGGTGCACATTAATTGGACACACCGACAATTCAAACGCTTCATTCAGGGAGGTAACCGCCATGAAGATGCACACTTTCGCTCGCGCAGCCAGTTTCGGTGCTCTCATTTTCTCCCTGGGCGCCGCGGGCTGCGGCGACGACCCGGCCGCCCCCGAGCTGAACCTCGTGGAGACCGCGATTGCCGCAGGGAATTTTACCACCCTCGTCGCGGCAGCTCAGGCCGCCGGCCTCGACCAAACGCTGGCGACAGGTGGCCCCTTCACGATCTTCGCCCCGACGGACGCGGCGTTCGAGGCCCTCCCGGCCGGCACACTGGACGCGCTCCTTCAAGATCCTGATGCGCTAGCTGACATTCTGCTCTACCACGTCATTTCGGGCGAGGTCCTCGCCGCGGACGCGGTCAATCTGACGAGCGCGACGACGCTGTTGGGCGAGTCAGTGACGATCGACGCGACAAATGGGGTGCAGATCAACGGCGCCAACGTCATTCAGACGGACGTCATCGCCTCGAACGGTGTGATCCACGTGATCGATCAGGTGTTGATCCCGCAGGGGAACTAACGAAAGAAGATGTGTGCTCGGCGGGCCGGCCCCCACGGGCTCGGCCCGCCGTCTAGCGACGAAGATCCACTCGTGGATGGCCCGTCTGCGCATCGGGGGGGACGGGGATCCAGGCCTCGTCCCGTCGCACCTGCTCCAGGAGGGCGTCCACGAAGCCGGAGCGCTGAGCGTCGTCGGCCAGCTGCCAGCCCTCTCCCCCACATTCGTCCCGAGAGAGTACCGCGTACCGCTGGCTCCGGCCTCGCCCCACGGCGTTGATCACCAACAACGGCTCCCGTCCGACGTGCTCAGAGCGATGGACGTAGTACACCACGCCATCGTGTCTCCAAAACGCCACCCGTTCGATGGAAAGCACGGTTACCACGGATCCCTCCCATTCGGCGTCTCTGTACAGACACCACACCCAGGGCTTGGGTAACGCGGCCGAGCCGGAGCCGTGACGACCATTCGACAGGACCGGCTGATCCGGGCCCAGACCCGAGGCGGGTGAGAGAGATCGCAATCGGAGTCTGCCCGCCGTGAGGGCCCGTGCGAGGTGCGGGGCCTCCTGTTTGGGCCTATGGCGAATCGAGGAAGACCACGTCCGGCACAGATAATCCCACTCGCATCACGACGCTCCGCCGTACGTTCTCGCCCGCTTCGCCAGCTCATCAGATTCGACAACCACCCGGCTTCCGTCATCCGTGTTGGCCGCCGCCACCATGGCCAACGCCACGGTCCGGGCCGGGACGGGGCGGAGCTTGCGGAACCGACCCACGAGGATCGGGGAGATCGCTCGCATGACGAGCGCCGCCGCAGCCTCTCCGGGGCGCGATTCGGGCCGATTGCCCAGAAGCAATGACGGACGGACGACGATCAGCGTTGGAAAATCCAATGCGGTCAGGGCAGTCTCGAGCTCTCCTTTCACTCGCAGGTAGAACGTCCGGGCTCGGCGATTCGCTCCCAACGAGGACACCAACACGAACCGCGTAGCACCACGATTCCGCGTCGTGTTTGCGAGCCGGAGCGGTAGTTCATAGTCGACCCTCCAAAAAGCCTCCCGTGAACCGGCCCTCCGCATCGTGGTGCCGAGGCAGCAGAATACATCATCCATGATGAGAGACTCCAGCGCGTTGTCGAGGCCGTCGAAGTCGACCTGCAGTTGTTTCAATCGCGGGTCCCGCTGGGGCAACGGTCGGCGAACGAGGGCCACGACCTCGGCATATCGGTACGAGGCGAGAAGTGCGGCGAGACACTCGCGACCCACGAGGCCGCTAGCGCCAGCGACGAGCGCGCGTTTTGTGCGTGCGGCTTGTGGCGGCACCGGATCCGCTACCGCCGCCTCCCCCGCGGCGCGAGCTGGCTCACGAACCCCGCACGCACGGCGTGGATGAAGTCGGTGTTGACTGGCATCCCACCGGCCTGTCGCAGCTCGTGCGCCACCTGAGCGCGGTGGTAGGAAGAGTGAATGACGAGGTGCTGGAGGATATCCTCGACGCTGCTCCGCCAGGATTCACCCTTGGTATTGACATACTCCACCGAATCTCGGAGCCCGTCGGGGGTTCGGGACTGAAAAAAACGCCGCCACGCTTCCGCGACGTCCTCGAAGGCACGCTCGCAGTCTGCTGGGGCGAGATCCGGCCAAACGGCCATTCGTGGCTCCTCCCGACGGACGCGCGTATACCAGAGCCACTCCGCACCGACGATGTGACCCACCAGCTGAACGGCCCGAGGTGGTGGCTCGTCGAGCGCTCGGAGGTTGATGATGGTCTCGCGATTGGCCCACGCGTCGTAGGCCAGCAGCCGCCGATAGTAGCGAATCGGATCCATACGGAGCTGTCTCCGGTGAAGAGGCCGCCGCCGCGTCCGTCCCCGAGCGCGAGGCGTAGGCGCTGCGAACGCCCGCAGCATATCCGCGCCCCGCGTGCAACATCGGAAGGCTTGGGGGAAGCGTCAACCTGGTGGGGTGCGGTTCTCCCGAGCGATCAAGCGCTGGTACACCTCGGCGGCGGCACGACCTTGAGGTCGAGCGTCGCCACTTCGGAGAGTGGTTACCCAACTCGGGTTGGACCCTGCTGCGACGCGAGGCGGGGCGGTCGCGTTGCGACCGCCCCACATACTCGGACCGAGCCCGATGGATGGCCCTACGGAGCCTCGGCTACCCGCTGCTTCACGTTGCCATCGGCGTCGATCTCGTAGATGGGTCCGAAACCCAGCTCACGGATCCCCGGTTCGATCTTTTGCCGATCACCCACGACGACCCATACGAGCTTGCCGGGCCGGAGCACCTTCCCCGCCGCGTCCTGAATCTGATTCAGCTTCAAGCCACGTACCTTCCCAGCGTAGGTGTCGAAGTGTCGATCATCGAGCCCGAATCGCACGATTTCCCCGATCGATCCGGCCACCGCATTCGCCGTCTCCCACTGACCGGGCAGCGTGAGCGTTTTCGAATTCTTCGCGAATTCCAGCTCGTCTCCCGTCGCGGGCCTCTCGCCGAGGATATCGTCCAGCTCCTTGGCGATCTCGATCATCGACTCTTTGGTCTTGTCGGACTGGACCGGAGCGTAGACGATGAACGGCCGCTGAGCGCGCGCATCCCACAGGAAGCTGCGGGCGCCGTACGACCAGTGCTTGTCTTCCCGCAAGTTCATGTTGATTCGCGCCGAGAAATCTCCACCGAGAATCGTATTCATGGTCTCGATGGCGATTTCATCGGGGTTGGACTTGGGCGGCACGACATGACCCGCGAAGATCACCGATTGGATCGCCTGGGGCCGATCGAGAAGATAGACGGCCGACTGTTGCTTCTGTGGGACGACGGCAAGGTTCTTCTCAGGAACGTTCCCTGCCCTCCATGAGCGGAACAGGCGCTCCAGCTTGGGACGTATCTCGTCTATCGTCGTGGCCCCCACGACAACGAGTGTGGCGTTGTTGGGCGTGAACCACGTTTCGTGGAAGGTCATCAGATCGTCCCGGCTCATCTGCTGAACGGATTCCTCGGTACCGGAGCCGGTCATGGGGTTCCCATATGCGTGTCCCTCCCCGTAGAGCAACTTTGAGAAGACCCGCAGCGCCATGCCGACCGGTTGGACCTTCTCCTGCTTGATCCTGGCGAGCCGCTGTCGCTTGAGGCGCTGGAAGTCAGCCTCGGGGAACGATGGATTCAGGATCACGTCGGCGAAGACGTCGAGGGACCGGTCGAGATTCTCCGTCAGAGCCGACATGAAGACCGTGGACATGTCGAGATCGGATCCCGCCCCCAGGGTGGCACCCAAGTTGGCGAGCTCGTCGCTGATCTCGAGGGCCGTCCTCGTCTTCGTTCCCTCGTCCAGCATCGACATGGCCATACTCGCCGTACCTGGGGCACCGAATTGGTCAGCGGCGTACCCCGCATCCACCAGCAAACGGAGATTCACCACTGGAACGGCGTGGCGCTCTGCCAGCACCACCTCCAGACCGTTCGACAGTGTGGCCCGCCGGAACGTGGGGAACTTGGCCACAGGCGGTTCACCCGGCTCGGGAACGCTCGAACGATCCACCGTGGACGCCATAGTTGCGTACTCGGGGAATGGATGCACCGCGAGAATGTAGGCGCCGTCGGAGAGCCACTTCTCAGCGGTGCCGCGAAGATCTTCCGCGGTGGCGTCAGCAACACGCTCCAGGGTCAGCTTGTAGAAATCCGGTCGTCCACCGTAGACCTCGTTCATGGCAAGCACATCGGATTTCCCGCCGAAGCCGCCGATGCGCTCGACGCCGCGGGCGAAGCGCGCACGGAATTGGGTCTTCACGCGGGCGAGCTCTTCTGCCGTGGGGCCTTCGTCGATGAAGCGGGTCAACTCTTCGTCCAGGGCGCGCTCGACCTCCGCCAGGTCGGCATCGGGCCGGGCGGTGGCCTGGATGAGGAGCTGTCCACCAATTTCTCGCAGTCGCACGAATGCGGAGACGTCCGTCGCGATCTGGTCGTCGTACACCAAACGCTTGTAGAACCGGGACGTCTTGCCCTGAGCAAGCACGTCAGTCACGAGGTCGAGATAGCGAGCCTCGACGTTCCCCCATTCGGGAATGTTCCAGGTCTTGTACACCCGCGCTTGGGGGACACGGTCCTGCATGATCTGGCGGTGAGTACCCTCGCGCTTGGCGATCCACGTTTCATGCTTTGCAATGGGTGGACCCGAGGGGATGTCGCCGAAATAGCGCTCGACTTCTTCCTTCGCCGTTTGCGGTTCGATGTCGCCCGCGATCGCGATCACCGCGTTTGCCGCACCGTAGTACGTCCGGAACCACCCCTGGACGTCCTCCAACGCCGCGGCATCGAGATCTTCCATGGACCCGATCACGCTCCATGAATACGGATGACCTACCGGGTAGGTATTCTCGGCCATAGCGAGCCGGACCCGCCCGTATGGCTGATTCTCTCCCTGACGCTTCTCGTTCTGCACGACGCCGCGCTGCTCGTCCAACTTCGCCTGATCGATGGCTCCCAAGAGATGGCCCATGCGATCGGACTCCATCCACAACGCCACATCCAGCGCCGGTGTCGGAACATTCTGGAAGTAGTTCGTGCGGTCGTTGTTTGTGGTGCCGTTCAGGTCCGTGGCACCGATGGGCTCGAGCACCTTGAAGTAATCGTCGTTGTAGGGTTCGCTTCCGTTGAACATCAAGTGCTCGAAGAGGTGGGCGAACCCGGTGCGGCCGAGCTTTTCGTTCTTCGAGCCCACGTGATACCACACGTTTACTGCGACAATAGGGGCCTTGTGGTCTTCGTGGACGATGAGCGTGAGCCCATTGTCCAGTACGAATTTTTCGTAGGGGATGTCGACCTCCGCGGTCTGTGCCGCCAGGGGGTTTGTCCAGCCGACAAGCGCCGCCGCTCCGACCAGCATCGCGAAGAGCAATCCCAACGTATGTCGCTGCTGCATCGCACGTCTCCTCCGTGTCACGGTGAGTTGTGTGTTGATGGCCGTCGATGCTCTGCCTGCCCGACCGCACTGACTCCCAAACCCGGCTGCGGCAGACGGGCTGGCCGTATCCACAAGTAGGGTAGGCCCTTGGTTCACTTCGGCCAATCCCAAGAGGGTACGGCTTCTGCGGCGTCTGAGTTTCATGGGAAGTGATGGATTTCACAGATGCGCATGGAGAGGCCTCTTAGCTTCGACCGTCGTACCTAGATGATCCCCGGAGGAAGTATGTGCGCACGGTCTGCACTCGCCGTAGCGTTGGGCCTCGCCCTGACAACGGTGTCACCGGCACTAGCGCAAAAGAAGGCAAAGCACTACGCCGTGACCGCCGACCACGCCGTCGTTGTGACGAAAGAGGTGTTGGTTCGTCAGGGGTTCGAGGTCATCCGCATCGAGAAGGACGGTCCGGTCACCGTGCTGGTGTATCGGCGCGGCAACATGGGCCGAGGGAAGGGAAAGGGGCCACCAGAGCGCCTGATCATCAGGCGGGTGGACGAGCGGATCGTGTTCGAGGACACGCCTTCCGCGATTCTGGTGGACATCGAGGTTCGCCTGAAGTTGCCGTAGCACCACTCGACTCCTCTCAAGCAAACGGCCTCCTCGGGAACGGGGGGGCCATTTGCTTCATGCCCGCTCTACATCTTACGTACCGCCGCATGCCGCCCCATGTTTCGTTGTTTCGATCACCTTCGCGCCCTGCGCTGACCGGGAGCACCAGATGACCGATCTCGATCGACGAGCCTTTGTCAAATTCGCCGGCCTCGGTCTCGGCGGCACCCTCGTGACGGGCCCGCGCACCACCTGGCCTGACGAACGGGCGATGGCCCGGGCGGAATCCGCAACCGACAGTTTCGTATTACTGCGAAAGGAACAAGAACGCCGCCGAGGAGAGCTTCCCACCGCGGCCACGATGCATCGACTCCCGCTGGAGTGGTACCAAGCGAAGGCGCGCACCATTAAGCGTGATGCGCGTGCACGAGGGATCGATGGCGGTGTGCTGCTCACCCAACGGTGGAACATCATCTACGCCACCGGTCTCTTTCACTCGACTACCGAGCGGCCGTTCGCGTGTTTTCTGCCGATGGATCACGACGACGGGCTCATCTGGATGCATCCGTCACTCGATCGGGACTTGGTGACAACCTGGTGGGCGACGGACAGCCACGGCTACTTCGACTACCATCACGCGACGGGCGCCTTCCCAAACGAGAAGGCCGTCGCGCAAGGCGCCACCGTGAACATCCATCGTTGGTGGGGCGAGACCCTGGCCAAGCTCGGATATGACGGCAAGACCATTGGCGTGGATAGCGGAGCTGCAGCCGAGATCGGCGTGCTTCCGGGGCAGGGCGACGACCAGCGGCTCGACATGTTCGGAACGTTCGATATTCCCACGGCGGAGCGCCCACTGGGAGGAAAGTTCGCCACGATGGCGGAAGCGATGCCGAATTCTCAATTCGTCGACGTCTACGACATGCTCATCCGCCACCGAACGATAAAAGACGATGCCGAGAACGCCCTCACCCAGCGTGCGGAGGATTACTTCTCCGAGATCCACGCGTTCGTCCGGAACTACATCATCGAACGCGGCATCGGCACACTGGACTGGGAGATCGAGAATGCCGCGCGGCTTTGGGGCATGCACCGAATCATGCAGGACATCCCTCAGAACGGTGAACCTCATAACGCCGTGGGCATCAACGTGGGTGTCGGCTGTCGCACGGGACGGAAGACGGCGTATCCGCACCCCAACCAAGTCTCGTGGGCGCGCATCGAGCGCGGGCACGCGCTCCAATTCGCTGGGATTGTCCGGATAGGCGGGTACGGGGGCGAGCAATACCGCTCATTCCTCATCGCACCATGGACCGACTGGCAGGAGCGGGTGTGGGACGTGCATACCACCACCTACTTCATGCAGGCGGACCTTTCCAAAGCCGGCGCCACCTGCTCCAGCGTGGCAAAGGCCGTCCACGACTATCAGGTTGCCAACGACTGCGCCCACCTCGTGTACCACCGACCGGGTCATGGTGAGGGAATGGAGGGCCATCAACCGCCCTATCAGGCGTTGGGCGACTACACTGTCATGCAGCCCGGCATGCACTTCTCCAACGAACCCGGGCTCTACGACGCTGAACACGGTTTCGGCTTCAATCACTCCAACAACATCCTGGTGAGTGAGGGTAGAGGCTTACAGATGGGTACCGCACCCTGCGACAAAGAGTGGTGCCTTTTGACGTTGTGATGGGAAGCGACAGTATGTAGGACCCTGTCGGGGGGCAGCATGCTGCCCCCCGATGTACGCCTGCGCAGGACAGTCCGGCCCTTAGGGCAAACCCCCGGCCGCCACCCATCCCTGCCACCCCGGCCCTCGCACCACGCGCCCCGGTCTCGCGCCGGTATGCTCGCCGTCTTGGAGCACCTGGATACCGTTGACGAGAACATGTCGCACGCCGGTCGTATACTGGTGGGGTTGCTCGAATACGGCGTGATCCTCGATCACCGCAGGATCGAACACGACGACATCTGCGTGGTAACCTGCGGCAAGAGATCCCCGTCGCCGGATCCTCAGGTTCGAGGCTGGAAGCGTGGTGAGACGTCGCACGGCCTCCTCCAGCGGGATGACCCGCTCTTCCCTCACATACTTGCCTAACAGACGGCCGAAGTTCCCGTAAGCTCGAGGGTGGGGGTTGGACTCGAGAAAGACGCCCTCCGTTGTTGGCGCTCCGGCGTCCGACCCGAAGCTCACCCAGGGAAGCGCGATCTGACGCTTCACGTTGTCTTCCGACATGAGGAAGTACACCGTGCCCACACGGCTGTCGTCTTCGATCACGAGGTCCATCGCCGTTTCCTCTGGCGATTTGCCCCTCATCGACGCCACCTCGGCCAAGCTCGTTCCCGTGAGGGGCTTGAGCTCCTCGTTCTTGAACCCGACGAGAAGGGTCTTCTCAGGGCCCGCCGCCAGATACAGGTTTTCCCACTCATCGGTCGGCGTCCGCATCTCCCGGGCGACGCGGGTGCGAATCGCGGGATCCTGCAAGCGTTCCACCCAGACGTCGTGCCCCCCTTCCTGAACCCACGGGGGCATCGCCGCGTCGAGACCAGTCGCCCCGGCGGTGTAGGTGTACATGTCCGCGGTGACGCCCAGGCCTTCGGCGCGGGCTCGTTCGACCCTCTCGATGACGCTGTCGAGCTTCCCCCAATTCTCGCGGCCGGCTGCTTTCAGGTGGTAGATCTCGGCGCGGATACCAGCCTCGCGGGCGATGGTGATCAATTCGTCCACGGCTTCCAACAGCCGGTTTCCCTCGCTCCGCATGTGCGAGATGTACATGCCGCCGTTTTCGGCGGCGACACGTGAGAGGGCGATGAGCTCGTCGGTGCCCGCGTAGAAGGCCGGGGCGTAGATCAGTGACGAGCCGATGCCGAGGGCACCATCTTCCATCGCCGTGCGAACCAGGCCCCTCATGCGCTCGAGTTCCTCGGCCGTCGGCGGGCGATTGTCGTATTCGAGCTCATGAATCCGAACCGTCGTTGCCCCGACGAACGAGGCCACGTTGGGTGCGATGCCACGGTCCACCAAGTATTCCAGGTAATCCGAGAGCGTCGTCCACTCGATGTCGTACTTGATGTCGCCCTGCCGCTCTTTCAGCTCGACCTTCATCTCGTCGTTCAACGGTCCCATCGACCAGCCTTCACCGAAGACTTCGAGGGTAACGCCCTGGCGAATGTCACTTTGCGCCCGACCATCCTCGATGAGCGATTCGGTGGCCCAGCTCAGCATGTTGATGAAGCCTGGAGTGACTGCGAGGCCGCTGGCGTCGATCTCTATCCGTCCCTGACCTCCAGCCTCGGGGCCGACGTACGCGATGGTGTCGCCGCTGATGGCCACGTCTCCGACGAGGGGCGCTTCGCCGCTCCCGTCGTAGATCGTGCCGCCACGGATGACGATGTCATAGCGTGGGGCGCAGGCGGTGACCAAGAGGACGATGACGGAACTAACGATGAGTCTCTGCATGACCAAGTCCTCACTCGAGAGGTCCCGGAATGGCATTTCGCCGAGAGCATCCAGCCCATGGTTCCCGAATGAAAGTACGCGACGCCCGGCGACCCGTGAAGGAGCTGGGGCGTGGCGGCGCGACCGCACGAAGAGCAGCCCTGGCCGGATGTGGCCCCAGGCCGTAGGCTATGTGCAACGGAAACTGGAGACCACCAATGCGATGGATGCGCGTTTCTGCGACCACATTGATCGGGACCGTTCTCGTAACGGTTTCGCTGTTCGCGCAGCGGCCCGCCATCAAGCTCTACATCTCGGCGGACATGGAAGGAGTGGTGGGAGCGGTGACCAGCGAACAGCTGGGCCCCAGCGGCTTCGAGTATCAGCGATCTCGAGAGTTCATGACAGGTGAGGTGCTCGCGGCGATTCGGGGTGCCCGTGCCGCAGGCGTCCGCGAGATCCTCGTGAGCGATTCCCATGGAAACGGGCAGAACCTGCTCATCGACCGACTCCCGCCCGACGTACAGGTCGTCCGTTCCTGGCCCCGTCCACTGATGATGATGGAGGGAATCGACTCGACGTTCGATGCTGCCGTTTTTCTTGGCTATCACGCCGGAACAACCAATCCCGAAGGGGTTCGCGCCCACACGATTTCCAGCGCGCGACTCGCCGACGTCCAGCTCAATGGCCGGTCGATGCCCGAGGCAGGCATCAGCGCCGCGATTGCGGGGCACTTCGGAGTACCGGTCATCATGATCTCAGGAGATGACGCCGCGGTCCGGGAAGCACAGGAGCTCCTCGGCAACGTCGAGGGAGCCGTCGTCAAGTGGAGCTACAGTTTCCACTCCGCCAGGACGCTCATCCCTCAGGCCGCGTACACCGTCATCGAGACGCGGATAAGGGGGGCACTCGCTCGCCTCGACGGGTTCCAGCCATTCACGCTGCCGGCACCCGTCACTCTGGACGTCCGCTTCAAGAACTACCGCCCGTCGCAGCTCCTCGCGTATCTGCCCGCCGTCGAGCGCACGGACGCCCACAGCATCCGCTTTGTGGGCGAAGACATGATCGCGGTGTCCCGGTTTCTGGAGTTCATCACGTCCTACAGTCCGGGACTCGAGCCCTGAGATCGAGGCGAAATCAACACGCCGGAATCAAGGAACGCGGTGGAGTCGCCTCGAGGACAGGCCTCGTACCGGTCACGATCTGTCGGCCAACGGTCGCACCAGCTGCAAAATCGGATGCTTGTCGGCCCGACTGTCCAGATGAACCGCGCCTTGTGGGGCCGCGGGACGGTTACGTCCAGAGGGGGAGTCCCGTCGCTTGGTCGTAGCCCCGAATGAAGTCCGCCCCCTCGAAGACCTCCACGACGAACTCGCATGCAAACACCACCGTGCCCGGGGCGAGGTGCCCGCCAATCGCCCGGCCGGCACGGTCGGCGAGCGTCACATGCGCATGCACCATCGGCTTGCCATCTTTCAACGAGACGTTCCCCGACAGCTTTGTGATCTCGAGTGGCTCGTCGAGCTCGAAGAACTGGTATTCGCGCGCTTGCTGATCATAGAACGCCAGGCGGGCTCGCTGAACCGCGCCGATGGCCTCCAACCGCCCGGCCCGAACATCTTCCTTCACACAAAGCTCGGTGAGGCCATCGAGCAGATCCTCACTGTGAGCGAGCCGCCCCATCAAAACTCGGACCGGGCGAACCGGCTTTGCCAGGGTCATCGACACGCTCCTCGCGTCGGGGGGCAGAAGTCCCATGAGAGGCTGGTGATGGAGTACCTCTGCCGCCCAGGCTAATCGCCTCGGGGGGGCGCTGCAAGGACCGAACTGCCGACAGTTCTGGAAGAGAACGCTGAAAGCGCGTTTCGACCGATCGAAAACCCAGCCTCTCGAGGACAACCTTCCGAAACCCGCCTTGACCGCCGGCATCACGGACTCATAGGTAGCGCATTTCGCGAGTGGCTCCAATCGAACGGGCGCCAGACTGACGGTCCGACGCCCATTTGCGCTTCGCAACGCGTCCGGATTCTCGTCAGCTATCGGCCGTCGGCTCCCCCGAGGGGCTCGACGACTAGGTCGACCACATGGAGGTTCAGGCCGTGATTCACGCGCAGCCCCACAACACCATCCACCTGAAGGTCACTTCGCGGCACGCTGGTGACTTTCTCCCCGTTGACGAAGAAATCCACGGCACTTCCCTTTGCCTCGATCGTGAGCACGTTCTTCGCGTTTTCGCCTCCCGGGTGCTTCATGATCGCGCTGCTGGGGGACCACTGGCGAACCGTCTCGGTCGCGGAGCCATCTCGGCGCTTCACCAGGAAATCACCTGTGTCCCGAATGACGAAATAGGTGTACGACTGGTTCGGACCGTCGAGATCTTTCCCGCCAATCAGGATGCCGTACGCTTCCCGGTGACGCTGGCCGGGATCAAAGAGGAAGATCGTTGACTGGACGCGAAAATCGCCCTCGGCCGTGGAGGCCGGGCTGTACAGGATTGCGGCGGGCCCGGTGGTGACGTGCCATCCCGGGGGCATGGACACGAAATAGATAGCTGAATCGGGAGTCCCACTCCGGTCAAAGCGCACTTCCCAGTCGTTCGGACGCTCGAGCTTTGCTTGCTGCGCCGACAGCGGGGCTGCCAAGGTAGCGGTGCCCAACAACAACAGCACGATTCGCATCGGTTCCCCCTCATGATTCGCGTCACATCAAGATCACATGGGCAGCGCCGGTTTGAAAGGCCCGCGGTTCGTAGGGAGCGGTCACCACCAAGGCTGCCGACAGCCGGCAATCGAGCGGAGAACCACGGGTCCTATCGCTCCCCCTTCTTCACCAGAACCTCGTAGCCCACGAAGACGTTCAGGGCTGACCAGCCGAGAAGGCCTGCAAATGCGATCCATTTCAACACGCTCGCCAGGGCATCCATTGGTTGCCTCCGTTGTCTTATGTGATTGCTCGACGACTCACAACGCTGAACCAACATACGAGTCGGTCCACAACCGCCGGCCAACCACGCGTCCCTCGAAATCAACTCCCGGCGTGAGACGAGTCACATTTCGGACCGCCAACGTGACGGCGATCACAGACCAGATGAGACATCATCAGGAAGTGGGCTACGAACACGGTGTGAAAAGCCGGTGCGGCCGAATCTCCCGAGGCGAGCAGGGATCTCGACCGGCGACGGTAAGCCTACTCTGAAGGGTCGCTCTCCACAGCTTCAGGCCACCTGCCTGGCGGTTGCACGAGCCTCGTGGGCACCTGAGACGTCAACAATCGGGGACGACCGCCGTAGCCGAAGGCTCGGCCGGCAGAAACGGTCACCGTCCTTCCAGCGCAGGGCTGCCGGCCCCGGATCGTTGCGGTGTATGGGCTTCGAGTAATAGATACCTCGGATGTACACGAACCGGCCGGCTGCGATGAGCGAATGCATGGTGCCCTCCTGTTTGGTTCAACATCCCTCATCCAGGAAAGGCGCAAGTACTCTGCAAATCGGCTCACTCGGCGTCTCGGCGGCTAGCCCAACCTGGGCACGGCGGGCGGGGGCAAAGGGGGTGGGGCTGTGGCTTGGCAGTGATCGCACTCGGGTTGGTCTGGCACACAGGTGCGGGCCGAATGCGCGCACTGCGGAGTCGGATCGGACCGCATCCGAGACTGGGAGGATGACGCGGAAGAGCTTGGGTGTCGTGGAGCTCATCCGTGCTCACTCATGAGATCACTCAAGCGCCGCTGCATCTCCTCGGACGTGATGTCCTCCTTGTGCGTCGCGACGACCCATATGTGCCCGAAGGGATCCCTCAGTCTCCCAGCTCGGTCCCCGTAGAACTGATCGTCAACGGGAATCAGCACCTCTGCCCCTGCCGAAACGGCTTGGCCAGCCAGGTCGTCGACGTCCTCGACGTAGAGATGGATCAGCACGGGCGAGCCGCCCAACGACTGAGGGCTTTGATTGCCCCAGGACGGGGTTTCGTCGCCGATCATGATCAGCGAGTCACCGATCTTGATCTCCGCATGGACCACTTTCCCACCGGGGTCCGACAGCCGCATCACCTCAACTGCCCCGAACGCCCGTCGATAGAACTCGATGGCGCTCGCTGCACCTTTGACGATCAAATGCGTCGTCGCGGTGTGGAAGCCCTCAGGAATCGGTGTGACCGCCATGGGGTTCGCTCCTTCCTCTCAGCAAACGCACCGGGTGCAATGATTCGCAGGGATTCGCTGCTGCCTCAGATCGTGAGTAATCGCCGATCGCAAATCTGCAATCACTGATCGAAAAGCCGGGCGTTCATTCCTGGAGGCCAACAACGCAAGTGGGGGCGGACCGTCGCCGCCCCCACAAACCTTCCTACCACCCCGCCGCGCGGCGGAGCGTTCAGCGGAGGCCCGCTTGCACGTCCTCCGGCCCCAGATCGAGCCACTGCTGATGTGGTAGAGGTCGCTGCCGCGGCCAGACCTCGGCCAGCGTGTCTGTATCGTACATGCGGCCGTTCTTCATGACGTATCTGAGGCTCACGGTGTTCCGGAGATCCGCCAGCGGATCCTCGTTGAGCACGAGAATGTCAGCCATCTTTCCGGCTTCTATCGTACCAACGTCCTTGTCGAACCCGATGGCCTCGGCGCCGTAGATCGTCGCCACGCGCAGCGCGTCGTGATTCTCCAATCCCCCCGACGCCATGGCCCAGAGTTCCCAATGGTAGCCAAGACCCTGCAGCTGGCCGTGACTCCCGACGGCGGCGCGGGCGCTGTCGGCAATCAGGTTCTTCACGAACTCCGCGTGTTTCGGAAACACGTATTCCTCGTCAAGGAACCACCCTCCCCGACCCGGGTTGCCACCGCGCCGGCGGCTCCGCGCATCGACGCTCGCTTCGGGCGCGAAGCGCCGCAGCTTGGGATCGTCGTGCACGTTTTCCTTGGTATAGAAGTAGTTCTCTCCGAACGGTCCGCCGTACGAGACCAGAAGCGTCGGGCTATTGGTGGTCTGCGACGCCTTGAACAGCTCGACGACGTCATCGTAGATCGGCGCGATGGGCAGAGCGTGCTCGATGCCCGAGTAGCCATCGATGGCGTGCGTCAGGTCCAGCTTGAAGTCGAGTCCGCCCTCGGTGGTGGGCATCAGCTCCAGCTCTTTCGCCGCCTGGATGATCCACTGGCGCTGCTGTCGGTTCCCCGACATGTACATCTTGAGCGTCTTCGTGTCGTAGTACTGGCTGTACCGCTTGAGGACGCTCTTGGCGTGATCGGCGTCCCGGATGGGTTCCGACCAAAAGACGCCAGGACCCGTGGAGTAGATGCGCGGGCCGACCATCCCCCCGATCTCGACCCGATCCTGATAGCTCAGAACGTCCGTCGAGCTGGTTTGCGGATCTCTGGTGGTCGTCACGCCGTACGCCAGATTGGTGAGATACTGCCACGTCTGCTGCACATGGATCTCCGGCACCAGCCACTGTGTGTGGTAGTGCGTGTCCACGAAGCCGGGAATGAGGGTCGTGCCCGAGACGTCGATGATCTCGGCACCGTCTGGAACGTCGACCTCTCCCGTGGGCCCCACCGCCACGATACGGTTGTCGGTGACGACCACGTCCGCGTTCTCGATGATCTCGTGTTCCTTCATCGTGAGGACACGCCCGCCGCGTAACACGACACTACCCCGTGGCACGTCGCGCGGGTGCGTCACCTCGACACGCATCTCCTTCGGCTTGTAGGCAACCGTGTCGGTGCGCACGCTGTCCAGACCTGCCCGCACCGAGTCCGCGTGTCCTCGCAACGCCTCTGCCCTGGCGCGCGCCTGCGCGGCTTCCTTGAGCAGTGAATCGGCCTTGACCTGTACCGAATCTGCGATGAGGCCGTTCAGCTTGGTTTCCAGGGAATCCGGAATGTCGGCCTTTGCCTTCTTTAGGCTGTCCACCGTCTCTCGCGTCGTCTTGAGGCTGTCAACGATGTCCCGAGCTCTCAGCGCCTGTGCCACCTTGTCGCGCGCGTCCTGCTTGGTGCTGTCTTCGATCGCCTCGATACGGCTGAGGTCGTACGTGAACAGCGCGTTTCCGATGCCCCAATGCACCCGGTTGCCGTCAGCGCTCCACGAGGGGAACTCCCCCCCGATGTCAGTGAGCTTTCGCACGAGCACCGGAGCGCCATTCGGGTTGGCGACCGATATCGTGGGCACGGGACCGCCAACCTCCGGGATGTCGACCGTGTAGATGTGATTCCCCACTTGCGCAACGGCGCGGCCACCGGCGGGGGAGATCACGACCAGGCTCGCAGGGGGCGCCTGGGGGCCGCCTTCACCGACGCTGGCCAAGGGGTCGTCCTTCCACACCGGAAACACGCGGCGCGGCAGGATCTCCCACTCGCTCGGATGGGGCGTGCCAATACCCGGCGGCGGTGCACCGCGGACCTGCAAGTGCTGCTTCACGTCGGTGCCGTCCCACCGGAAGGAGACCAGGCCTTCCCGCCGACTATACGCGTAAATCCGGTCCGGTTCGTCCGACCGGAAGTGGGCCACGTCCCTGCTGCCGGTGGGTGCGATCAAGGACACGTTGCCGCCAGCAGCAGAAAGCCACACGAACTCACCGCCCAACGGACCGAAGAAGATATCGGGCGCCCTCTTGAGTTCGCGCGCCGCGCCGCGGGTGGCGACGATGCGCTGGCCGTTGGGCGACCACGCGAGGTTGTAATAGAGCGCCGCTACGCTGGTGAGCTGTTGCGCCTGGCCGCGTCCGTCCGCGCGCGCCTTCATGATGTGCCCACCGCCGGAGTCACCCCAGGTCACGAACGCCACCCAGATGCCATCCGGCGACCACGCGGGGTGGTATTCGCCGAAGTCCGCACTGGTCAGGCGGCGCGCCTGTCCGTCAGGCATGTCCTTCACCCAGAGGCGGTCGAACGCGGTGAACACGATGCGGCCGCCGTCGGGCGAGGCCACCGGATGGCGAATCTGCCGAGCGGTGACCATGCCGGTTGTGTCCATCCGGTAGGCGAACTTCACTTCGGGACCGACGTCGAGCCGAACATCCGCCTCGAAGGGGATCTTGCTGGGCGCACCGCCGTCGACGGGCACCCGCCAGATTTCGCCTCCGTAGGAGGTGACAACGGCCCTCGAATCCGGCGTGAAGCTGTAGCCTGGCAAAACGTCCAGCGGAGCACGGGACTCCATCTCGTCGCGCTGCACCGGATAGGCCAGCCACCGCTCATCGCCGGTGGCGAGGTCACGGAGCCTGAGCCCGGTCTCGGTGTTCTCCCGTGTCCCATAGACGAGCCACTTGCCGTCGGGCGAAACGGCTGGGCGGAAGCCCGAGCCGTACCGCCTCGTCATGCGCGTGGAATTCCCCGTCTCTCGGTCATATCGGTAGAGCTGGTACTGCGGGAAGATCGCGTTGTACTGCCAGTCGCCCGTTCGTCCCGCGTACCAGATGTACCGGCCGCCGGGACTCACCGCGGCCCCAATGGTCTTCAAGGGAGTCTGCCCACGGATCACGGGCAGCGGGCTCCGGCGGTCCACGTGGTACATCTGGAGCTTTGCCGCCCCGAACAGTCCACCTGATCGGCTAACCACGATATGCTCGCCGTCGGGCATCCATTCGGGCGAGACGTACAGGCTCGTGTTGCCCTGCGTGATCTGCGTCGTGTCGGTGAAATCCAGCCGCATCGTCCAGACATTGTCGCCGCCGCTGCGGTCTGACACGAACACGATCGACTCGCCGTCCGGGCTGAACCGCGGCTGCGCGTCGAAGGCCATGCCCTTCGTGATCCGGGTGGCCTTGCCGCCCGCAATGGGCAGCGTATACAGATCGCCCAAGAGATCGAACACGATGGTTTGGCCGTCGGGGCTCACGTCCACCGACATCCAGGTTGCCTGGGTTGCCGTGAACGTGGCCTTGCGGGCCGCCTCGAGGGGAAGCGGCTCTTTCTTCTCGCCATTCGAGCCACCCTGCCCTGGGCGCGGCCGCTGGCTGAGCGCCGGTGTGGCGAGGAGCGAGAGAGTCACGACCGCCATCGCGCCGGCGCGGGCCGCTGCCGTCACGACGGGCCACCGAGTGCTGCGTCGAGTCGCGATCACTTGGCACCTCCCCGGATGCCGGCGTCAACCGTGGGCGCGGTTTGCCGCCACGGTTCATCGGGAGCGGACCGCTCGCGAGGCCAGATCTCGTCGAGCGTGTTCCCGTCATACAATCGGCCGTTCTTCATCACGTATCGAATCGTGTTGGTGTTCCTGATGTTCTCGAGGGGATTGGCATCGAGGACGATGAGATCGGCGAGCTTGCCCGACTCGAGCGAACCCAGATCGCTTCCCAACCCGATCGCCTCGGCACCGCGGATGGTGGCGGCACGCAACGCATCGTGATTGCTCATGCCGCCGCTCTGGAGCGCCCACAGCTCCCAGTGATACCCAAGTCCCTGCAGTTGGCCGTGGCTGCCGACCCCAGCGCGGCCGCCGGCCTCGACCAGGTCTTTCAACCAGGCCGAGTGCTTCTTGAAGACGTATTCATCATCGTGGAACCAGCCACCCGGACCCGGCCCGGGGTTCCGGCGCCGGATCTTCGAATCGAGCTCGGCCTTCGGCGTGAAGTACCGGAGCTTCTCGTCGCCCACCAGGTCCTCGGTGGTGTAGAAGTAGTTCTCCGCCCATGGGCCGCCGTACGTAACCAGCAGCGTCGGCGAATTCGTTGTCTGCGAGGTTTTGAACAGCTCCACGACGTCGTTGTAGGCCGGAATGATGGGCATCGTGTGCTCGATGCCGGGATAGCCGTCCATGGCGTGCGTCATGTTGAGGCGGTAGTCGAGCCCACCTTCGGTGGTCGGCATGAGCTCGAGCTCGCGGGATGCCATGATGAGCCACTGTCGCTGCCGGCGATTCCCCGACATGTACATCTTGAACGTCTTCGTGTCGAAGTAGTCGCTATAGCGGCGCAGCACGGTCCTCGCGTGATCCAAGTCGCGGATGCCTTCGATCCAGAAGACACCGGGCCCGGTGGAGTACACCCGCGGTCCCGGCATCTGACCCGCCTCCACCCGGTCGCCGTACGTCAGCACGTCGGTGGTGGCTGTCTGCGGATCGCGTGTCGTGGTCACACCGTAGGCGAGGTTGGCGGAGTAGATCCAGGGTCGTGTCCAGTGCAGTCCCCACAGGTTCCACATGTGGGCGTGGGTATCCACGAAACCGGGAATGATGGTCGTGCCACTCACGTCGATGACGCGCGCGTCGGCGGGAGCCGATCCTTGCGGGCCAACGCCGGTGATTCGGTTGTCCTGGACGACGACGTCCGCGTTCTCGATGACCTCGCCGTCCCGCATAGTGATTACGCTGGCACCACGCAGCACCACCGTGCCTCGTGGAATGTCCCGCGAGGCCGTGACGGCGATGCGCTGCTCTTCCGCCCGATACGCCGCCTGAGCGGCGGCCGCGGAATCGGCACCTGCCTGTCTCAGGCTGTCGTCGACTGCTTCGGCGCGATCCAGCCGATACGTCACTAAGGCGTTGCCGATCGACCAATGGACGGTGCGGCCATCCGCGCCCCAGGCGGCGAACTCGCCGCCGATGTCGGTGAGCTTCCGGATGGGCATCGACGCGCTGTCGGGCTTCGTCACCATGACCGTGGGCACCTCGCCGCCTGTCATGGGAACCGGGATCACGTACACGTCCCTGTGGACCTGCGCCAAGGCGCGATCGCCCTGCGGCGCCATCAACACGAGATTGGCCGAGATCTCCGGGATCCCGCCCTCGCGGGCCTCGCTGCTGAAGTCTCGCGGCATGAGGAGGTCGCTGGTCTCGGAGACCTCCCACCCACCCGCGAGCAGCGGCAGGCGCCACGTCACGCGGAGGTGCGCCTCGAGATCGGTGTTGTCCCATCGTCGTGAGACCAGGGCGACCGTGGCCGGCTGACCATTGGCAGCGGGCATTCGGCCGTAGGTGAAAATCCGGTCCGGATCGGCCGTGAAGTGCGGTCGCGAGTTGCCTTCCGTCGGTCCGATGACCGTTACGGCTCCGCCGTCGGCCGGCACCCACACGAACTCGGAGCCGAGGCCGTTGAAGACGCGTGGACCGATGGACTCGTGAAGGTTGCGGGCCGCCGCGCGCATGGCGACGATGCGCCGGCCATCGGGCGACCACGCGGTTTGCTGATAGTAGGCGGAGACTTGGGTGAGCTGTCGCGGCGTCCCACCACTCGCGGACACCCGCATGATATGGCCGTCGCTGTCGTCCCAGGTCACGAACGCAACGGAGCCGCCGTCAGGCGACCAGGTCGGATGGTACTCACCCACCTCGCGGTTGGTCAGCCGGCGCGGTGTCCCATCGGGAAGGTCCATCAGATAGAGCCGATCGAGCGCCGTGAATGCGATTTTGCTCCCGTCCGGCGACGGCACGGCATCGCGAATCTGCTTGACGATGAAGGTGGGATCGTCGCTCACCGGGTAATCGAACGCGATCTCCGGTCCCACCGGCACTTCGGCGTTCACGGTGAACGGGATCTTGGCAGCCTGGCTTCCGTCGATGGGGACCCACCAGATCTCACCGCCGTACGAAATTACGATGGCCCGTGAGTCGGGAGTGAACGAATAGCCCGGGAGCACGTCCATGTTGGCGATGGATTCCTGCTCGTCCCGTTGAATCGGGTGCGCAAGCCAGCGTTCTTCTCCGGTTGCCAGCTCCCGGATTCGCAACCCCGTCTCGGCATCGTGCCGCGAGCCGTAGGCGAGCCACTTGCCGTCGGGCGAGAGCGCGGGTCGGAATGCCGAGCCGTAGCGTGAGCTCATGGTCGTTCTCGTACCCGACTCCCGGTCGTACACGCCGATTTGGTATTGCGGCAAGATCGCGTTGTATTGCCACGAGTTGAATCGCTGGGCGTACCACACGTAGCGACCGTCCGGACCGAACGCAGGCCCGAGCATGCGAAGCCCCCGAGGCTCCTTGACCAGCGGGAGCCCCGTCCCGCCTTTCGCGTGATACAGCCACAGCTTTGCGGGACCCTGGAGCGGCGCAGATCGGGAGACGACCACATACTGACCGTCGGGGGTCCATTCCGGGGACAGATAGCTACTTCGGGTACCCTCGGTGAGCGGAGTAGTGGCGCCGTCGGCGAGAGACAGCATCCAAACGTTGTTGTCGCCGCTCCGGTCAGAGACGAAGACGATCGTCGTCCCATCGGGGCTGAACCGCGGCTGCATATCGTGGGCCATGCCACGGGTGAGCCTCGCAGCGTCCCCGCCCGTGATCGGGACCGTGTAGAGGTCACCCAGCAGATCGAACACGATGGTCTGCCCGTCAGGGCTCACGTCCAGGGATGTCCACGTCCCCTTGGTCGTGGTGAAGCGAGCCCAACGGGCCGGCTCCAGCGGCAGGCCCACCGTGTCGGCGTTTGCCGGGGGCCCGGCCGGCTGCTGTGCCGAAATCGGTTGGGCCACGATGAGGACGGAGAGCGCGGCCAAGAGAAGGCCGCAGCGTCGGTACAATCGCATAGCGTGGCTCCGAAGCGTATCAGTTACTGGATTGTGATCGTAGGGTATACAGCATCACGGCGTAGCCACTGTTGTTCAAGCAGAGCAACCACCTGACGAGGGGAGCAGATTCCGGATCCACCCGCTCCAGCCTCGCACGAAATATGGCCACAAGTAACAACGTGCGACAGTTGGGAGAAGTTTCCTGATAGACGGACGCCGCTCGTGGTGAGAACGATTTTCAGACTGCGGATTGTCTGCGATTACGGATGTGGGGCTGGCGGACACAACCGACTGTTATTGCGTCTGAGATGATTAGCGTGCGATCACTTCAGATGCGCGCTTGGAGGTATGCGTATCCGCCAAAGTCCAGAAAGCCTCGGCTGAAAGACAGCCCTGCAGGTTTGTCTTGGGCTCAGCCAGCCTGGTCGCGCAGAAGCTTGCCCGTCTGGGCTTCGAATAGGCGGATTCGCACGACCACGCCGGCGCGACGATCATCCACGTACTGCACCCGTACGGTCCGCCGATCCCGTGGCGGTCGGTAGAGGATCATGGAGCCGGCAGGGGCACGCGTTACGATTCCGTCACAGGATTGCGGCGAGGGTTGGTGACCAGGTGGGCGGCCGGCCATCCAGATGCGGCACAGTCCCGGTGGCGGCAGATGTCCGGGCGGCACTCCCAGGGTTGCGGCGGTGCTCCGGGCAGCCGGTGCCGGTTCGTGTGCGACGTCCCCGTGGTGCGTCGAGCATGCGATGGCGCCGAGCGTGGCCGTGAGAGCGACAAGCACGCGCATGGGGGACTCCGTGGTTGCGGGTGACCGGGCGTTCTACCTAGGCGGGCTCGCTGGCTGCACTCATGGCCGCCGCGGCGACCTGGGGCGTCAACGCCTGGTGGCGATCGACGACTCCGGTTGCCGGCGCGGCTGCAGCGGGAGATGGTGGACAGTCTCATCTCGGCGCGCCAGGGCCCTGCTCCGTGAACCTAGCGCACGTCTGTTGGCGGGAATGTGTGCGGCGTCACACGCGGGGAGCCGGGAGTGTGCACCCTGTCCTCACGAGCAGGCCTCACATCCGACTACGGGATCTTGAACACCTGGTCGTGCGGCCGGGCCCGCTCTACCACCTGAACCGCGACCTCGTCGCCTGCTTTTGCAACCTCGATCTTCTTGTGCTCCACCTCCATGGAGCCAACCCGCTCAGTGAAGTCGGTCGTATGGCCGATGACGTGGATCTCGTCACCAACGGCGAGCTCGCCATCGGTCAGCTTCACGACCGCAACGTGGGGTCCTTTGAAATAGTGGGTGATCGTGCCGATTAGCTGCTCTTCCATTGTGACCTCCGGTGCGACATCCGCCTGGCACTTCGCTCCGTCCGATAAGTATGGGCCCGGCACTCGACCGCGCTAGAGGGAGGCCTGGAGATTCGCTTTCGGTGGTGCGGCTCCAGATCGCGCCCTTCGCGACGCGCAATCCGTCGGCGATGGGGAATATCGCTCACGACTCGTCCGCACCAATTGGAACACGAGACGAATGAACTCCTTCGGAGCGGCTGGGTGTGTGGGACGGCCGCCGGTCAGGTCGGCCGTGAAGCGCGCCAGTTGGCTAGTCCGCTCGCCGCCCCTTACGACATACTCCACATGCAGGAATGCATCGGACAGCCGCCGTGGCTCGACTGCAGGCGATTCCTCAGCCGGGCGGCGGACCATGGGACGCGGAGGTCAGCGATGCGCGCACCAAGCAGGTCGATGCGGTCCTCACGGATCTCTCCCAGTCCCATCTCATACCCCATTTGGAGCTGCACCATCCTCGCCGGGTCGTGACTCATGATCCGCGCCGCCGTCGCATCGGCGGCGACCAGGTCCGTGCTGGCCAGCAGCAACCATGAACCCAGCCGGCCCCGCATGTCCACCGTTCGCCCGCCGTGGCTGAGGGTCGGGCCATCACCTTCGACACCGATCGAGAAATCGACGATCGCGAGATCGGGCCGGACGCCCCGTACGATGTCGAGATAGATAGCCGCGATGGAGCGCGCGCTGCTGTGGTCGAGTCCTTTCCCACGATCGCCGTACCCATCCACCAACTCGCCGTAGCGCTGGAGCGGGGTGATCCCAACGAAGTTCTTGAGCGACAACGTGAGCTGCGCCCAAGAGTGCGTCTTCGCCACGGGAATGGAGATCACGCGGTCCGCGTGAGCGACCAGACTCGAGACCGCAATCGAGCCGAGATACGTCCCGGAGGGAACCTCGACCCATTCCGGAGAATCGACCTCGAGTGAAGCGACCCTCACCGTTCGACCGTACGCCGAGCTGAGACGCACCGACTCGGCTGCCAGGTTGGTGGCGCCGTCAAGGGTCGTCGCGTACTCCCAGTTCAGCGACGGCCGGTGGGACCCATCCCCGATGATCACCTCGGACGCACCAGCCTTCAGGCACTCTTCAGCGACTGCAAGAACGATCTCCGGTTTGGTGCACTCGCCCACTGCGAAGCGGTCGCTGTCCCCTGCCCAGGGGAGGGTGACCATGTTGGGCTTGATGAACACGGTCTCGTCTTGGTGGACAACGTTCCCAATGCCGCCGAGACCGTCCAAGACATCGCGAGTCATGGCATACAGGTCGGTGCCGCGAGCCGCGGCCACTTCCGCTGTGGGCACTACTAACGGACCGGTAGTCGATCCGGCACATGCCCCCGTCACCGCGCTGCCCACTGCCATCGCCGACACACGCACGAAATCGCGGCGACTGATCTCTGTGCTCGTGTCGCGTTGCTCAAGGACTTGATCAGTCATCTTGGCCTCCACGTCGACCCCTGCTCTACGCAGGCCGCATCATAGCTCGCTCTCTGGAGATTTCTACCCGGTCGGCGGCAGAATGATCGGGGAAGCCCAGTCTCGGGCCTTCATGACGCGCATCGTCTGCTCGGTCGTCCTCTGCCCCCCCAACTCTAGGTCCGGTTCGAGGCCGGGGCGAGACTCGGGCTCGGCGTGCGCCCAAGGCCGGCCACGCTCAATAGCCTCCTCGGCGGCTTGACACTTCGCTCGCCAGCCGGTATCTCCCGCTCTGACCAATCGTGGTTTCACCCCACATTTGCGAGAGGATTTTGTCATGAAAATGCAGCACCTGCTCACGCTTGCCGCGGGTGTGTTGCTGGTCTCGATGTTTCTGCCCCGGACTGCGTCAGCACAGCAGACGATGGCAACCGGCGGTAACGTGTCCGGCACCCAGAAGGTCCTCAGCTCGATCGAGTTACCCGACGGACGCACCATCAGGCGAATCATGTTCAGCGTAGGAGTCACGGCCGACGATCCTGCGAGCCCCTGGCACCTGGGGAGCCAGGATTGCTTCGCCACCTACATGTTTGCGGCGGACGGCTCGCTGATCGGCGGCCGGGGAGTGTGTGACTTCGTGAGCACCGAGGGAGACCTTTGGTGGCTCACATTGGAAGCCTCCGGTGACGATCCAATCCGCTGGACAGGTCTCGGCGGCACTGGCAAGTTCGCGGGAGTCGACCACAGCGGCACCACCGTCATGAAGGCTGAGTGGGGCGACGGGAAGGTGATCGGCCGCTGGGAAGGCACCATGACGAGGAAGTGATGTCTCTCGATTACTCACTTGGCCCGAGGCAAGCTCCGAGGTTTGGGCTCGCCAACCGAACGTAGCCCCCGTCTCGGATCCGAGTCGGAAACGGGCACAAGGACGTTACATTCCGCGACACGAACACAAGCCAGCGGATTCACCCGCTGGTCTACGCTCTGGTGGTGCAATGCCCTAGGGGTGATTCAAACCCGCAGCGGGGCTCGGCCCCAAGTGCGCGGGTCGGCTCGTCACGACGGGGGTGCGCCGGGCTTCGCCGCATAGATGAATTCGTAGTAGTCGCGCATCCTGAGATTTCCCGCTGCCTCCTCGTCGATGATCACCGTTGTTTCGCGGTGCATCTGGAGGGCGCTCGCCGTCACCGTGCTCGTCACCGGCCCCTCCACAGCCGCCGCGACGGCCGCGGCCTTGGCTGCACCGCTCGCGAGCAGGATGATCTTCCGCGCTTCGAGAATCGTGCCGACCCCCATCGTGATCGCATAGACCGGAACATCCGCGGGATCATCGAAGAACCGGGCGTTGTCGTCGATGGTCTGTTTCGACAGCGTCTTGAGCCGGGTTCTGGAGCTGAGCGAACTGGTCGGTTCGTTGAAGGCGATGTGTCCGTCCGAGCCGATGCCGAGGATCTGGAGGTCGATGCCACCGCACTCGGCAATGCGCTGCTCATACCAGGTGCAGAAGGCGTGGTAGTTGCTGGTCGTGCCGGAGGGAATGTAAATGTTCTGCGGCGGGATGTTCACGTGCTTGAAGAAGTGCTCGTGCATGAAGCAGTGGTAGCTCTGCGGGTGGTTCACCGGCAGGCCCACGTACTCGTCGAGGTTGAAGGTCGTGACACAGGAGAAATCGAGCTGCGCTTCCCGGTGGAGGCGCACAAGCTCCTGATACAGGCCGAGTGGGGTGGAACCGGTAGCCATGCCGAGCACGGCGTTCGGCTTGGCGTTCAGCACATCGACGACTACCTCCGCCGCGACCCGGCTCATCTGGCGGTAATCGGCTCGAATGACGACTTCCATCATGAACCTCCGCGTGCCTGATCCACAAAACGTACGGTGGCCGGTGCGCGCGGTCTGTACTGCAGCAGCCGCATCGCCC
>JBDHDH010000047.1:0-26414 GCA_039591615.1 Gemmatimonadota bacterium | reverse complement strand
CCCCGTCAAGGAAATCATGGATCGCCGCCCCATCACGATCGTGCCGGAAACTCCGACGCTCGACGCCATCCGGCTCATGCGCGCACATCGTATCACCTGTCTTCCGGTCGTGAAGCAAGAGCAACTAGTGGGCATCCTCACCGCCGACGACCTCGTTCCCATCGCGGAACGCTTGCTCGAAGAGAAGATGGAAGAGGAGTGAGTACGGCGTTGGGAGGACGGCAAGGGGCACCCGCAGAGGCTGCGGAACTGTTCCCTCGGGTGATCGGCCGAGAGCGAGGTGAACAACCCGGCCCCACCCTCATCTGTGCGGGTTCCCTCCATGGAAACGAGCCGGCGGGGTTTGAAGCGCTGTGCCGGGTCTTCGATACCCTTCGGCAGCGCCGCCCGCGTCTTTCCGGTGAGCTCATTGGCTTCACGGGAAACCGGTCCGCACTGGCCCTGGGGCGACGATATGTGGATCGCGACTTGAACCGCCTCTGGATGCCCGAACTCGTCAAGGCCCTCAGGGCCCGACGCGAGCTCCACCACTTCGCCGCCGAGCATACGGAGATCACCGAGCTGCTACACGAGGTGGACCGCACCATCGAGTCCGCACGTGGTAGGATCTACGTCGTGGATCTCCACACGACCTCAGGCGATTCCCCGCCCTTTGCAACGATAGCCGACACACTGCAGAACCGAGCCTTCGCTTTCCAGTTCGGCATTCCCATCGTGCTTGGGCTCGAGGAACATCTCGACGGCACCTTCCTGGGCTACATAGAGGACCTCACGCACGTCACGGTCGGGTTCGAGGGCGGCCGCCACGAGGATCGGGTGTCCGTCGACAATCTGGAGGCGTGCGTGTGGCTCGCTCTGGCGACGACCGGGGTTCTGGCCGCACCGTCCCTGATGCGACAGGTCCAACGGGCGCGGGAGCGGCTCCGGGAGGCCAGCGCGGGCGTGCCCTCCGTGCTAGAGGTGCGCCACCGTCACGTTGTGGTGCCGGGAGAGGATTTTCATATGGATCCCGGGTTTGCCAGCTTCCAGCCGGTCATGGAAGGTCAGCTCCTCGGGTATGATCGATCTGGCGCCGTCCGCGCGCCCGATACCGGGCGGCTCCTGATGCCGCGCTATCAAGCGCAAGGGGATGACGGCTTCTTCGTCATGCGGACGGTCCGGCCCTTCTGGCTGGCGGTTTCGGCCGCGCTCCGCCACGTCAAGGCGGACGCGCTCGCTCACTGGCTACCGGGCGTCCGCCGGGATCCCAAACGGCCGGAAGTGCTCATGGTGGACAAGCGCACTGCACGTTGGCGCGCGTTGGAAGTGTTCCACCTGTTGGGTTACCGACGGCAGCGGCTCGAGGGCGACCTTCTCGTGGTGAGCCGTCGACGCGAGCCACACTGACCGCGACGATCCTCGCGCGGTGCTCGGCGGCGAGTGGCCATTGCCATTAGCCTTTCTGACATCCGCCCCCGAGGATATCCTTGCTAAACCCGGTTCGTTGCGACCACGTGATGTCCACTAACCCAAAAGCTCGCCCAATCATCATTGGTGTTGCCGGTGGCTCCGGCTCGGGCAAGACGACGGTCGTGCGGGAAATCATCAGACACCTCGGAAGGCAACATGTCAGCGTGATCCAGCACGACTCATATTATCACGACCGCAGCGACGTTCCACCAAGCGAACGGGCGGACATCAACTACGATCACCCCGATGCCCTCGAGACCTCGCTGCTCATCGATCACCTGAAGACGTTACGGCGTCGCCGGCCGGTCGAGGTTCCCGTCTACGACTTCACCAACCACGCCCGATTGGCTGAGACCGAACCCGTGGAGCCGCGTCAGGCCATCATCGTCGAAGGAATCCTGATCCTGGCCGACCGGCAGCTCAAGGACCTGATGGACATCAAAGTGTTCGTGGACACTGACCCCGATATCAGCTTCATCCGGAGGCTGCAGCGGGACATGCAGGAGCGAGGTCGAACCCTCGAATCGGTGATCACCCAGTATTTGCGGACCGTGCGCCCCATGCACCTCGAGTTCGTGGAGCCAAGCAAGCGCCACGCCCACGTCATCATTCCGGAGGGCGGTCACAACGCGGTGGCGGTCGACATGCTGATCACCAAGATTCGCTCGATCATCGGCGGGGCAGGTATGAGGGGACGCTGGAGCGCCGAGAGCACGGAACCGCTGCCTTCCTGACGCTGCATCCTTCAACCCCGAAGCCCACCACTACTGCCCAGCAGGCTCCCGCTACATGGCGTCCATAGACTCCCGCTCGCGACGCTTGAGGGGCGGTTGGGTCGATCCCGATACCCGGATTCTCCTAAGGCGCGTTGACGCTCGGACACCCGCTGCTGGAAATCCGGCGGTATGCTGGAATCTGGGCATCACGCGTGGTGTCACGAGTGACTCTCGGGGTACAATACCTCACGTGCCTGGCCTTGCCGGTCTCGTTGGTGGCCGGCGTTCCGTCCGAACGCAACTTCTGGAGGCCTGATGTCTCGTCGCATCGTGCGCTACCTGTATCCCGTCGCCTCAGCCATGGGTCTCTTCGTCCTGGCGGTCAGCGGGCCATCCGACGTTCTGGCGCAGGCATCCCCGTCGACCTCCCATGGGCCTCGCCCGATCCCCTATCCCGTCGTGCCTCCAGCGGACTTCCAGAGGGCTCTCGCCGGCGGAACTCGCTCCCCGAGCGGCGCGCCCGGCACGGGGTATTGGCAGCAGTGGGCGCACTACGACCTTCACGCACGCCTCGATCCGATCGCCAAACGGCTGGACGGTCGGGCGAGGATAGTCTACAGGAACAACTCACCGGACACGCTTCCGGTCTTCTTTCTTCATCTTCTGCAGAACCTTCACGCTGCCGGCGCTGCCCGAAATGAGCCCCAGCAAGTTACCGGCGGCGTGGAGCTCCATCGGGTCGCCGTGGACGGCCGTGCGCTCAGCGAGCGACGCGATAAGGAGCCCGGGTACCGAGTGCAGGGCACGATCCTCGACGTGCACCCGCCTCGGCCGTTGGAGCCCGGTGGCGCCGTTGAACTGGCCGTCGACTGGAGCTTCACAGTACCCCAAAGCGGCGCGGGGCGCATGGGATGGAGTCGCGACAACTTCTTCTTCATCGCGTACTGGTATCCACAGGTCGCCGTGTACGACGACGTGGTCGGATGGCAGTTAGACCAGTATCTGGGCCAGGCAGAGTTCTATTCCGGGTTCGGCACCTATCGTCTCACCGTGGAGGCGCCGGAGGGATGGGTGGTAATGGGAACGGGTGCCCTCGAAAACCGAGAGGCCGTTCTCCCGGACCCCATCCTTCGGCGACTGCATCAGGCCGAGGAGAGCGACACGGTCGTTCACGTGCTCACGAACGATGACTTCGGTCCCGGCAAAGCAACACGCCGATCTGCGACGGGGTATCTGCGCTGGCAGTTCGGCGCCGACACCGTCCGGGACGTGGCCTTCAGCGCCACGCGAGAATCTCTGTGGGACGCCGCCCGGACCCCTGTGGGCGATCGCGACGACGATGGCCACACCGACTATGCGCGCATCGATGCGCTCTACCGCGAAACGGCGCCGCGGTGGCAGCAAACCTGGCGCTACGCGCAGCACGCCATCGACTTCCTGTCCCGCTGGACCGGGTACCCGTATCCCTGGCCCCACATGACGGCGGTGGAAGGCGGTGGCATCATCGGGGGCGGCATGGAGTTCCCCATGATGACGCTCATCGGAGATTACAACGCTCGCAGAGACAGTGGGCTGTACTACGTCACAGCCCACGAGCTGGCCCACATGTGGATCCCGATGATCGTAGGCGCTGACGAGAAACGGCACGCGTGGATGGATGAGGGAAGTACTTCCTTCAACGAAAACCAGGCTCGCAAGGAGTTCTTCCCCGGGCGCGACCACGATGACCCCGACCGGCAAACATACTTGACGGTCGCCCGGCAGGGGCTGGAGGGCGAGCTGATTCGCCGGTCGGACTATCACTACCCTGGTCCCGCCTATGGCATCGCGTCCTATAGCAAACCAGCCACTCTGCTGGTGGCTCTTCGCGGGTTATTGGGCGACGAGACCTTTGTGCGTACCTATCGG
This sequence comes from Gemmatimonadota bacterium, assembly GCA_039591615.1. GTDB lineage: Bacteria > Gemmatimonadota > Gemmatimonadetes > Gemmatimonadales > GWC2-71-9 > JBDHDH01. The sequence continues at coordinate 22,341 of JBDHDH010000047.1, read as the reverse complement.
ACCTACATTCGGAACTGGGCCTTCAAGCACCCGCGGCCCTGGGACTTCTTCAACACCTTCAACGAGGGCGCCGGGGAAACCCTGGATTGGTTCTGGCGAACCTGGTATTACGAGACGTGGACGCTCGACCACGCCGTGGCCTCGGTGACCACCCAGCGTGCCGCGTCACGGGGTCCTGTGGAAACGACGATTGCCATCGAGGATCGTGGAATGGCGCCCATGCCCACTCGGGTGACCATCACGCTCGAGAGCGGCGAGTCGATCGACCGGGAAATCCCGGTTTCACACTGGCTCACTGGGGCTCGACGCGCCGAGATCACCATCGCAGGAACGCCGCAACGTGTGGAGATCGATCCGGAAGGCGTCTTCCCAGACGTGGACCGCACCAACAACTTGTGGGAGAGACAGTAGCCGCCCCACCTCCCGCTACCACCAGTGAGCAGTGGCCTGTGACGCAGCCCGTCCGGGGCCACTCCTCACGTTCTCCCACTCACTGCTCCCCGCGCACGGCTCGCTGCTCACCACCCCTCACTGCCCCCAAGTGCGTATCCCGAAACCGCGTCGGGTACTTCAGGCCGAATCCCAAGAGTCGGTCCACACCGATGTGCGCGGCCCACACGAGTGCCACGATCATGGCGGCGGGGCGGGCCGTGGCGAAGCCGAATCCATAGAGCACTGCCGGAAAGACGTACGTGTGGATCGCGTTGTAAACCACGGCCCCCACTCGACGTCCGCCAACATAGGCCGCAATAGACACATCCGGGATCAGGAACAGCAGCAGAAACATGCGCCAGTGGGCCCCAAGCTCCCGATACAGCAACACCGCCAGCGCGAAGACCGCCGCGCCCTCGAGTCGCAGGAGAATCGTGGGACGGGTCGGATCACGAATCATGGCTGCCGTCCTCCAGAGATGGCTGGGATTCAGAGTTCCCAATGGTCTCGATGATCCTGCACCGCTGCAACCCGAGGGGCCGGCGCGTACGGCCCTCCGGGGGTTCCACACCGTCCTCATGCCGCAAAGCCGGGCTACGTACCACCTCAGCGCCCTTCCCCACGCTCCGCTCCTCCGGCAGTGGCGTCGCGTCGCAAGGGAACGACCTGGGGCGTCCCTGCCTCGGCGCCCCGACCAGTGAGCGGCCGGATGTCGACCGGCCAGCCATAGACCTCTTCCACAAGGTCCCGGTTCAACACATCGCTTGGTGCCCCTTCCGACACCACACGTCCCCCCGACAACAGCACCAGCCGATCGGCGTACCTCGCCGCGAGGTTCAGGTTGTGCGTGACCAAGAGCACGGTCACGCCACTGCGCCCCAGTTCGCGAAGGAGCTCGAAGATTGCCATCTCATGCCGGATGTCGAGGGCAACGGTGGGCTCATCCAATGCCAGCGCCCCCGGCTCCTGTGCCAAAGCCCTGGCCACCCGTGCGAGCTGCCGTTCTCCGCCCGAGAGGGTGCCAATGGGGCGATCTGAGAGGTCGTCGACGTCGCAGCGGACCATCGCATCGCGGATGGCGGTGCGATCCGCGGCGTCCTCACGACGCCAGGCACCCAGGTGTGGATACCGCCCCATGGCCACCAGCTCACGAACGGTCAGCGGAAACACGATCTCCTCGCGCTGGGGGACCACTCCAACTTCCCTCGCCAGGGCGGCACGGTTCCACCGATGAATGGCCTGGCTCCTGAAGACGACCTCGCCGCTGGTCGGGCGGATGACCCCAAGCAGCAAGCGAACTAGCGTTGACTTCCCCGAGCCATTGGGCCCAATCAGCACCGTGCAGCGCCCGACACCGACCTCGAGGGAGACGTTATCAATCGCGGCGGTCCGAGCGTCGGGATATCGGAAGACCAGCGAGTCACACCGCCAGGTGATCACGCACCTCTCCGGCGCAATAACCACACGAAGAAGGGCACACCCACAAACGCCGTGACCACACCCACCGGCAACTCGATGGGAGCGGCCACAGTACGTGCCAGCGCATCGGTCAGGGAGAGCAGTGCCGCCCCGAGCAACGAAGCCGCCGGGATGAGAAACCGGTAATCGCTTCCCCATATCAGGCGCACCACGTGCGGTGTGATGAGTCCAACGAACCCAATGACGCCGCTGAGCGCGACCGCGGCTGCAGCAAGGAGAGACGCGGTGCCGTACGCAACGTACTTGGTACGCTCCACCGGCGTGCCCAGATACGCCGCGGTCTCTTCCCCAATGGCGAACAGATTGAGTGATCGGGCCATCGTGATGAGTACCAGGGTGCCGGGGACGAGATAGAGGGCAAGCACCCAGACCTTGCTCCAACTTGCCCCTGCCAAGCTCCCCATCATCCAGAAGATCGCGGAGCGGAACGACTCGACGTCTGCAAACGTGAGCACGAGGAGGATGCAGGCGTTGAAAAATGCACCGACGACGACACCGGCCAGGAGCAGGATGCGCGTGTCGAGCGTCTGGCCCACCATGAGCGCGATACGCAGCACGACGATGATGGCGACCAACGCGCCGACGAACGCCGCCAATGGCACGACCCAGGCTTGCGCAATGGAGACTCCGAGCACGACTGCCGAGACCGCACCCACGGCCGCGCCTCCCGACACGCCGAGGATGTACGGATCAGCAAGGGGGTTTCGCAGCAGTGCTTGAAACGTGGCACCGCTGGCCGAAAGGGCGGCTCCGACGAGCGCCGCCTGGACCGCGCGAGGGAGCCGCAGGTCTCGCACGATAGCTACGGCGGACGGGGCACCGACACCCCGGATCGCATCCACGATTTCTCCCAGGCCGAGGGAGACGGCTCCGAACCGCACGCTGACCAAGAGTGCGCCTGCGGCAACCGCGGTGAGGATCGCCAGCCCCGCCGCCGCCCGACCAATCCTCACGGGGGTCTCCGTTCGAGAGCCAGATGAAGTCGATCCCGCAACACACGTGCGGCCGTCACGATCTGCGGCCCGGGACGGCTCATGAGCTCGGGTGGTATCTGGACCACGCTCCCGTTCTGCACGGCGCGAAGCTCACGCCAGCCGGGCGCGTTCCGCATCCTCGCGACGAAGGGTGTAAGGGATGCGAGCTCAGGCAGGACGAGGACGTCCGGTTGACGTCGTACCAGCTCCTCCAGCGAGATTTGGGGCCACAGCCCTGGGAGGTCGGGAAACGCCGTCCTCGCGCCAGCGATGCCCATGATCTGTGCCACGAACGTCGCTGGCCCCGCGACCAGCGGTGGATCTACCTCCACCAAATAGACCACTGACGGGATCGGACGACCAACGGTAGATGCTCGGATGGCCGCGAGCTCACGCCGGATCCGCGAAGCGAGGACCCCACCCGCCGAATCGCGGGCGACGAGGTGGCTCAGGCTTCGAATTGCGCCGAAGACGTCGGTCGTGTCCTGGCTGCGAAGGCCGAAGACTCCGATACCGAGCGGCTCGAGTTGGCCCCGCAGCGAGGACGGACCCGCCTCCGCCCAGGCGATCACCAGGTCTGGTTCGACCGCAACGAGGGTCTCGAGGCTCGGATCGAGCCCACCACCGACCGACGGCCGGTCCGCCACTTCCGGCGCGGTGTCGTAGTCGGTGCGCCCGACAATACGATCCCCGGCCCCGAGGGCCACCAGGACGTCGGTTGCACTGGGAACTAACGAGACGACTCGGCGGGCAGGATGCGGGAGCACCACCAGGTGACCTGCATCATCTTCGACCGAGACTGCCGTCGACGGCGCCCTTCCTTCGTTGGGCACGTCGCCACCGTGACACCCCAACGCAGCTAACAAGACAAGAAGGGCGCAGGCCCACAGACACCGCCCGGCGCGCGCGGCAGTCGATGGCCGAGTTCGGGAAGCTCTGCAAGGCTGAAACACGAATCGCCCTCCCCCTCACGGAAAGGGACCGGACGGGGACGGCGGCGGTTCGAAGGGTGCCTCCGGGCCCGCATCCCTCCCTCGAGGGACGCTGTCACGGGAACGAATGGGGCCGGTCTCCTGGCTCGAGGCAACGCCGCTCGCCTTCCCGGGTTTCCACCCAGTGGCTGGTTCGAGCGGGCCACACCGGACCGATGGTCCGGGCCTCACACAGTGGCGGGGCCGCGCCGGCTTTGCACCGGACTTCCGGGAGACCCCATTCGCGTGCGCTTGTCTGAGCCTAGAGTAGAACGTGATCTCGACACACGCAAGGGCATCGGCCGTCGCTCATGACTGCTCCATTCCCAGTCATCCAGGGGCCTTTGACGTCGCAGTGGCAACGCGTCGTCCGACATCGACATGCTTCATCCAACATCCGTCGTGCTGCGTTAGATTTCGGGAAACGCAAGCATCACCTCAACCCATTCGGCTCAAACCATGTACCGCTTCCAGGCTCAGCTGCCGCTGGTCGGACTCACGACGGTCGCCCTCCTCTCGTGCGCGCCGGGCGATCGAGACGCCGGCGAGGTGGATCCGACCAGACTCGTTGCACAGTACGCGCCCGTCAGGCTGTCGACGGATCTCGATCGACTGACGGAGAACCAACAGCAGATGCTTCCCCTTCTCATCGAAGCCGCCCAGCAAATGGACGCACTCTTCTGGGAGCAGGCCTACGGGCACAAGGGTGCTCTTCTCGAAGGCCTCCGCGATCCAGGGCGTCATCAGTACGCCGAGATCAACTACGGTCCGTGGGACCGCTTGGCCGGCGATGCTCCCTTTGTGGCCGGCGCCGGCCCAAAACCAGCCGGAGCCAACTTCTACCCAGGTGACATGTCGAAGACGGAATTCGAGGCGTTCGTTGCCGGGCATCCCGAGCTCGCCGATGACTTCCGAAGCCAATACACACTGATCCGGCGAAGGCCCGAGGGAACGCTGGAAGCCGTTCCGTACCACCAAGCGTTCGCTGAACGGCTGGATCTCGCTGCCGACAAGCTTCGCCAGGCAGCCGACCTGGCGGAGAATCCGGAGCTCGAACGCTATCTGCAGTTCCGAGCGGAAGCGCTCCTCAGCGACGAGTACCGGGCGAGCGACATGGCGTGGCTCGATATGAAGACGAATACTATCGATGTCGTCATCGGGCCTATCGAGACCTATGAGGACCAGCTCTTCGGCTACAAGGCAGCGTACGAAGGCCTGGTGCTGGTCAAGGATCGGGAGTGGAGTGCCCGGCTCTCACGCTACGCGGCGCTACTGCCGGGGCTCCAGCGTCGTCTCCCCGTACCCGACGCCTACAAACGAGAGACGCCTGGCACCGACTCGGAGCTCAATGCGTACGATGCCGTTTACTTCGCCGGTTACGCCAACGCCGGGTCGAAACCCATCGCGGTAAACCTCCCAAACGAAGAGGTGGTGCAGCTCGAAAAAGGCACACGACGGCTCCAGCTGAAGAACGCGATGCGCGCCAAGTTCGATAGGATCCTGGTCCCGATCGCGGACATGCTGATTGCCGAGGACCAGCGCCGCCACGTCACCTTTGATGCCTTTTTCGCCAACATCATGTTCCACGAGGTTGCCCACGGCCTGGGCGTCAAGAACACCATCAACGGCCAAGGGACGGTCCGGGAGGCGCTCAGAGAGCACGCGTCGGCGATGGAAGAGGGGAAGGCAGACATTCTGGGATTGTGGATGATCACCACACTGCACGAGGACGGCGTGATCACCGAAGGGGACATCCGAGACTTCTACGTCACCTTCCTGGCCAGCGTGTTCCGGTCGGTGCGTTTCGGAGCATCCAGCGCCCACGGACGGGCGAACATGGTGCGGTTCAACTTCTTCGAAGACGAGAGCGTGTTCGTTCGCGATCCGGACAGCGGTCGCTACAGCGTCGATTTCACCCAAATGCAGCGCGCGGTGGCCGGACTATCGGAGCGACTGCTCACGACTCAAGGCGATGGCGATTACGAACGGGCTGCCAATCTCATCACCCAGCGGGGCGTGATCGCGCCCGGGCTCCAGGCCGACCTGGACCGCTTGGCCGAAGCGGCCATTCCGGTGGATATCGTCTTCCACCAAGGAGTGGAAGAACTCCAGTAGACCCGTGGGGGCGCAGCAAGCCGCGCCCCCATTTCATCGCCCCAACTCACCATCACCTCCCGAAGTCGAGCTCTCAGAGGCGAGCACCGCAAAACCTGCAGTGCGTGGCATCCGTGTCGTGCCCCTCTCGGCTGCATCGTGGGCAGGCCTGCGTCGAGACCTCATGCCTCACCGCACGGCTCAACTCTACGGTCACGATCCCGGTTGGAACAGCGATGATTGCATAGCCAATCATCATGGTGATGGCCGCGAAGAACTGACCGATGTTGGTCTGCGGTGCGATGTCTCCGTACCCAACCGTTGTCACCGTCACGATGGCCCAGTACACGCTCCGCGGGATGCTCGTGAAACCGTTGGCGGCGCCTTCCACCAGATAGATGAGTGACCCCAGAATTACGACCAGAGTGAGCACCGTCGCGAGAAACACTGTGAACTTGTAGCGCGCGGCGCGCAACGCGCGGATCAGGACCCCGGCCTCTTTGACGTGATGCCCGAGTTTTAGCACGCGGAACACCCGCAGGAGTCGAAGGACCCGCACCGCGAGGAGCGTCTGACCTCCGGGGATGAACACACTCAGATAGGTTGGGAGGATTGCCACCAGATCCACGATCCCAAAGAAGCTGGTCGCATACCGGAGCGCCTGTCCGACGCTGAGCAGCCGTAACAAGTACTCGACGGTAAAAAGAACAGTGAATCCCCACTCAATGCCCCGGAGGAGCTCTCCATGGACGTCGCTGATCGGTTGGACACTGTCGAGCATCACCGTGATGACGCTCAGGACGATCAGGCAGATGAGCACGACGTCGAATGCTTTGCCCGCCGGCGTATCGGCCTCGTAGATGACCTCGTGCACGCGGGCGCGCCACGACTCATGGCGTCTGGTTGTAGGGGAAGGCATGCGGCAAGCTCCGAAGTGGTGTGAAGTTGCTGAGACACCTTACTGCCACCCGCCGCTCAGTCAAGCCGGAGAATCGGCACCGACGGGTTGCGATGACACGTGCGGCCGGGGCTGGCCGCAGTAACCGGACATCCGATTCCGTTGACAACCATGATCCCCTGTTTCTACAATCGCTAGGAACCCCGCTCCGCAACGGTGCGCCCATGGGCCAACACGACGTCACGCCCGAACTCGACCCGGCTGCGATTCGCGCGTTCACCAAATCACTGCTGAGCGATCTCCGCGCCCTGGAGCAGATCCTCGAGAGTGACGCCATCGAATCCGGAATCCGCCGATTCGGCGCAGAGCAGGAGCTCATCCTGGTGGACCGTGCTTGGCGGCCCGCTCCCATCGCCATCGAACTCTTGGAGGAGCTCGACGACCCACGGTACACCACCGAGCTGGCGCGATTCAATCTGGAGATCAATCTGGACCCTGTCCCTATCGGGGGAGATGCCTTCGCCCAGGTGGAGGCGCACCTCAACGAGCTCGTTGGCAGGGTCGGGGACCTTGCCAGGGAACGCGAAGCGAGCGTCGCCCTCACTGGGATCCTCCCAACTCTCAGCAAGTCGGATCTCTCGTTGGACAACATCACCCCGCGGGCCCGCTACTATGCGCTGAATGAAGCGACCACCCGGATGCGCGGGGGGCCGTATCGGCTGCAGATCGAGGGCACCGACGAGCTTCGGATCGAGCACGAATCGGTGATGCTCGAGGCATGCAACACCAGTTTTCAGATCCACTTTCAGGTCGACGCGGCAGACTTTCCACTGTACTACAACATCGCCCAGGCCATTGCCGCCCCCGTCCTCGCGGCCGCCGTGAACTCGCCCCTCCTGTTCGGCAAGCGTCTGTGGAGGGAAACGCGAATCGCCCTCTTCCAGCAGTCGGTGGACACCCGAAGCGCAACACCGCACATTCGTGACCTGAGCTCCCGCGTGCGGTTCGGCGAGAAGTGGATCGCTCGGTCCGTATTGGAGGTCTTTCAGGAGGACGTCGCCCGATTCCGGGTCCTCATGGCGACACAGATCGACGAGGACCCTTTTGAGGTACTCGCATCCGGCAGTATACCCAGCCTCAAAGCTCTCCAGCTCCACAACAGCACCGTCTACCGCTGGAATCGCCCCTGCTATGGGATCGCCCAGGGGCGGCCGCATCTGCGAATCGAATGCCGGGCGCTACCCGCCGGTCCTTCCATTCCCGACGAAGTCGCCAACGGCGCCTTTTGGGTGGGGCTCATGGTGGGGATGGCCGCCGAGTACGGCGATATCACCCACCTGATGGACTTCGACGATGCCAAGGCCAACTTTCTCGCTGCCGCCCGACACGGCTTGAAGACGGGCTTCACCTGGTTGAAGGGCGGGTCACCCAGCGCCCCCGAGTTGATTCTCGGCGAGCTCCTCCCGCTCGCCCGTCACGGACTCCGGTCCGCGGGCGTTCGAGGCGCCGACATCGATCGCTACTGCGGCATCATCGAAGCCCGGGTCGCCAGTGCCCGCACCGGCGCTCGCTGGCTCGTCGAGTCACTCGCCGCCATGAAGGACAGCGGGATTCGCTCCGAGCGATTGGCTGCCCTCACCGCCGCCATCGTGAATCGCCAAAAGTCGGGGCGTCCGGGCCACGAGTGGGAGCTGGCCACTCTCGACGAGGCTGGAGACTGGAGGGGCAATTACCTGCGGGTCGAACAATACATGATCACCGACCTCTTCACCGTTCGCGAAGACGAGCTGGTCGACTTCGTGGCCTTCCTCATGGACCGGAAACAGATCCGGCACGTGATGGTAGAGGACAACGAGCACAAGCTGGTGGGTATCGTCTCCTATCGTTCCCTCATCCGTCTGATGGCCAGGCAGGGGGTGAGCGATTACCCGATGGTGCCGGTGCGAGAGATCATGGAACCGAATCCCATCACGATCGCCCCCGAGACTCCTTCCACCGATGCCATGGAGCTCATGCATCGCAAGCGGGTCTCGGCGTTGCCCGTCGTCAAGAACGGCAAGTTGGTCGGATTGGTCAACGAAGCTAGCTTCATCGAAGTCGCCAGGGGGCTCCTGGCCAGCACGCTTCGGGAGCACTGATACCCCAACCCAGTCACTCATAGACTCGTCAACGATATGGAATTCCTAAACGCGACCCTCTACGGCAACTCGGTCCAGTCCTGGCTGATAGGGCTCGGCATCGCGGTGGCGGTCTTCTTGGTGCTGCGCCTCGTTGAGCGAGTCATCATCGTCCGCCTCGAGAAGCTCACGAAACGAACGGAAACTCAATGGGACGACCTAGTCGCCCAGGCCCTCCGCAAGACGAAAGCGTTCTTCCTGGCAATCGTGGCGGTCTATGCGGGTGCCACCGTCCTGCAGCTTCCACCCCCCGCCCGGTCCATTCTCGTGCGCCTCACCATCATTGCCTTCCTGGTCCAGGCAGGCATCTGGGCGAGCGCGGCTCTGATGTTCTGGGTGGAGACCTACCGGAAGCGTCAGGTCGAAGAGGACGCCGCCAGCGTCACGACCATGAACGCCTTAGGCTTCGTCATTCGGCTGGGGCTGTGGGCCGTCGTGTTGCTGCTGGCCCTGGACAACCTGGGCGTCGACGTCACCGCCCTCGTGGCGGGACTCGGCGTGGGTGGGATCGCGGTCGCCCTGGCAGTGCAGAGCATCCTCGGGGATCTCTTCGCCTCGCTCTCCATCGTCCTCGACAAACCCTTCGTCATCGGCGACTTCATCATCGTCGGGGACCTTCTCGGCACGGTCGAAAACGTCGGTATCAAGACGACACGGGTGCGTAGTCTCTCTGGGGAACAGCTCATCTTCTCCAACGCCGACCTGCTCAACAGCCGGATCCGCAACTATGGCCGGATGTACGAGCGTCGGGTCGTATTCACGGTTGGCGTGACGTATGACACACCGCGACACAAGCTGGAGACGATCCCAGTGATCGTCCGAGAGATCGTCGACGCCCAGGAGAAATCCCGCTTCGACCGATCGCATTTCAAGTCGTTCGGCGATTTCTCTCTGGACTTTGAGACCGTGTACTACGTACAGGATCCGGCGTACAACCTCTACATGGACATTCAGCAGGCCATTAATCTCGAGCTCTATCAGCGGTTTGCCGACGAAGGAATCGAGTTCGCCTACCCCACCCAAACGCTCTTCCTCGCGAAGGAAACCGCGTGACCTTGGCGTATACCTCAGCCACCGCGGTTTGCCAACCAACATGACCCCCACCTCGCAAGGGTCTGAGGAATTCGTCGATGTTCCCGTCAACCGCCTCTTCGGTTGGCAGCTTCGCTCACAATCGAGCGAGCAGGCTGAGATCGTTCTCCCGCTGAAGCCCGACTACGTGCAGGAAGAGGGCGTCGTGCATGGTGGGATCATCACCGCGGCGGCGGATACCGCCGCCGTCTATGCGCTCTTACCGAATCTGCCTGCCGAAACGACCATGACGAGCATCGACCTGAAGGTGAACTTCCTCAGGACCGTCCTGCCGGCTGGCGGCGATCTCGTTGCACGCTCACGTGTCGTGCAACGCGGTCGGCGAGTTGCGTTGTGCGACGTCGAAGTGTTTCAGGATGGGAAACTGGCAGCCAAAGGACTGTTCACGTACTTGATCTTCGACCGCGAGTCCGTCATAGCGTAGGTCGGCCAGGCTCGTCATCTCGGGATCGAAGCGGCGAGATTTCCTCGATCACTCACCTGATGCCCCAACCGCGCCAAGAGCGGTACATCGTGTCTGGTCGCAGGCATGGTACCAGCAAGACGTACAGACAGACGGAGTACAGATGAGGTATCGATAAGGAATAGGGGAACCCGGCGACCCGTCATCTTTGTGACGCCCCTCACAGGCCGCGGCGATCTCACGGTGTATCTAGGACCGCCGCCCGCACCATCTGGAGAGATCCAGGACCGCAGCCTGTCGTTCGCTGAGAGGAGTGCCACACCTGATGCCTACTGGCCGGATCTCTTCCTCCGTCCTTGGAGGGTTGCTTCCCCTTGCCGCGATGCGGCGGGAATCCGGCTGCTCCACCACTCCCTCTACCATCGAGCGCCGTCACCTTTGCCGTCGTGATCCAGCCCATTATCACGAGCAGCTGCGCGTTCACCCACCAATCCAATTGACGTGGATCCCATAACAGGGCAGGGAGGCCGCATGCGTCTTGCAGGGCTCACAATCGTCTTGGGACTGATTCACATCCTGACGCCTACGCTCTCGGTTGCGCAGGGCACACCGCTGCGCCAGGGACTCTGGTTCGGCGCGGGACTCGGCTTCGGCTTTTCGCGAGCGCGCTGCGATATCTGCACCAACGACCGGAACGGTGGCGTTTCGGGCCAGGCGAGGCTGGGGGGAACGGTCACACCAAGCTTTCTCATCGGTGCAGAGGCCGACGGCTGGAAGAAGAGCCAAGCGGGTGTCGACGTCGCTCTCGGAGCCCTGCACGCGGTTGGCTACTGGTATCCGAGCCCGCGGGGGACCCCCTGGTTCCTCAAGGGCGGGTTCGGGATCGTCGGGTACCGAATCGACGACGGCGCGAATGACCCCGTCACGGCGACGAGCTTCGGCGGGCAGTTCGGAGCTGGGTACGACCTCCGTGTGGCCCGAAACGTGGCGCTCACACCGCACTTCACCCTCATCGGTTCCCTCTTCGCCAATCTCGAATCGGCGGGAGATCGGCTCGCTGACGTGTCACTGACACTCGTACAGTTCGGTATGGGTGTGACGTTTTACTAACGCGATACACCTGACGCGTACCGGCATCTCTCTCAGTCTCGCCGTGTGATTCCGGTCACACCCCCCGCTTCGGTCAGACCGGCTGTTCCCACGGCGGACTCCTCCAAACGGAGCGCGACGCCGGAGCCCGCACCTCAGTCCTCACCCGAGGAGCCGTCGACCTCCGGCAGGTCGGAGGTGTCGTTCTTGTGGACTACAGTTCCCTCAACAGGTGGGGTACATCCTTGATGCTGTCGGCCCGCGAGAACCGGTATTGCGCCGCCTCGTCTTGGGATACGTGCTCGTGCTCCCAGGATGTTTCGTAGGGAACGTGAATCGCGTGTCCACCGACCGCCAACACCGGTAAGACGTCCGAGCGGAGCGAATCGCCCACCATCGCGAAGCGATCCGGTGTTACACCCACTTTGGCGGTCACCGCCGCATAGGTGGCAGGGTTCTTCATCGTGACGATTTCCACGTGATCGAAGTACTCCCCGAGCCCGGACTTGGCGATCTTCGCCTCCTGGTCGAAGAGATCCCCCTTGGTCACGACGATGAGCCGGAACGAGTCCGCGAGATGCGCCACCGTCTCCTCGACACCCTCCAAGAGCTCTACGGGGGTCTCGAGCATGTCCTTCGCCAGCTCGATGATGCGATGGATCTCCCTACCCGTGATTCTCCCCTCGGTCAACTCGATGGCCGTTTCGATCATCGAGAGGGTAAAGCTCTTGATGCCGTAGCCGTAGTGGTGGAGGTTCCGCATCTCCGTCGCGTACAGTCGTTCGTCGATCCACCCTGGGGCGTGGTACGGCGTGAGGAGGCCTGTGAACCGCTCTTTCGCCTCGACGAAGACTCGCTCGTTGTGCCAGAGGGTGTCGTCGGCGTCGAAACCAACGACATCAATCGCTAACTCATCAATCGCGTTGGAGGACATGGCGGAAGACGTACCGGCCGCGAACCGCGGGGAAGGAGCCGAGAAACCGTCGGAGGGGCGTGGCCGAGCCGCCCTCACTCGACCGTAAAGCTCACCCCACACCCGCACCCACCGCTGGCATTGGGATTCCGGAATACGAACCGTGATTCCTGAAACGTCGAGATCCAGTCCACGCCCAGGCCGTTGACGTACGGCGCACTGAAGTCGTTCACAAACACCTTCACGCCGCTGATCTCGAGCACCGTATCGTCCGCAGCCGGCCGCTCCACCACCTGGACGTCGTAATTCAACCCCGAACATCCTCCTTCCACCACATGGACGCGAAGCCCGGCAGATTCCGGCGGGAACCCGAGGATCTGTGTCACCTCCCGCACGCGCTGGGCGGCCGCATCTGTCAACGCCAACGTGAATTCCGGATCTGAGATCCGGACGTTCGATTGATGGGTCATACCTCTCTCCTGAATCCCCTCCGGGCCCAAGTCCGTCGTGAGCTACCTCGTACAATTCTAGATCGCTCGCAAGAGTTCCTCAAGCAAGGACCCGACCCCAAACGAATCAGATGATCCCCATCCCCGCTACGGGGCACTCCCCCGTATCTGTCTCTCCCACTTCTCACCCAGCCTTGCGATTCCTCCGGCCACGCCCTACGCTGCGAAGAGCCGACATAATCCACGATAAACAGAGCTACGTCATTTCATGGTCCACACCACCGCCGACCGCAAGCACACCAACCGCTTGATTCAGGAAACGAGTCCGTACTTGCTGCAGCACGCCCACAATCCCGTGGACTGGTATCCGTGGGGTACTGAAGCACTGGACAGGGCCAGGCGCGAGGACAAGCTCATCTTGCTCTCCATCGGGTACTCCGCCTGCCATTGGTGCCACGTGATGGAACACGAGTCGTTCGAGAACGATGAGGTCGCCGCGGTCATGAATGAGCACTTCGTCAGCATAAAGGTAGACCGCGAGGAACGGCCCGACCTCGACGACATTTACATGGCCGCCACGGTGGTGATGAACCACGGCCAAGGTGGTTGGCCCATGACCGTTTTTCTCACCCCGGAACTCCAGCCGGTCTACGCTGGCACCTACTTCCCTCCCGACGATCGCCACGGGCGCCCAGGGTTCAAGACACTGCTCACCAGCATGGCGCATGCCTGGCGTGCGAATCGGGACAGCCTCGAGGGAACCGCAACGGAGCTGGTGGAGCACCTTCGACAACAGCAGGAAGCCGGACCGGCGCTCGCGGTCGGGGAGACGGAGCTACGCCTCGCTCTGAAGCAGTTCGCCGACGATTTCGATGCGTCGTACGGCGGCTTTGGCTCCGCTCCGAAATTCCCGCCAGCCACAGGCCTCTCCCTCCTGCTTCGTCTCCACAGACGGTTCGATGACCCTCAGGCTCGACTCATGGTGCAGAAGACGCTGTACGCCATGGGGCAAGGGGGCATGTACGACCAGATCGGTGGCGGCTTCCACCGGTACGCTACCGATCGGCGTTGGCTGGTGCCTCACTTCGAGAAGATGCTCTATGACAACGCGCTGCTGGCGAAAGCGTATCTCGATGCCTACCAGGTCTCCGGCGATCCCTTCTATCGCCGCATCGCCACGGAGACGTTGGACTACATCCTCCGCGAGATGACCTCTCCCAAGGGGGGGTTCTACTCGTCGACCGACGCGGATTCGGAAGGCGAAGAGGGCAAGTTCTTCGTCTGGACCCCAGAAGAGATCGTCGCAATCCTCGGCAGCCAAGACGGGGAGCGATTCAACGCCTACTACGACATCACCGTCGGTGGCAACTGGGAGGGCAAGAGCATTCCCAATACGCCCCGACCCATCACCGCCGTGGCCCAGCCTCTGGGAATCACGTCGGATGAACTCGCGCAGACGCTGGAACGCGCTCGCACCGCGGTGTTCGAAGCGCGCGCCAAGCGCGTCGGGCCCGGTCTCGACGACAAGATCCTCACGGCATGGAACGGGCTCGCCATCGGGGCACTCGCCGAGGGATACCGCATCCTCCGCACGGTGCCATACCTCGATGCTGCGTCTCGGGCTGCGGAGTTCCTTCGCTCCAATCTCCTGCAGGAGGACGGGCGGCTTCTTCGCACATATCGCGAGGGACGGGCACATCTGAATGCCTATCTGGAAGACTACGCTTACTTGGCCGACGCCCTTCTGGATTTGTACGAGGCAGGGGGAGATATCAGGCACCTGCACGAGGCGGCGCGTCTCGTGGAGATCATCGTCCGCGATTTCCGGGATGACGATACCGGCGCGTTCTTCAGTACCGCGCATCAGCACGAAGAGCTGATCCTCCGCAAGCGGGACGGCAGCGACGGTGCGACCCCGGCGGCCAATGCTGTCGCAGCCTCGGCGCTGGCCCGTCTCGCGTTCCATCTCGACCGCGACGATCTCCAATCGGCCGCCATCGACGCCATCAAGGCCTACGGTCGACTCATCGCCCACCACCCTCGGGCGTTCGCACGCAGTCTCTGCGTGGTGGACCTCTTGCTCGACGGTCCGGTGGAGCTGGCCTTCGTCGGCCAACAGGGAAGCGCCGAGCTGGAAGCGCTCTGCCACGAGGCTGCAAGACACTACCTCCCGAACCGCATCCAGGCCCTGTACGACCCCGCGAGCCACGACGAGGTGGCCGGCCTCCCTCTCATCGAGGGAAAGCACCTCGTGAACGGCAAAGCGGCCCTCTATGTTTGTCGCCGTTTTGCCTGCCAGGCTCCCATCATCGACCCAACCCAGGTCGGGACGGCGCTGTCCAGCGCTCCACTGCCCGCCAAGACCGCGACCACCATCGCACACCCTCTCCCGGGCCGAGCCGCTGCCGCTGGAACGGCCCGGTATGCGTCCCGATTCGCGGCTCCCGGATACGTTCCGTTCGGCACGACAGGTCTGACCGTGAGTCGAGTGGGATTCGGTGGCTACCGGATCCACGACGAGGCGGAGGAGCATCGCGAAGCGCTCGTTCGCGCGCTGCTCGGAGGCATCAATCTGATCGACACCTCCACGAACTACATGGACGGGCGCAGTGAACGACTGGCCGGATCCGTGATCCAGGAGCTGGTCCGAACGGGCGACCTCGACCGCGACGAACTCGTCGTCGTCTCCAAGATCGGGTACGTTCAGGGGAACAACTACGAGCTCGCCAGAACGCGAGAGGCGCAGGGCGATCCGTTCCCCGAAATGGTCAAGCTGGAAGACGGACTCTGGCATTGCATCCACCCCGATTTTCTCCAGGACCAACTCCAGCGAGCCTTAGATCGCCTCGAGCTCGACACCCTGGACGTCTGCCTGCTCCACAACCCCGAGTATTCCCTGATCCAGGCCGCACGGTCCGACCAGCCCCTCGCGCAGGCTCGAACCGAGTTTCGTCACCGCCTGGAGCGGGCCTTTGCCTATCTGGAGGATGCCGTGGCCGAGGGGCGGCTCGGATGGTACGGCGTGTCGTCGAACACCGTCACGGCGCCACCATCCAGCCCGGGTGCTACTTCCTTTTCCGACATGCTCGACACCGCCCACCGCGTAGGGGGCGTCGACCACCACTTCCGGGTTCTTCAACTCCCCCTCAACCTCTTCGAGGCAGACGCGGTCTTCGAACGCAATTCGGGATCCGATGACTCGCGGACGGTCCTGCGGGCCGCCCAGGCAAACTCCGTGGCGGTCCTGGTGAACCGCCCGCTCAACGCCTTCGTCCACGGCCAGCTGATCCGTCTGGCCGAGGTGGAGGTAGACGACGAGGCCATCGATTTTGCAATGCAACTCGAGCGAGTGGCCGGTCTGGAAAAGGCCTACCGCGAAGCGATCGCTCCCCACATCGAGGTACAAGGCAGAGCCGCGAATCCCGCCGATTTCTTTCGCTGGACCGAGCCACTCCAGGCCGCGAGCGCGGAGATCCCGAGCCTCGAGCAGTGGGCACAGATCGTCGGCCAGATCACGGCTCGGGTGCGACGTTTGGCGACGCTGCTCGATCAGCATCTCGAGGGGGAGCTCGCCGGCCACTGGGCCTCGTGGCGAGAGCGCTACTTCCCCGAGCTGGACCGGCTGATGCGAGAGCTCCGTCGACAAGCAGCAGAGCGCGCCAGAGCGTGGAACGCAGCCGTCAGCGCCGCTATCGATCCCCTGCTCCCTGAAGAGCGCCGCGGCGAGACCCTGTCTCGCAAGGCCCTCTGGACCGTTGCCAGCACACCCGGGGTCACGACGGTCCTCAACGGGATGCGACGGGTCGAGTACGTGGAGGATGCCCTCGGGATCCTGGCATGGCCGGACCTCGAGAATGTCGAGGTGGTCTATCGGGCCATGACCAACGTGACACCGGCAGCCTGAGGTAGACGGCTCGCTTGACAATCCCGAGTGGTTTTATGCTATTTCGAACGGTTACCGGCGAGGGCTGGCACTGAGCCTCTGCTCCGACACCGAAAGTGAGTACAATTACCCATCCTGACCACGGCATCCGATAACTGCGAACACGGTTCGTCACACCATCGAGGAGGGAATCCCATGACACAAACGAAGACGGCACAGGCGCCGACGCCGATCGCTGAGCGTGGGTACGCCCGTCCGGACGTTCTGGCGTCCACGGCATGGGTCGCCGGGCATCTCGACGATCCCAAGGTCCGGCTCGTGGAATGCGATGAAGATCTGCTGTTGTATGAAACTGGACACGCTCCGGGGGCGGTGAAGCTCGATTGGGTCAGCGAGCTCAACGACCCGCTCCTCCGCGACTACATCACCCGCGATCGCCTCCAACAACTCCTGCGATCGAAGGGCATCAACGGTGACTCCACCATCGTGCTCTACGGTGACAAGAACAACTGGTGGGCCACCTATGCCTTCTGGGTGTTGCGACTCTTTGGGCTGAAGAACCTGAAGATCATGGACGGAGGTCGGGCCCGCTGGGAACAAGAGGGCCGCGCGATGACGACGCAGAGACCCACCTCGGCAGGCGGCAATATCACGGTTGGCAAGCGGGACGACGACCGGATCCGCGCCTTCCGCGACGACGTCTGGGAACACATTCAGGCACAGCGGCCCCTCGTGGACGTCCGCAGTCCTGAGGAGTACCGGGGCGACCGACTGCACATGCCGGAGTATCCCAACGAAGGTGCCCTCCGAGGCGGGCACATTCCGGGCGCCAGGAACATCCCGTGGGCCCGCGCGGTGGACCCAGAGACCCACACCTTCCGGCCGGCAAACGAGCTCGAGACGATCTACAGAGACGAGAATGGTCTCCAGCCCAGCGACGACGTCATCGCCTACTGCCGAATCGGCGAGCGTTCTTCACACACCTGGTTCGTCCTGACCTATCTCCTCGGCCTCAAGAAGGTGCGGAATTACGATGGCTCCTGGACCGAATGGGGAAACCTCGTCCGCGCACCGATCGAAAAACCCTGAACTGCCGGGGTATCGACGTGAGGGCGGGCATGGCCGGCATTCGCTCGCCATGCCCGCCCTGCCTTCGATTCCCATCCTAGCACCATGGATCGAGACACCCTCATCGCCAACCTGATCGATCACTACAGGAACCCGCGCCACAAGGGGCCGCTGGATGACGCGGACATCAGCATGCCCGGTGGGAATCCGGGGTGTGGCGATCTGGTGACCATCCACGTCAAATCCGATGGAAGAGACCGGATTGCCAAGACCAGTTTCGAAGGAACTGGATGCACCATCAGTCAAGCGGCGGCATCGATTCTCGTTGGCAAAGTGAATAGAGAACAGCCATCGTTCCAGGACACCCTCGACATTTCGTACGAGGAGATGCTGGACCTCTTGGGCCGCGATGTCGTCGGTTTTCGGCATCGCTGCGCCACCCTGGCCCTGGGCACACTGCAAGGCGCCATCAAGGCCCTCCAAACGGACCGGAAGCTCCGCGCGGCCGGTTACACCGATGAAGAGATCCGCCAGCTCAGGGATGAGGTCGCGAGTCAAGCAGCCGGTGCGGGGCTCGTGGTGGGATCGGGCGCGGAAGCCGCGAGTCAGGAACCGAGCAGGAGGCTACCGGACCCCCAGGAAAGCATTTGACACCAGCCCGCCACGCAGCGAGGCCGCAGCGAGCGAGGTCGCCCTGGCGGCCTGCTCATCTCGTCGTACCTTTCCACTTGGACCCAATCGGCCCTTCGGCCCTGCCATGCGCACTGCTCGCGGCAAGCAGAAAGCAGCGTCACTCGACGAACTCACAGCACTCCGGCAACGGGTCGCTGAACTCGAAGAACTGCTGCGCGAGTCTCAACGAGATCGAGAATCCTTCGAAGAGCGCGACCGACAGTATCGATCCGTGTTCAACACGGCCGGTAGCGTCATTCTCTGTCTCGACAGCGAGGGCCGCATCTTGGAGTGGAATCGCGCTGCGGAGCGACTCTACGGACGGCCGAAGGCAGAGGTCCTGGGCGAAAACTACCTCGAGCTCTTCATCCCAGAGCCGATTCGTGAGTCCATTGCACTTGATATTGCGAAGGTCCTGGACGGCGAACCGACGGAGGGCTTCGAGAACCTCGTTCGCGCGCAGAGCGGTGAGAAGCGACTGCTCTTGTGGAACGTCAGCCGGTTAGCAGATGCCACCGGGAAACCGCGTGGAATCGTGGCCGTCGGCCAGGACATCACCGATCGAGCGCGTGCTGAAGCCGAGCGGCGCCACCTAGAGATCCAGCTGCAGGAAGCCAGGAAGCTCGAGAGCCTCGAAGCGCTGGCCGGCGGGATTGCCCACGAGTTCAATACCGTACTCATACGCATTCTGGAAAGCGCCGCCCGTGCCCGTGTGATCCGTGGAGGCGACGAGACCGTAGCCGGACTCGTCCGAGACATCGAACGAGCCGCCCACAGTGCCATCGACGTCGCCAACCAGATGCTCACATACGCCGGTCATCACATCGACATCTACGCCGTCTTCCTCAACCGGCAGATCGAGGAAGCCGCTCCTCTTCTGCAGGCAGTCATCCCCGAGAGGGTGCGGCTAGAATACCGCCTCGCTGCGGAACTCCCGCCCATCATGGCGCATCCCGGACACCTGCAGCAGATGGCCATCAACCTGGTTACGAACGCGGCTGACGCGCTGGCAAATCGAGCAGGCACGGTAACGATTGCGACGGGCAGAATCACGGCCGATCGCCCGTACCTCCAGACTTGCTACCTCGCCGAGTCTCTCGCCGAGGGGACGTTCACTTACCTGGAGGTCACGGATGACGGCGTCGGGATGGGTACCGATGTGCAGGCGAAGATGTTCGATCCGTTCTTCTCTACCAACGTGCCCCGTCGCGGCCTGGGACTCGCCGCGGTCCTCGGCATCGTCCGGGCCCACAGAGGCGCGATCCGTGTGGACAGCGCTCCGGGTGAGGGAACCAGAATACGCGTCCTCTTCCCGGAGCCCGAGCAGGTGCCGTTTGCATCTGAACGCCCCAAAGACGTCATGCCGGCCGGAGACTGAACCGCTCGGCGTGACCGCGCCGCACTCTCAGATTCGGCATTGTGCTCTCAACTTTCGTCGTTCGTCGTGCCCCTCCCCCACGCTCTCACCGGAGATCGCTTTCCTCCACGTATATCTCGACCACTCCACTCACGGCATCGACGCCGGTTGCCACGTCGCGAAAAATCGCTGAGCGCCCCCGATCGTCGCGCACTTCGACGGAACTGTTGCTGAACAGGGGATAGTACCCGACCACCGCCCTGCTCATGCCCACCGGGATGCGGCAGCCGCAGGAAAGTACCGCCACTAGTCCAGGATTGACGGTCACCGACAGGACCTCATCGGTGGCATTCGTGATGAGTGGCGCGAAATAGGGCCGGCCACCCGGCCGGCTATCCGCCATTCGTTTCACGGTTCCCCTCGGCCGGTCCGCCGTGAACGCACCCTCGACCGCAACGCCCATGGCGCGACCGCTGGGAGTGGTGGGCTGCTGAAGCGACCATTGAGCCATCAGCGTACCCCCTCGCGCAAGAGCGACGCGACGCTGCGACGCTGCCTCCACCTCGTGGGTTGCATCCCGCACCGTGACCTGGATCGGGGAGACGAGACCGTTTTCCACGAGAAGGCTCGGTTGGCGAAGGGCAAAGAACGCGACAGCTCCCCCACCCAAGACCACGAGCGCCAGCACGGCGATGGCCCGTCCCATCCGACGCTTGGGTGGTGGGACAATCTCGTCGACGACCGTGCCGGACGCTGAAGGTGTCGCGATGGGCGTCGTCTCCTGAGCCTGGAATTGGCGGGCCACCTCCTCCGCGCTCACGGCCTCAGGAAGGCCCGAGGTACGTCCGGCATCGAGGGCTTCCACCACAGCGGCCGCCGAGGAGAAGCGATCCGATGGTCGCTTCGCCAAGCATCGCACAATGACGTCCGAGAGTACTCTCGGGATGTGCGCATTGAGCCTGGCTGGCACCGGTGGTGGCTCGGAAATGTGCTTCGCCACAACCTCTTGAGAGGTGTCAGCTTCGAACGGCGGTGAGCCAGTGACCATCTGGAAGAGCATCGCTCCGACCGAGTACAGGTCGGAACGCCCGTCGAGCTCCGTCTGCCCCAGTGCCTGTTCTGGACTCATGTAGTGCGGTGTGCCAACGACGAAGCCCGTCTGCGTCAACGCCGCTTTTGTATCGACCTGCTTCGCGATCCCGAAGTCCATGAGAAGCACCCTATCCGAGCCCTCCTCGATCATCACGTTGTCGGGCTTGATGTCGCGATGGAGGAACCCTTGACCGTGGGCGTGCCCCAGGGCTTCCAGGACCGGCCGGACCATGGCGAGGGCGCGGGTGGGATCGAGCGCACCTTCCTGGCGAATGAGATCTCCCAGCGACCGACCCTCGACGAATGGCATGGCGTAATACACCAGTCCTCCCCCCTCTCCGACGAAGTGGATTGGGAGGATATTCGAATGCGTCAGCCTGGCGACCGCACGCGCTTCCTGTCGAAAGCGCGCGAGCATCCCGGCAGTCCACGCGATATCCGGTCGCAGAACCTTGATGGCGAGACGGCGATCCAGCGTTCGATCCCAGACCTCGTATACCTCCGCGAAGCCTCCCCGCCCCACCAATCGCCGAACATCGTACTGGTCCCCGAGGGCGCTCGCCAAAAGCCCGGGGACGTCGAGGTGGGGCTGGCCTGGACCGCCGAAAGCATCGGTGGGCATCACGGGCCCAAATCTACTCCGTGACGCACCCGCAAACAGGCCGGGGACGCGCTCATCCGGCCATCGAGAAACGGCCGGAAGGCTCCGGCCGCTTGGCTTCGACGAAGATGCATACAGAAGTGGCCTCGTTCGAAAGGCCGCTACGGCTCGCGGGGTCGGTCGCGACTCAGCCACCAGACGTACGCCGCCACCGCCTGCACGTCGGCATCGCTGATGGGAGCCCATCCACGCATCGGCATCGGCTTTCCAGTCTTGGATTCCCGCCGAGGGGTTCCGTGCACCACTTGCTTGACGATGTCCGAAAACGAACCGCTGCCGTGCCGCCACTTCCCGTCGATGAGCGAGGGACCGTCTGTCGTCCCCTCGCCTCGAGCGCCGTGGCAGCCTGCGCAGTTCGCGGGACCGTTGAACACGTGCCTCCCTCGGACGATCATGGAGTCGCTCACACCATCCGGCTGCGGCTCCTGGGCCCCGACGGGCGAGACTGCCAGGAGAGCTGGCAACCCGAGGAGAAGCACTGAAAGCCCCCGGACGCGGACCGGCACCGAGCTGTGACCGGGGTCAGCGATGAGCATTCCGAGCTCCGACCTGGAGATTAGAATACATGCAACGCTTCTCCTTACCCATCCTACTACAATATATGAAGAGAGTGATGACAGCACCCAGCCGGCTCTTC
>JBDHDH010000046.1:0-27455 GCA_039591615.1 Gemmatimonadota bacterium | reverse complement strand
CGGCCACCAACACCTACACGTATTCGGTGAACCCGAGCTTCGGTGAGGAACAGGATCTGCGGGCGTTCCGCACCGATCAGGGGGTGTTGCAGGTAGGTGTGAAGTACTCGTTCTAGTACGTCGAGCCGCTCCGGGTTGGCGAAGCCGAATAGTAGAAGAAGGGGCTCTCTTAGGAGAGCCCCTTTTGTTGTCCTTCGCAATCAGAAGGCCATTACAGTCCCCAGAGAGATCACAGGACGGGCACGCGACGCGATCCTGTGGAAGGATAAGCGCTCGGCGCTTCGCAACGCGCGTGGGATATCGCTGGCGGGCGTCTCTTGCGCAGTGTTGGTGGGGAAGCCGCGATCGGACGGCAGATGCGCTTGCGGTCGTTCGAGCACCGTTCAGGCACGTTTAGAGATACTCGAGAGAAGGGAAACAAACTGTCGGGGTTACCGCGTTCCACTATTAGTGGGAGGACGGCCGGTACCTGCAACGCGAAACCGCTGTGCGACACCCGTATTCACCTCCCTTGACCACCCGCTGCCCCGCGGATCACTTTTTAGGTATACGCGGCACCCAAAAAGAGCCTTAAGCCTATCGACTAGTTCACCTTTTCGCAGGAGTCCGATCTCATGCGCTTGTTCGTAGGACTCATACGCGGGTTCCTCGCTCTCCTCCTTCTCGCCTGGCTAACCCCAGCTTCGCAGGCTGTTGCTCAGGGTGTCACGACGTCAGCCGTGACAGGCCGTGTCGTGGACCAGACGGGAGCACCGCTGGCCGGGGCACAGGTCTCGGTGAGTGACACCCGTACCGGTGTCACGCGCAGGGTGAGCACCAGTGACGCCGGTCGTTTTTACCTCGCTCATCTCCAGCCGGGTGGCCCGTATGCCATCGAAGTCCAGATCCTGGGCTACCGGCCTGCGGCTCGCTCGGGGGTGCAACTCAGCCTTGGTCAGACGGAGACCCTGAACTTCCAGCTCGAGCAGGCGGCGGTCCAGCTTGCGGCCGTCGATGTGATTGCAGAGACCGACCCCGTCTTTGGTGCCTCGCGCACCGGGACCGAGACCACGATAACCCAGGACGAGGTCTCCACCTATCCCACGCTCGGCCGGAACTTTGCTGACTTCGCCGAGCTCTCACCCCACGTGAGCATCGTCGAAGGCGCTCCCTCCGTGGGCGGGCAGAACAACCGTTTCAACAACATCCAGATCGACGGGGCGGTGAACAATGACGTGTTCGGCTTGGCCGACAACGGCCTTCCGGGCGGCCAAGTGGGCGCGAAGGCCATCTCCATCGAAGCGATCCAGGAGTTCCAGGTGCTTACGGCGCCCTTTGACGTACGACATTCAAACTTCACCGGGGGCCTGATCAACGCGGTGACCAAGTCCGGAACCAACGTGCTGCACGGCTCGGGGTTCGTCTTCCACCGTAACGAGAATTTCGTGAGCGACCTGGAGGGCGAGCCGTTCGGCGATTTCAACGACACGCAGTTCGGGTTCACGCTTGGTGGACCGATTCAGCGGGACAAAGTTCACTTCTTCGTGAGCGGAGAGTTCGAGATACAGGACAACCCGCAGCCGGGAGCCGGCGTTGTGCCCGGCGGGTCGGTGACCGACGACGCCATCGAAGCCCGTGTGCATCCTGACTCCGCGGCGCGCCTCATTAGTATCATGGAGGGTCTCGGCTTTAACGCCTCGGATGTGGGGACATCGGCCGTCTTCGGGCTCGACAATCCTCGCACCAACCTATTCGGACGGCTGGACTTCGCACTAAGCGACCGGCATCGGCTGGTGCTGCGGCACAACTATGCGCGCGCGCGCGCGGACCGGTCGGCGTTCCGGGCCTCCTTCGTCCATTCGTTCTCCTCCCAGGCGCAGGATTTCACCAGCATCACCAACTCCACGGTGGCACAGCTGTTCTCGACGCTGGGCGACCGGTGGCAAAACGAGCTGCTCGTCAACGTCGAATTCGTGCGCGACGAGCGGCTTCCCGTGGTGGACATCCCCCAGATCGTGGTGGAGAATGACAGCGATTTTGGCGCTACGGGGATCCTCGGCACCGACCTGCAGTTCGGTGCCGAGCGGTTCTCTCAGGCCAACAAACTGGACCAGGATGTGCTCCAGATAACCGACAACCTGACCGGGACCTTCGGCAACCATGTCGTGACCTTCGGAACGCACAATGAGCTGTTCAGCTTCAGCAACGTGTTCTTGGAGGGATCGATCGGCCTGTACGACTTCGCCAGCCTGGCGGATCTGGAGAGCGGCATCGTCGACCGATACCAGATCCGGGGGCTCGGTGCCGGGATCAGCAATCCGGCCGCCGAGTTCAGCATGCTGTCACTGGGCGGCTACGTGCAGGACCAGTGGGCGGTGAATAATCAGCTGACCGTGACCCTCGGGTTCCGTGTGGACCTGCCCATCAGCCTGGATGACCCGCGGGAGAACCCGGCGTTCGCGGCCGCCTTCCCGGGACTCAACACCTCCACGATTCCGTCAGGCAACCCATCGTGGCAGCCCCGCTTCGGCTTCAACTGGAACGCGCCAGGGCGGTACCAGACGCAGATTCGCGGTGGTGTCGGGCTGTTCTCGGGTCGGCCCCCGTTCGTGTGGATCTCCAACGCCTTCGGCAATACCGGGCTCGAGTCAACTTTCCTTTCCTGCTTCGGCGCGAACGCGCCGCCGCTCGACCCGGCGAATTATCCCGGTAACTCACCTCAAGCGTGCGTCGACGGCACGACCGGGGCCGGCAGCGTGTCGTTCATCAACCTGGCCGATGAGAACTTCAAGTTTCCGCTCGACCTCAAGTTGTCTCTCGGGGTGGACCGCGAGCTCCCGGCTGGCTTCTCCGTGACCGTGGAGGGCCTGTTCACGAAATCGGTGCAGCAGGTGGCCTTCGAGGAGGTCAACCTGCAGGGTGTGCAGGGCACAGATCCCACGCAGGGGAACCGGCCGCTGTTCGGAGTGCCCACCAGCAGCGGTTTCGCACCGGTGCGGGTGAGCGATACCTTTCCGCAGGTCGTGCGGATCACCAACAAGAGTGAGAATCAGGCGTTCCTGCTCTCTTTCGAGCTAAAACGACAGTTCAGCGACTGGCTGCGCTTCCGTGGCTCTTACACCTACTCGGACGTCGAAGACACGCAGAGCCTATTCTCGAGCCAGGCGACGTCCAACTTCGGGCGCACCGCCATCAACGGCGATCCCAGCAACCCGAAACGCACAAGCTCCAACCTCGCGCGTCCGCACAAAGTCGTCCTCTCGGCCACGGGTCGCTGGGACCTTGGCAAGGGCCTCGATCTGGAGGTCACGCCGCAGTACTTCGGGCAGTCGGGCGTGCCTTATACCTACACCGCGAGAGGCGACCTCAACGGAGACGGGTATCGTGGAGGCGCTGTCAGCCGGGACAACGACCTCATCTACGTGCCCAACAACGCGGTTACCGACATGAGCTTCCGTGGCGGCGCCGCCGAGGCGCAGGAGTTCGAAGACTTCATCAACTCGGAAAAGTGCCTCAGGGAGGCGCGGGGCCGGCTCCTCGAGCGAAACAGCTGCCGCAACCCGTGGAGGAGCCGGGTTGACCTACGTGCTTCGGTTGGTCTACCGGGTGGTGGGCCGGCGAGGGTCCGGCTCGTGGTAGATGTCATCAACCTCTTTGCATCGACCTTCGAGCGGACGTCGAATATAGACCGCGGTATCAACCTCATAAGGCTCCGCGGCCGAGTGGGCGACGTCCCCACTGGCGACCTCCTGTTCAGCTACGAGGGCCCTGTGCCGGATCCGGACACCGGCGAGCTGACGCCACCATTTACCACCTTCAGCCCTGGTTCCCAGCGCCAGGTTCAGCTGGGTCTCCGGTACGAGTTCTGATAAGCCTACCTCACCGGACACAAACGGGGGCTCGCATGAGCCCCCGTTGTTTTTGGAGTACCGGTACAAGTGGAGGCAAGTGTCAGATCATAGCTGACGGATTCTCCGAAGTCTCACCGTGGGGTCGGTAGCGATGGCTCGCGGTCTGCGGAGTGCCTAGTACCCGACCCCCAGCCCCTATTCATGTCGGCGCCTTGCGCATGAGCACCAGGCCGACCACCCCGAACAACATATTGGGAATCCAGGCGGCGAGCTCCGGCAGAATACCGCCGCCAGATCCGATGGCTCGAGAGAGCTGGACCAACAGCAAGAACACGATGGTCGTTCCCAGACTCACCGCCACGCCGAACGCGCCGGTCGCGCGCGGCGCAGTCGCTACCAGCGGAGCGGCGAATATGGCGATGATGATACAGGTGAACGGGACCGCGATCTTGAGCGCCCGCTCCACGGTGAGTTGGCGACCGTCGCCACCGGAACGCTCCAGAGCATCGATGTACCGGCCGAGCTCGGCGTAGCGCATCTCCTGCGGCTTCTTGGGCTCGATGAGAAGCCCCGCTGGCGTCTCGGCCAGACTCCGCATCTGCATCGAATCGTACGCGAAGGAAAGCTCGTTGCTCTCGCCGGTGATGATGCGAAAGCGCCCGTCATCCAAGGTCCAGCCTCCCGTCGTCGTATCGTGCTGGACGTTGCGGGCTTGGACGGCCAACGTTGGATACTCCAATCCGGTTCCTTCCCGTTCGAGCAGCACGTCGCGCATGCGGTTCCGCTCGACTTCGAGGACGCGGATCGCGTAGGTCCAGCCCTGCTCGGCGCGGTAGACAAAGTTGTACTTACTGGTGCTCGACCGCGTTTCCTGCTCGCCGAGGAGCTCGAGATGCCGGCGGGTGGCGGGCGGTGCCACTTCACCGATCATGAACCCGGTGCCGGCGGCCATCACCGAAGCGAAGAAGATCGGCACGAACATCCGGTAGAACGATCGCCCGGATGCCTTTGCCGCTGCGAGCTCCGAGTGACGGCTCATGGAACCCAACGAGAAGACTGTGGCGAAGAGGACCGCTGCCGGCAGGATGAGAAAGATCTTGTCCGGGAGGCTGAACACGTAGGCCAACGCGATTGCCCCGGGCTCGAGCCCCCGCACCAGGTAATCATCGAGATTGTCGGCGAGCTCGATCAGGAGCACTATCAGTGGAAACCCGAAGGCGGTGACTACGAAGATCTTGAGCCACTCCCGAAGTATGTAGCGATCGAGGATCTGCGCGATCATGATTGCGCGCGCCTCCGGCGGCTCACCGTCCCTTCACGCTTGATGCGCCACAGGGCCGCGAAGCCGATGCCGGCAAACAGCACGTTGGGCGACCACATCGCCCAGAAGGCGGGAACGATGAGCCGGTTCGCCAAGGACTCTCCGGCTATCAGGCCGACATAGTACAGGCCGAAGATCACCATGCTTGCCCCTGCGACGAGGCCAACTCCGCCGCCGGGGAACCGCAGCGCGAGGGGGACGCCCACCAATACGAAAACGACGCACGCCGCGGCAATGGCGTATTTCTTTTGCACTTCCACCTGGTACACGGCAGCACGGATCCGATTCGACCGGACACGGTCGTGATGCGCTCGGAGCTCTCGGACACGCGTCTCTGGATTCATGGCCCGCGTCACGGAACGAGGGGGACGCTGCACGGCGGTCGTGGCTGTGCGGGCTTGGCCCACTGTTGCCGTCGTGTCGTCTGCGATTGTTCCCTCTTCGGTGCTGACCATGAGCCCGTCGGGGACCGTGTCAGCGGCAGCGCCTCGGACGTTACCCAGTTTCGCAATGACCAGCTTGGCGAACCCGCCGGCCGTGCCGAGCGCTCGGCAGTAGAGGGGTGGGCCCGCTTCGGGCGGACTGGTGTCGGGCAGGAGCGGTGGCAGGTTGACCAGCGACCGGAGACCGTTGAGCCGGACGGCGTCGGCACGCCTCGCGGCTAGCCACTCATCGCGCCTTGCGATTTGCACGACACCTGCCAGTTCGCAAACGCCCATCTCCCGATCACCGCGATACGTGTCCTGGCCCCGGCGACTGAACTCCGATCCGACACCGCGCACTATGATCTGATCGCGTTGGAAGCCGATCTTCTGGAACATCTGCGGATCGGAGCGGTCAAATTCATGGATGGTGCCGTCGTACAGGGTGAGGTTGAGGTCCTCCTGATTGGGGACGAAGGCGATCTGTCCGCTGTCTGCGTAGATCACCCGTCGCTGGTTCTGGTTGGAGAGGTCGTACACGGTCACATCCAGCATGCGGTACGTCGCCTGGTCGATCCGGGCTGCCCGTAGCGCCAGCCGACCCTTCTGTACCTCGTTGATAACGTGTTCTTTCAAGGAGAAGGTCGGCTTGGTCCGGTAGATGTCGGTCATGAGCGTGCGGAGGCGATGGTTCGTGCGAGGCAGAACCTGGTCGCTGAAGAGGAACGCCACAATCGCCACCAGCGTTGCACCGGCGAGGAGAGGGCGGAGAATCTGTCCGATGGATACTCCACCTGCGCGCAGCGCGGTGATCTCCCGATCGCCTCCGAGACGGCTCATGGTGTACACGACGGCCACGAGCACCGCCATCGCGATCGTCATGGCGATGATGAAGGGGACCGTGAGGGCGAAGAACTCCGCGATCACGGTCCAGGGGAGGCCTTTGCCCAGGAGGTCCTCGAGCCGCTTGGCAATCTGATTGACCAGCATGATGCCCGTGAGCGCCGACAGGGCGAACGCGAAGGGCACGGCGTGCTGCTTCAGCAGGTAGCGGCTTACAAGCTTCATGCTCGCACGTAACTTAACCGTTTATAAGGAGTTGTATCGATCATTAGACTGCGTGCCCTCGCCCGTTATGACGCGCAACCCAGGCCCAAGGCCCAGATGTCGCGTCATCTTCTGCTGATCGCGTCAGCGGCCCTGCTGTCCCCAGCGGCGCTTTCAGCTCAGGGGGATTCCGTGCCCCCTCCTCGAATAAGTATACGCTTCCCAGGTGATTCCGTGCCGGTACCCCGAGTACGGGCGCTGGTACCCGGCGGGCGACTGGGAGCCCGGGTCCCCGCCGCCATCGTGGCGGCACGTTGGGCACGCGAAGTTCGGGCCACGCTGGCCCGAGCGCGCCGCCGGCGAACCCTCGCGAGGGTCCTGGCCTCCCTCTCCCCGGCGGAGCCCGCCCTCCCCGACTCGGCACCGGCTCTGGCTGAGATCCCCCCCGAGCCCGTTGCAGAACCCGTGCCCGAGGAAGAGCCTGGGCTCGATGCGCTGGCGGGGCTCGCGGACCTCGGCCTCGATCTGAGCGCGCATCTGGAAATGAATCTGGACCAGCTGCGCAGCGACCGGTGCAGCAGTGTGGACGTCAGCAATCCTTCCACCGGGTGCCAAGTGGGGTTCCCAACGCCGTCCTTCGATCAGCAGTTCCGCGTCCGATCGGGGGGTGTGTTGAGCGATAGGATTCACGTCGACGTGGACTTCGATAGCGAGCGCGAGTTCAATGCCAACAACAACATCAACGTGTTCTACGAGGGGCTCGACGACGAGATCTTGAGGCGCGTGGAGGTTGGCGACGTGACGTTCCGTCCGCCCCCCTCCCGGTTCATCACGGGGTCCATTCCCGGGAACTCGTTTGGGGTGCAGGCGGAAGCGCAGGTCGGCCCCCTCGAGCTCCGCTCGATCTTCGCACAGCAAAAAGGATCGTCGCTCCGCTCTCGAACCTTCACGATCGGTGAGACCACGAGCCAGCCAGTGGACTTCGAAGCTCGGGATCTCGATTTCGTTACCGGACGGTTCTTCTTCGTGGTGGATCCCTTGAGGGTCCCGGGGTTTCCCGAAATCGATATCCTCAACATCGACCGCGCAGCACTACCGCCTGAGCTCCAACTCGCTCAAGTCCGTGTGTACCGCCTCCGGGCGCAGGATAGCCGGGCGGGGGCCAACCGCAATCTCGGCGGGATCGATGCGGTCGCCATCCGTCGCGACAGCCCACAGCGGGTAGGTCCGTTCTCTTGGGAAGTCCTGGTTGAAGGGATGGACTACTATCTCGATCCGTCGGCCGTGTGGTTCGTGATGGCAACGCGGCTGGACCCCCAGGAATTTCTCGCAGTTTCCTACGTGACGGTGTTCGGCGATACCGTCGGTACGTTCCCAGCGGTCAACGGAATGGGTGACACGCTGGAGCTGATCCACGAGCCCCGCCGCGGTCGCGAAGTGCCGACCTTCCGCCATGAGATGCGGAACGTGTACCGCCTTGGGGGCCAGGAGGTCGTCCGGAGCACGATGGAGTTGTCCGTGCGGGTCAACGATTCCGAGCGGCCGTTGAGCGGTGCTGGCACGTACCTGTCGCTCCTCGGCCTGGCAACCACGACAGACCCCTTCACGATCGATGAGTTCAATCGGGTCTTCCCACGATTGCGAGATCCCGAGGGTGGGGCACCGGTGCGGGACCTCTTCGTCGTCTTTCCGCACCTCCGACCTTTCGCGGACAGTACCCGCCTCTTCCCGGGAGAGCGGAATGACTCGCTCTATCGAACGCCGACGTACCTGCTCATCCCGGAGGGGCCATCGCCGAGATTCACGTTGGAGTTCCGCTATGAAGCGACGGGTGCCGGGGACCGATCCGCGGTGACGCTAGGCGCCATACAGGTCAGGGAGGGAAGCGAGCGACTGTTCGTCGGGAACCGGCAACTCGTTCGCGGGCGCGACTACGAGATCGACTACCAGCTGGGCCAGGTGCGTTTCCTCAGTCCAGACTCCCTTTTCTTTGGGCCCACCGAGGTGCAAGTCCAGTACGAGGAGAACCAGTTCTTCGACATTGCGCCCAAGAGCATTCTTGGCTTGGCAGCCACCTATGATCTCGGCGCCATGGGCCGGGTTCACGCCGTAGGCATCGTCCAGCGCGAGCGTTCGGTCTTCACGCGTCCGCAACTGGGGTTCGAACCGCAGTCACAGTTCGTGGGTGGCATGAGCGCCGAGCTCGAGTTCCGACCTGAGTTTGTCACGCGCCTCTTCGACGGGCTCCCGTTCGTTTCCACCGACGTGCCGTCGCGCCTCGAGGTGAACGCCGAGTTCGCGGTCTCACAACCCAATCCGAATCAGGCCGGCCTCGCGTTCATCGAGGAATTCGAACGAGAGGCATCCCTGTCCATCTCGCTCGTGGAGCGGGAGTTTCAGCCCGGGAGCGCTCCGCTCTCGGGCCGGGGGATTCCTGCGAGCCATCTGGGGATGGGCGGTGGGTTCCAGCCGGAGGATGCCGCAGCCCTCACGTGGCAGAACGGTGTGCAGACGGCGAGCGGGATTCTGGAATTCGGTCCTGACGATATCGATTCCACGATCGTTCTTTCGGGAACGGGATTCAGCATCGAGCCGGTGCTCTGGCTCACCCTCAAGGCCGACACCGTGGGTGGGGCGCCGGATTTGCGCACTGGCGTCCCGCGCTGGTTCGTTCCCCACACGCCGGGTCCCCGCTGGCGTAGCATCACGCGACCGCTCGGGGGGGGATCCGGAGTCGGGGTCGACCTGTCTCGCGTCGAGTTCTTGGAGTTCTGGGTGTTGGAGGACGCCCAGCGAGCGGCGCTACAGCGAAACGCCATTCTCGTCATCGAATTCGGGACGGTATTCGAAGACGCCACGGCGTTCGCGCCGGACGCGTTTCAGATCGTGGGAAGCGACACGGTGTTCACCGGCCGGGCAGTGGTTGGTGCCGGTCGCCTTGATACCGAAAAAGACACACTGACCAATGTGTTCAATGCCGTCGTGGACGACATTGGCATTCACGGCGACTTGGTGCAATCGATCTTCAATCAGACCAGTGGTGAGACAGTCAGCAACCTTCCCCTGTGCGATTTGGGAGGAGCGGTTGGGCTCCCCGTTTTCCCGCTCGGCGATCTTCGGGCTCCGTGTACGAGAAGGAATCGACGATTGGACACGGAGGACCTCGATGGGGACAATCGGTTGGACGTCAGTGTGGGGGCCGTGCAGGAAGATGTCCTCCGCTACCTGTTCCCCGTCGGAGACGATCGCTACTTCGTGCGTACGGGCGTCACACACTTCGACGAGGGTGGCCGGCCACGCACCTGGCGGTTGTACCGAATTCCGTTCCGGGAGGACACCCTCCAGATCGGGACCCCGAGCATTCGGCAGGTGCAGGCGCTCCGTTTGACGCTGGTGACGCCCGACGAAGGGCCTGTCGAAGAGGACATCTCGCTTGCGCTGGGCCGAGTCCGTCTGATCGGCGCACCGTGGATCAAGCGCGCTCCCTCGCCGATCGTCGGTTTGACCGGCAGCCAGGGGGAGCCCCGGGGAGAGGTCATCGTCTCCACCGTCAGCACTGAGAACGAAGACTTGGGGTACACGTCCCCACCCGGTGTGATCACGCAGGCAGATCGCGTGGGCCAGGAGTTCGAATTCGGGCAACAGCAGATCAACGAGCGATCGTTGAGGCTCCTGGCGAGCGATCTCCGGGTTGGAGAGCGCGCCGAGGCACTCCGTCGGTTCACCACGGAGGCCGATCGAAACTTCTTGGAGTACAGGAGGCTCCGCGTGTGGGCAAGGGGACGAGGGGGTGGGTGGGACGAGGGAGACGTCGAGTTCTTCATCAAGGTGGGGCGTGACGAGGACAATTTCTATCTCTATCGCACGACCATCAGCAGCCTCGATTGGGAACCCGAGGTCGTGGTGGACCTCGAACGCTGGCTGGCGTTACGAGCGGAAACGGAGACGTCCTGGATCCGGGGAGATGCCCCTAGTGGGGCGGCGCGCTGTGGCGGGGATCCGGAAGCGTTCATCGCCTGTGACGGTCCCTATCTCGTGCACGTCAAGGATCCCGGGGTCTCGCCTCCCAACCTGGCGAGAGTCTCGGAGGTAGCGGTTGGCATCATCCGCGTGGCACAGACGGTTGCGGCCGATCCAGTCGAGCTATGGGTGGACGACATTCGGCTCAGCGACGTCGTTGGTGACATTGGAGTCGCGGCAGCGATGGATGTACGCCTCGCAGCCGCCGACGTCGCCGAGTTCAGTTTTGGGTTCAGCCGTCGGGATGACCGGTTTCGCGAATTGGGTCAGGACCCCAGCTACATTTCGGACGCGGCGACGCGGTTCGGCTCGCTCTTCAGGGTTGACAAGCTCCTGCCGGAGAGCTGGGGTCTGAGTGCCCCCCTTAACGTCCAGTACGTTCGGACCGGCAAAGATCCGTTCTTCATCAGTCGCACCGACGTGCTCGCCGAATCGCTACCCTCCTTGCGGGCTCCGGGTGGATCATCGACGAGTATCGAATTCTCGCTGCGGCGCGTACGGCGGGGCGATGACTTCGTTACCAGGACCTTCGTCGATCCCTTGGCTATTCGAATCCGACGCGTAACCACGGATGACATCACATCGCTGAGCAGCGCCAAGACCACGAGCCAACAACTCCATGCGGAATACAATGCCATTCCGGAGGCGCGGACGGTGAAGGGAGCGCCGGGCTTGCTGGTATGGTTGGTGGAACATCTTCCCGGATTCATCCGAAACAGCGAGTTCGCGAACGGGATTCGCACGTCGAGGCTGCGGTGGAATCCGGCGCAAGTTCGATTCGCTTCGACCCTCACCGACAACGTCTCTGATCGATTTGCCTTCAGAGTGCCAGTCGAGCTGACGGCTGATTCGCTCCTCGGTGCGCTCCGGAGCATCGTACACGTGTGGCGAAACGAGGCGAGCATCGACTTTCGGCCCTTCTCGACGTTTACGGTCAGGCTGCGCTATACGAGCACTCGGGATCTACAGGACTACGGGGACTCCACGACGGTGGGTCGCCTGCTTGTGGGCGAGCGACGCAATCTCCTCGGGACGGACGTCGGGTTTGAGCGGTCGAGATCGTTGGGGACCTTCCTGAGCATGGCACCCACGCTGAGCCGCTGGCTCCGCCCGCGTTTCACGTTCTCCAGCACGTTCTCGCTCGTACGTGACCCAAACAGCCGGGAACCGGTTCGCGCAGGAGCAGGAATCGGTTCCACAGACGCCTTCTTCGTCCCGCAGACCATCGCGAATGCTCGACGGCGCGAGATCGGCTCGACGGTGGACCTGTCTCAGTTCGTGCGAGGCATGATCGGCGACTCCAGCATTCTCAGTCGGCTCCTCCGGGGCTTTCTGCCTGCCGACTTTTCGTACAACCTCGAGCGCCGTTCGAGCTTCGATCGGGCACCGTTTCCGGCGGATCTCTCGTATCACCTGGCCTTTGGGGGGCTCGACGACTTCCGCGAACGAGACGATGTGCCGGCGACGGCGACGGCGGAGCTGCGGTCGCTGGCAGCGACGGGCGGGGCCCGTCTACCACTGGGTGCGCTGGTCCGGCTCAACTATCGGAACTTTCGAAACACGGTGTGGTCCCGGCGCGCTGAGCGGCAAACGGAGGTCATTCAGCGGAGCATGGAATGGCCGTCTTTCACGGTTTCATGGGTGTACAATCCTCAGTGGGCGCTCCGGGCACTAATGCGCAGCATCTCAGCGCAGACCCAGTACCGCGTGGTTGAGGCGTCCAGCCGCCAGCCGATTGGGACTCAGAGCGCCAGTGGCGTTCGCGATGTTGTTACGGAGAACAATTCCAGGTTCCTTACGCCTTCGGTGACGGTGAACTGGATTGGAGGCATCAGCACAGCGGTGCAGTATTCGGTGACGGAGGGACAGTCGGTGACGGCTGGCAACAGTACGGAGAGCGACCGGGTGGCTTGGGGTGGCAGCGCCAGCTTCGGGTTCAGGCTGCCTCGGAGCGTCGGGGGATTGCGGAGTCCGATACAGACCACCTTCTCCTTCAATGCCTCGAAGCTCGCCGTCTGCCTCCAGCGCGCGGATGGTGATGACTGCACCCCGGTGTCCGACAGTCGACGCCGCCAGCTCGATGTTCGGATGGACACGGGCTTCACCCAGACGCTTCGGGGAGGGGCCACATTCACATACGTGGTCACCGACCAACGGCACTTGTCGAATCGCTTGTCGCAGTTGGTGTTCACGGTATTCGCCGACGTCAACCTGTTCGCGGGCCAATTTCGATGAGAAAAACGGTAGGTGTGCTACTCCTCGCGGCTATTGGGTGTGGGGCGAGAGTCGGAAACCGAGAGTTCGACGGGGCCATCGCCCTCGAGTACGTGGCACGGCAGTTGGAATTTGGCCCGCGAGTGCCGAACACTCGGGGCCATCGGGCTACCGGGGACTGGATCCTTTCCATGCTCCGCGAGCGAGCCGACACGGTCGTGGTTCAGGAGTTCTCACACGTCACGGTCGAGAGCGACACCCTCGAGCTCCGCAACTTCATCGGTCGCTTCCGGCCGGAGTTGACAGATCGGATCCTCTATGTCGCCCACTGGGACACGCGACCCAAGGCAGACAGGAGCCAGAACTTGGGAGAGCAGCGCCGTCCCGTTCCAGGCGCAAACGACGGGGCGTCCGGCGTGGCCCTACTTCTGGGCGTTGCCGATGCGCTCGCTCGCGAGGCACCCTCCTTTGGCGTGGATCTGCTATTCGTCGATGGCGAAGACTACGGAGATTTTGCGGTCGACAAGGATGTGTTGTTGGGTTCACGACACTACGCCACGTCGGTTGCTGATGTGCCCAAACCGCTGTTTGCGGTGGTGTGGGACATGGTGGGTGATCGGGACCTCGAGATCTTTCAAGAAGGCAACTCGCTCGCGGAAGCGCCGGAGGTGGTGCGGCGCGTATGGACGAAAGCTCGGGATTTGGGCTACCGAGGTGTGTTCCGAGACGAGCAGGTTTACACCGTTACCGACGATCATCTACCGTTGTTGGAGGTGGGCATCCGGGCGATCGACGTCATCGATTTCGACTACCCTTACTGGCACACAACGGAGGACACCTTGGACAAGGTGAGCGCCAAGAGTCTCCAAGTCGTGGGGGATGTGGGAGTGGCCCTCGTCCGATAGCCGTGCGCAGTCATTGACACCTCGCGGGGGAGATCCGTCATCCTGCATGGTGCTGGGCGAGGCCGTCTCGGGCCGAGCGCGTTTGCCCTCGACAATTCGCTCCTCTATGCGGGCGTACGGCTCGACGCGCTGCAAAACGCCGTGGAATCTTGCACCATGCGAATCCCGGAAGAGCGGCGTGCGGCCGTCGTTTTGCTCGCGCTGGCGAGCGTCGGTCTCCTCGCACGAATGCTTGGTGGTGGGGAGTCGCCACCCGGTGAGATGGCCTACCGCCCCGGGGCGAGTCACCGGCCCGAGCGGGACTCCGTGGAAGCCAGGGCCGCCCGCCTGGGGCGCCCGCTTGCGCCGGGTGAAAAGATCGACCTCGACCGAGCTGCAGCCGACGAGCTCGCTCGGCTTCCCAGGATCGGCCCGGCCCTTGCGCTCCGCATCGTCACGTATCGAGATATCCATGGGCCGTTCGGGGGTTTGGAAGCACTCGATGGCGTTCCGGGCGTAGGACCCGGCACGTTGGCGGCGCTTGGTCCGCACGCCATCTTTTCGGGTCCGTCGTCGAAACCGCGGTCGTCTTCAGACCCCGCACTTGTGAGTTTGAACACAGCGACTGCCGAGGCGCTGGCTCAGCTTCCCGGGATCGGTCCAGCGCGCGCCCAAGCCATCCTCGAGGACCGACGGCGCCGCGGGCCTTACCGGCGGCTCGAGGATCTCACCAGAGTTCGAGGGATCGGTCCGGGGACGATTGCGCGGCTTCGCGGTCGGGTACGTTTACCTTGACACCCCTAAGCGGTTCGATACTTTACGCCGTTATGATGTTGACAGACAATGAGTTGGGAGGCCTAGCGACGTGAGGAGGACGGGCTAGATGGCAACGGCTGCCGCCGCCAACGCTGAGCGTTTGGGCGAGCTACTCGTTCGCGACGGGCTGATCACGAAAGAGCAGCTTCAGCACGCGCTCCAGGAGCAGCGCAGCACGGGTCAGAGATTGGGCTATGTCCTCGTGAGGCTCGGGTTGGTGCAAGAAACCGAGATTACGAAGATGCTGGCCAGGCAGTACCGCATGCCCGCCGTCGATCTCTCGCGGTTCGAAGTCGACTCGAAGATCGCCAAGCTGATTCCTGCCGACGTGGCCGTGAAGCACACCGTGCTGCCTCTCAAGCGCGAGGGTCGGACGCTGACCGTTGCGATGGCGGATCCCACCAACGTCACGGTGGTAGACGATCTCAAGTTCATCACGCGCTACGATATCTTCCCGGTTATCGCCGGTGAGTATACCCTCCGCAACGCCATCGAGCGGTATTACGAACAGACAGACGCGCAGCTGCAGACTCTCCTCAAGAACATCGAGGAAGAAGAGGATCTCCAAGTCATTGAAGACACCGATGAGGATGAAACCGTTGGCGTGCAAACCGCGGACGACGCGCCGGTGGTCAAACTCATCAACGGGATTCTCACGGATGCCGTGAAGCGTGGCGCTTCTGATATCCACATCGAACCGTTCGAGAAGGAGCTTCGGGTTCGTTATCGCGTCGACGGTGCACTGCAGGAGATCATGAAGCCGCCGATCAAGTTGCGGGCCGCCCTCACGAGCCGCGTGAAGATCATGTCGTCTCTTAACATCGCGGAGCGACGGGTTCCTCAGGACGGCCGCATCAAGTTGAAGATGGGGAGACGCGTGATCGATTTCCGCGTTTCCACTCTGCCCGTGATTTTCGGCGAGAAAGTCGTGCTCCGTATCCTCGACAAGGGCAATCTCACCCTCGACTTGCAGAAGTTCGGCTTCGAAGCGAAGGCGGAGAAAGACCTGATGCGGGCCATCCTGAATCCCTATGGGATGGTTCTGGTGACGGGCCCGACTGGTTCGGGGAAGACGACGACGCTCTACTCGGCTCTGTCGAGGATCAACACGCCCGAGGTAAACATCATGACGGCGGAGGATCCTGTGGAGTACAACCTCCATGGGATCAACCAGGTGCAGGTCCGGCCAGATATCGGCATGACCTTTGCTGCAGGGCTGAGGGCTTTCCTCCGACAGGACCCGAACATCATCATGGTGGGTGAGATTCGGGATCTCGAGACAGGGGGCATTGCTATCAAGGCCGCACTCACGGGGCATCTCGTGCTGTCCACCCTACACACTAATGACGCCGCGTCGACGGTCACGCGCATGATCGACATGGGTATCGAGCCGTTCAACGTGGCGAGCGCCGTGAATCTCATCGTCGCCCAGCGCCTCGTGCGGCGCATCTGTTGGGACTGCAAGGAGGAGCATCAGTACAGCGAAGACGAATTGGCTGCACTGGCGTTGGATCCCGAGGAAGCCAGGGGGATCACCTTCTACAGGGGAGCCGGCTGTGATGCCTGTGGCGGCACCGGCTACAAGGGACGCCAGGGGCTCTATGAAGTGATGCCGCTCTCCCCCGAACTCAGGCGTATGATCCTCCGGGGCGTATCCGCGCCCGACATGATGCAGCAGGCGATGGAGGAAGGGATGTTGACGTTGCGGATGGATGGGATCATGAAAATCAAGAAAGGCGTGACGACCCTCGAAGAGGTCGTCAAGGAAACGGCGGGATAACATGAACGCGAGGATCGGCTCTCACAGTGGTGAAAGCGCGGTTCCAGTCAATCTCCGAGCGCTCCTGGAGGAGGTGATCGAGCGGGAGGCTTCGGACCTCCACATAACTGCTGGGGAGTGTCCGAAGATCCGCATCGACGGCGAGATTACGAACTCCCGCGCGGATCACCAGCTCACGCCGAAAGAGACACTCCAGCTGGCGTACTCGGTACTGACGGAGAACCAGAAGAAGCGGTTCGAGACCGAGGACGAACTGGATTTCTCGTTCGGGATTCAGAATCTTTCCCGGTTCCGAGGCAATTGCTTCAAGCAGCGGGGCTGCGTGTCGATGGTGATCCGGCAGATTCCCTTTACCGTCAAGACGTTCGAGGATCTCGGGCTCCCGGTTGTCCTCAAGAAACTCGCGGATCGTCCTCGAGGGCTCGTCCTCGTCACCGGGCCAACGGGATCGGGGAAATCTACGACGCTGGCCGCCATGATCGACAAGATCAACAAGGACCGTCAAGGCCACATCATCACGGTGGAAGATCCCATCGAGTTCATTCACCGCCACCAGCGCTGCATAATCAACCAGCGCGAGGTGGGAACCGACACGAAATCCTTTGCCAATGCGCTCAAGTACGCGTTGCGGCAGGACCCGGACGTAGTTCTCATTGGTGAGATGCGGGATCTGGAGACTATCCAGGCCGCCCTCACCATCGCCGAGACGGGCCACCTGGCGCTCGCCACGCTGCACACGAACTCGGCGGCCGAGACTATCAATCGTATCATCGACGTCTTCCCGGCCCATCAACAGTCACAAGTTCGGGCGCAACTCGCCTTCGTCTTGGAAGGGGTGATAACGCAAGCACTGCTCCAGCGTTCGGCGGGAAAAGGTCGGATCTTGGCGGCCGAGGTCATGGTTGCCACGCCTGCCATCCGTGCGCTCATTCGTGATGACAAGGTGCACCAGATCTATTCGACCTTGCAGGCCGGGAAGAAGCACGGTATGCAAACGCTGGCAGACGATCTCTACCGTCTGTACATGCAGCGCGAAGTCACGCTCGAGGAGTGCCTCCGTGTGGCGTCGGACCAAAACGAGTTCCTGCGGATGGTCGGCGACCCCGGTGCTGGCGACGATGCACCGGCCGGCCGCGCGATGGCAGGGCGCCGGTAACGTGGAGTTGAGTCATGCCAACTTACGAATACACTGCACGCACACTCTCGGGTGAGACGCAGA
The DNA here is from genome assembly GCA_039591615.1 of Gemmatimonadota bacterium. GTDB lineage: Bacteria > Gemmatimonadota > Gemmatimonadetes > Gemmatimonadales > GWC2-71-9 > JBDHDH01. Next base: position 9,902 of record JBDHDH010000046.1, on the reverse strand, counting down.
TAGGCACCCTCGAGCTACCGAGTCTCGAGGACGTTCGTCAGCACTTGCGGCGGAACAATCTCCGGATCGTTCGAGTCCGCGAGCAGGCGAAGAAGAAACGGGTCCGCCGGATCCCGACGCGGGACATTGTCATCTTCACCCGGCAGTTTGCCACGATGATCAATTCGGGCCTGCCGCTCGTGCAGTCCCTCGATATCCTCGCGCAGCAAACCGAGAACAAATCCCTGGCCGAAGTGACGCGGCAGGTCGTCTACGACGTCGAGAGCGGCAATACGTTGGCCGATGCCCTGGACAAGCACCGCAGGGCGTTCAGCACGCTGTACGTCAACATGGTAGCGGCAGGTGAAGCAGGCGGCATCCTCGATACGATTCTGCTTCGGTTGGCGACGTTTCTCGAAAAGAACGACGCCATCATTCGCAAAGTTAAAGGCGCGATGGTCTATCCCGCCGTCATTCTCGCCGTCGCCGTTGTGGCGGTCGTGGTCCTGTTGGTCTTCGTGATTCCCACGTTCCAACAGATGTTTGCGTCGGTCAACCTGGAGCTGCCGCTCCCGACGCGGATCGTCATTGGGCTAAGCGAACTCCTGCAGGGTTGGTGGTGGGCGATGCTGCTGGGTGCCGGGGCCTTTGCCTTTGCGATACGGGCCTACTACCAGACGGACGGCGGGCGCCTCAATATTGACCGCATGCTCCTCCAGTTCCCCGTGCTCGGCGATCTCCTGCGGAAGTCGGCCATCTCGCGCTTCACGCGCACGCTGGGAACGCTGCTGTCGTCGGGCGTGGCCATTCTCGACGGCCTGGAGATAACGGCACGCACCGCCGGCAATCGGGTGATTCACGACGCAGTCATGGAGTCTCGTGGATCGATCGCCGGCGGTGAAACCATTGCTGGCCCATTGGAGCAGTCGGGCGTCTTCCCGCCCATGGTGACCTCCATGATCGCGGTGGGTGAGGCCACCGGTGGGCTCGACGAGATGCTGACCAAGATCGCCGATTTCTACGACGACGAGGTCGACGCGGCAGTGAGCACGTTGCTGTCCCTCATGGAACCGGTGATGATCGTCGTGCTCGGTGTGGTCGTCGGCGGTATGATCGTGGCGATGTACCTCCCGATCTTCGACATGATCAACGCCGTCCAGGGATAGCCGGTAGGTCCACCAGGAATCGGGAGCGCCCCCGGATGAAACCCCGGGGGCGCTTTTCCGTTCAGAACGCCGTGCTCGGCCCTCGGGCGTCTCTTGAAGTGCCCCCCTAGGCTCGGCCGCAGCGACGCAACTCAGCGGGCGACAATGCATATTGTATTCAGCGTTGCGTTGGGCGCGATGTCGACGCCCCCTACGAGCCATCACCCACAGGGCACATGACTCCGGAGATCCCAGCAGCGAGATTGCGGCCTGCAGAGGTCGCCGACCTCCCGGCGCTCGAAGAGCTGTTGACGCGGGCGGAGCTCTCCCCGGTGGGAGTGGCTGAAACGCTGGGTCATTTCGTCGTTGCTGAGTGCGAGGGGCGAATCGTGGGGAGCGTGGGGCTTGAGTTGTACGAACCCGACGCCCTCCTCCGTTCGGCCGTAGTGGACTCGACGGTCCGCGGCACGGGGCTGGGCCGTCTGCTCGTGGAGCGGATCATCACCGATGCAGCACGCTGGGGCATCCGAACCGTGTATCTCCTCACTACCACCGCGGAGCACTGGTTTCCGCGATTCGGCTTCGAGCCCGTTCGGCGTGACGCCGTGCCCGAGACCGTGAAATCATCGGTGGAATTCAGGGAGATCTGTCCAGCAACGGCCGTGGCCATGATTAAGCGGTTACGTTGACCACCGCCGATGCCGATATGTCATGTGCCCCACCGGTGAGCTGATCTGCGCCGTTAGACCGGGCGTTGTCCCCCACCGACGGAACCGCTGGATGCAGGAGCCGGCAGACTCATCCGAGGAGGCGGTGGAAGGGTCGGCGTCCAAAGGCTCGTGAGGTGATGCTGACCCTCAGACTGTACGATACCTACACTCGCTCGAAGCGAGGATTCACACCCCTCGACCCTCCCCAGGTCGGTATGTACGCGTGTGGCCCGACGGTCTACGACTTTGCGCACATCGGAAACCTCAGGACCTACCTATTCGAGGATGTCCTCCGCCGCGTCCTGGAGCTCAGTGGATACGCGGTACGCCACGTCGTGAACGTCACCGACGTCGGCCACCTGACATCGGATGCCGACACGGGTGAAGACCGCATGGAGAAAGGTGCGCAGCGGGAAGGCAAATCGGCCTGGGAGATCGCTGACCTCTACACTCGAGAGTTTCAACGGGACCTCAAACGGTTGAACATCCTCGAGCCCACGGTGTGGTGTCGCGCCACTGACCACATCACCGAGCAAATCGAATTCATCCGTTGCATAGAGGATAGGGGCTTCACCTACCGAACCTCCGACGGGATCTACTTCGACACGTCGAAGGTGGCTGAGTATGGCTATCTCGCTCGTCTGAACGTCGAGGGCCTACGGGCTGGTGCTCGCGTCGAGATGGCGGAGAAGCGCAGCCCGACCGACTTCGCACTTTGGAAGTTCAGTCCACCGAACCAGACGCGGCAGATGGAGTGGAACAGTCCGTGGGGTGCGGGTTTTCCAGGGTGGCACATCGAGTGCTCGGCAATGGCCGCGAAATACCTCGGCGCCTATTTCGACATCCACTGCGGTGGTGAAGATCACCCGCCGGTGCATCATACCAACGAGATCGCCCAGACGCAGGCCTGCCACGGGACGCGACTCGCCCGCTTCTGGCTCCATGGGGCGTTTTTGCAGGTGGACCAGGAGCGAATGGCCAAATCGGCCGGTGGTTTCGTGCGCGTGCAGACGCTGCTCGAGCGTGGCTACGATCCCCTGGCATACCGGTTCCTGTGCCTGGGAGCGCACTACCGATCGCGCCTTGCGTTCACGTGGGAGAGCTTGGACGGGGCGGCCACCGCCCTCAGTCGACTCCGCTCGAAGGCCCAGGAATGGGGATCGCCAGGAGCGGTGAACCATGAATACAGCGACCGGTTCACCCACCTCGTCAACGACGACCTGAATACACCGCGCGCCCTCGCTCTCACATGGAAGCTCGCGAGATCGAGGCTATCGTCGGACGTGAAGAGGGCAACGCTCCTCCACTTCGATTCGGTCCTGGGGCTGCGCCTCGCCGAGTCGGAACCGGTGCCAGGACAGGTTCCCGACCGAATACGGGCGATCGTGGACGAGCGTGAGCGTGCCCGAAGAGCAAAGCGGTGGGAAGAGGCGGATGCGCTACGGAACGAGCTGCTCGCCGCGGGCTACGAGATCGAAGATACTCGAGGGGGCCCCCGCCTGCGCGCGCGAAGCCCCCTTTTGTGACACACAGCACAGAGTCCCATGGTGTTGACGAGTTCAATTACTGGCGGTTTGCAAGAGTCTCTGGGGCCGCCGTGCAGTTGAAGCTGGCGCGGTGTGCAATCCGAGAATGGGAACAGGGGGATGTGGACTCTCTGGCGCGATACGCTAACAGCCGGCGGGTATGGCAGATGCTGCGCGACGCGTTCCCCTACCCCTATACGCGCGCGGACGCTGAACGGTGGATCCAGTATGCAACCTCGACCCACCCGCCGACGCAGTTTGCAATTGTCGTGGATGACCAGGTCGCGGGTGGCGTAGGGCTCATCCTCGGGCAGGACGTTTACCGCCGATCCGCAGAGCTGGGATACTGGCTCGGTGAGCCGTTTTGGGGTCGTGGCGTCATGACCGAAACCGTCCAAGCTGTCACGGAGTTTGCATTTGCCCACTTCGATCTCTGCCGGATTGCTGCGCGGGTCTTCGAAGGGAACGTCGCCTCCCGGCGCGTCCTCGAGAAGGCCGGGTTCCGACTCGAAGGGCGCCTTCGGCGGGCCATCACCAAAGAAGGGCGAACGCTCGACGAGTTCGTATACGCCGTGGTACGGGACCGCGACCCCGTTTGAGAGAGAATCGGCGGGACGGGCCGGGGGCCTGGCCGAAGGCAACGAGTCTTGCAGTCAGCCAGGGCGGCGGGGATACTACGGCGCCATGACGGGTCTTGGGGACAGGGCTCGGGAGGGAGGCCGCTGGAAGGGCCGGGTTGCCGGGGTTCCGTCCGGCCGGGTGCTCCTCCGGTGGATCTATCTCGGGCGAGTCACGGTCTCATTGGTCGTCTTCTCCGCGGCCGGCCTATCGTTCCAGACCGTGGCTCCGGCGACCATTCTCACCCTCGCGACGGCCGCACTCGCCAGCCTCATCGTCAGTGGTCTGTCGGTTTGGCACACCCACGTTCGACAGCGTGCGCCGACCGTAGGGTTCTTGTCTTCGCAAGCGATGTTCGACCTCGCGCTCGTGACCACCGTCGTGCACGTGATGCAGGGTCCCGCCAGCCAGTTCCCCGCGCTCTACGTCCCGGTGATCGCGGTGTACGCGGTCCTCATGCCCCTGACGCCCAGCTTGCTCGTCACCAGCCTCGCGAGCCTGCTGTACCTCGCCGATATCGTGTGGTGGTATCCGGTGCAGTTATCGGTGGCGGTCTGGATCCAGATCGCGGTCTTCCTGAGCGTGTTTGTCGTTACGGCACTGATTGCGAGTCGGGTTCGTGTCGTTGGAGCGCAGCACGCCGAGCTCCAAGAGGAAGTCCAGCGCCTGAAGCTCGAAGCCAGCGACATTCTGCGTAACATCCGGAGCGGCATTCTGACGGTTGACGGCAACGGTAACCTCGTCTACGCCAACCCCGCCGCGCGGGAGCTTCTCGGTATTCCGGACGACTCGGCCCAAGGTCTTCCCTTCTTTGAGTTTCTCGGGAATCGGGCACCGGAGTTGTGCGGCGCGGTCGAAACGACGCAGCGGACAGGGTACCGATTATTCCGTGCAGAAGGATCGGTACGGCTTGCTGACCGGGTCCGGCCGATCGGATTCACGACGATGGCCGTGGACGCCACTTCCGGTCAGCTTCCATCGGTCACGGCGATCTTCACCGATATTTCGCAGCACAAGCGGCTCGAAGAGCTGCATCTGAGAACCGAACGCCTGGAGGCAGTCGCTGAGCTCTCGGCGTCTCTCGCTCACGAGATCAAGAACCCGTTGGCTTCCATCCGGTCGTCGGTTGAACAGCTCTGCCTGTCCAGCCGAACCACAGACGATGAACGATCCCTCGCGCGATTGGTTGTGCGAGAGAGTGATCGTCTGTCCCGCCTCCTGAGCGAGTTCTTGGATTTCTCGCGCGTCCAGGTCACAGAGTCGCGGCCCGTCGACCTGGGGGGCATCACGGGCACTGCGGTGGATGTGGTTCGCAATCATCCCGACTGCCCTCGAGGTGCCCGGATCGAGGTGCAGGCCGAGCCAGCCTTGCTCGAGGGTGATGAGGATCTCTTGCACCGGGTCGTGGTCAACCTCGTCTTGAACGCGGTCCAGGCATCGCGTGGCAAAGCGCGGATTGATGTTGCGGTGCGGCCAGCCAGGCGGGAGGATCTGGCTCTCAGCATCGCCCTCGATGAGGCGGTACTGCTGCGGGTGGCGGATGACGGGCCCGGCATCCCGATCGAGATTCGGGAGCGCTTATTCGATCCGTTCGTCACCGGCCGGGTAGGCGGTTCGGGTCTCGGGCTCGCCATCGTGCAGCGCGCGGTGCAGGCGCATCGCGGTTACGTCTGGGTGGATTCGGCGCCCGGTGAGGGCACGACGTTCGTCGTGCTCCTCCCCACCAAGGGAACTACGGAGGTCGCGGCGTGAGCCAGTATCAACCGAACATTCTCGTGATCGATGACGAGTCCGGCATCCTCGAGACGCTGAACATTCTCCTGAAGAACTCTGGCTTCAGCGTCGAAACGGCGCAGGGAGGCAGGGCCGGGCTGGAGAGTCTCCAATCCAGCCATCCGGACATCGTGTTGACCGATGTGAAGATGCCGTTCGCCTCGGGAATCGATATCCTCAAAACGGCACGGGACCTGGATCCCGAGATGCCGGTCATCCTGATGACGGCCCATACCTCGCTGCAGGATGCCATTCAGGCCGTGAATCAGGGGGCGTACTACTACATCCAGAAGCCGTTCGCCAACGATGACTTGGTGGCGATCTGCCGGCGCGCGGCCGAGTTCCGGGCGCTCCGGTCGGAAAACAAGCATCTCAAGCGCGAGATCCGGCGGCGGGAACGGTCCCGGTCGATCAAACCCATCGGGAAAGCGCGCAGTTTCCTCGAGGTGCTCAAGCTGGCCGAGCAGGTGTCGCCGACAGAGTCCACTGTGCTCGTCCTCGGGGAGAGCGGAACGGGGAAGGAAGTGTTGGCGCGCTATATCCACGAGCTTTCCGAGCGCAGCGAAGGACCCTTCTATTCCATCAACTGCGGCGCGCTTCCGGAGAGCCTGCTGGAGTCGGAGCTCTTTGGCCACGTGAAGGGATCGTTTACGGGTGCCGTTCGCGACAAGCAGGGAATGTTCGCCGCCGCACGAGGGGGCACGTTTTTCCTTGACGAGATCGCGGAGATGCAGCCTTCCACTCAGGTGAAGCTGCTCCGTGTGCTGCAAGAGCGTGAAGCTCTTCCCGTCGGCGCGACGGAGCCGATTCCCGTCGATGTGCGTCTCATTGCGGCGACCAATAGGGACCTCGATGAGGAAATACGCCGCGGCGGCTTCCGTTCGGACCTGTATTATCGCCTCAACGTCATCACGCTTCACCTACCGCCGCTCCGCGACCGCCGTGAGGACATCCCGCTCCTCGCCGACGCGTTTCTCCAGCGCATCACCCAGCAGCGATCGGAGCAAGCGAAGCGTCTCAGCGCGGCGGCCGTGGAGATCCTGATGGAGTATGACTGGCCCGGCAACGTCCGGGAGCTGGAGAACGCACTGGAGCACGCCATCATCCTGAGCCGCGGTGCCGAGGTCGACGCGACCACCCTCCCCGAGCGCGTCACACTGCGGAAGGCGCAACCGCTGATCTCGAACCGTCTTCCCCAAAACCCGACCCTCGAAATCATCGAGCGGGCGTATATCGAATGGGTTCTGCAGGCAGAGGGAGGCAACAAGAGTCGGGCCGCCGAGGTTCTGGGCATCGACCCATCCACCCTCTACCGCAAGCTCGCCCGCTACGATGCCGACTCACGTTAGTCCAGCGCTGTCGATGAACGCGGTTCCGGTACCGAGGCCGTGGCGCAAGTCGGAGGCTCGTTGGTCTGTTGGAGACTCGCTACGGGAGCCGCCGGAGGTGTCGGAATGCGCTTGATCCTCTACGCCGTCTTTGTTCTGTCCGGCGCCGCCGGACTGATCTACGAGTCGATCTGGGCGCGCTACTTGGGCCTCTTCGTCGGACACAGCGCCCACGCCCAGATCCTGGTGATCGGCATCTTCCTGGGCGGGATGGCGCTCGGTGCGTTGCTCATCGGATCGCGCAGCACGAAGCTTCGGGATCCGCTGAAGTGGTACGCCATCGTCGAAGTGCTGATCGGGGCCATTGGGGTCGCCTTCCACGATGTGTACGGTGCGGTCACGGGCGTCGCCTACTCTTCGATCTTCCCGGCGTTGGGCGGCAGCCCGTTGCTGCCGCTCGTCAAGTGGGTCCTCGCCGGTGCGCTGATTGCGCCGCAATCCATCCTCCTGGGCATGACCTTTCCGCTCATGGGCGCGGGTGTGTTGCGGCACTTCCCCCGTCTGCCCGGCCGGACGCTCTCCGTGTTGTACTTCGCCAATAGCCTCGGAGCGGCAGGAGGCGTCTTGTTGGCCGGGTTCTATCTCCTGACCCTCGCCGGATTGCCCGGGACGCTGTTGACAGCGGCCATGCTCAACCTGCTCGTGGGCTTAGTGACGCTCGTCGTGGCCAACCGCGCGGAGCCGGAAACGGTGACTGTCAGCGGTGCAGACACGGCAGGGACGCCACCGATGCGATTTGGCGGCCTGTCCACGGCTCAGCTCTGGAGGCTGCTGCTGGCAATCAGCTTCGGCACCGCGGTGGCGTCATTCATGTATGAGATCGCTTGGCTCCGGATGCTCTCGCTGGTGCTGGGCAGTGCGACGCATTCTTTCGAACTGATGCTCTCGGCATTCATCCTGGGTTTGGCGCTGGGCTCGTTCTGGGTGCGGGCGCGAGCGGACCGGTGGTCAGATCCGCTACGAGCGCTGGGAGCCGTCCAGTTGATCATGGGGTTCGCCGCCCTCGCCACCCTGCCACTCTACCTCGCCTCGTTCGGCTGGATGGCGGATCTTATCGGGACGTTCGCGAGAACCGATGCGGGATATACCGGTTTCACGCTGGCCCGCTACGTCATCTGCCTGGTCGTGATGGTCCCGTCCACATTCTGCGCGGGAATCACGCTCCCTTTGATCACCCGAACCCTTCTGGTCGGAGGCGTCGGTGAGCGGGCGATCGGTTCCGTTTACGGCGTCAACACCTTCGGGTCCATCGTGGGCGTCGGCCTGGCCGGCGTCGTCCTCATGCCGCTCGTGGGAATGCGCGCGGTCCTCGTCAGCGCCGCAGCTTTGGACATGATACTGGGCGTCGCTGTTCTCGCCCTCGCGGTTGGGAAGCGCCCCGCGGTTCGCCGACTCGCCGCCGGAGCCGCCGCGGCGGTAGTCGTCGTCAGTGTCGTGGTGGCCTCGCGCTTGGAGTTCGATTCACTCCTACTCACCAGCGGAGTGTTCCGACACGGAGGAACCCCGAGTGGGTCGGAGATGGTCTTCTACCGTGACGGGCGCACGGCGACCGTGTCGCTGACCCGAGCCGGTGATCCCCCGGTGCTCATCATCGCCACCAACGGCAAGCCCGATGGCTCACTCCCTCTCTGGTGGCAAGAGCCGTGCACCGAAGCCACCGCGCGGCATCCGCTGTCCGGCGACGCGACGACGCAGTCGCTGGCGCCGCTCATCGCCCTCGCCCACGCACCGAGGGCTCGGACGGCAGCCGTGATAGGTCAGGGTACGGGGATGTCATCCCAATCCTTCCTCGGGAGTCCATTCGTCGAGGAGGTCACGACCATAGAGATTGAACCGGCGATGATCGAGGGATCACGCTCGTTCTATCCAGCGAACGCTCGTGTTTTCGACGACGCTCGCTCGAAGATGGTCGTGGCGGATGCCCGTAGTTACATGGCGACGACGCCTGCGGCGTACGACCTCATCTTGTCCGAGCCGTCCAACCCGTGGGTGAGCGGAGTCGCCAGCTTGTTCACGACAGAGTTTTACGGACACGTGACCAACTCCCTTACCGAAACCGGCGTCTTTGCCCAGTGGCTGCACCTCTATGAGCTGGAGGACGGGCTTGCGCTGGCCGTGCTCGCGGCGCTGTACCAGAATTTCCGCTGGTTCGAAGTCTTCATGACCGCCGGATGGGATATGCTCGTCGTGGCGAGCAATGCTCCACAGCGTCCCGTCGCCGACTGGTCGGTCTTTCAATACCCAGGGTGCTCGATCTCGGGGCCGAACGAGCGCGGTACCTGAGTGGATTTGCAACGGGACTGCGCAGCCTCATGACGGAGCCGTTCGATCCCACCGCACCATTCTTCGGGCGCCGGGTGGTGCACGGTGGCGAGGCCTCCCTAGCCGTGCCGATCCCAGCGGTACCCCGCGTGCAGGCACTCGCGTTGGGCGCTGCGCTCCGTGGGCCACCGGCCATGGTGCAACGGCTCGATTCTTTGGCGGCGCCCCGCGGCCTTGCTGTAGCCCAGTTTCGCCAGACGCAGTGGGAGAGCCTGGTAGAAGCGGACCGAGCCCCCGACGACTGGAGAGTGTGGCTCGGTACCTGGATGGCACTCGACCGCGCCCTGAACGGTGGCACCGCCGGCGTGTCGGACGCGGAGTTCTACGGCGAGACCGAGCGTTACCTGGCGCGCCACGAGGCTCCGGCGCCCGTGCGATACGCCATCGCGTTCCATCGAGCCCTTGCCGAATGGGACTTCCCCAGGGCGGCGCAACTGGCCG
>JBDHDH010000045.1:0-31060 GCA_039591615.1 Gemmatimonadota bacterium | reverse complement strand
TTCCTGTAGGTGCGTGCACGGGGTGGACATCGTGTGACCTCCCGCGAGCGAGATCGTGATACTGGACGTTTCGAACCTGGTGCGTTCGGCGGCTACTAGCAAGCGGGCTTGCTGGCCCGTACGAACGCTCCCGCAACCCTTCCACCGACCTGCTGCGCTAGCGACTCCGCATCGAACCCTGCCTCAGCCAGGAATGCGCGAGCATCTTCGATTCGATAAACGCGCGAGAATTCCATGTCGATGTCCTCGAAGCCCGCGTCAGCCAGAAGGGTCCTGTACTCGGACACCTCCAGAGCACCCGCCACGCACCCAACCCAGAGCTCGATACTCCGTCGCACCTCGGGGGGGATCTCACCCCGCACCACTACATCCGACACGGCAAAGCGGCCACCCGGCTTGAGCACCCGATAGGCCTCCTGCAAGACACGCCGCTTGTCGGCCGAGAGATTGATCACACAGTTCGAGATGATGACGTCCACCGAGGCATCGGGAAGGGGGATGTCTTCGATCTCGCCCTTCAAGAACTCGACGTTGTCCAACCCGGCCTTCCGCTGGTTTTCCCGGGCCAGGTCCAGCATCTCGTCCGTCATGTCGAGCCCGTAGACCTTCCCCGCGGGGCCAACGCGTTTGGCAGATAGCAGGACATCGATGCCGCCGCCGGAGCCCAGATCCAACACCATCTCCCCGGGCCGGAGCTCCGCGAGGGCCGATGGATTCCCGCATCCGAGCGACGCCCGGACGGCCGTCTCGGGGATGCCCGCCGTCTCTCCTCGGTCGTACAGGTTTGCGGTTACTGGGCTGCAATCGCCACCCGGTCCGCAGCAGCCGGTATCGTCTCCGGTCCGCACCTGCTCGGCCATCTTCCCATACTTCTCTCTGACGGTGTGCTTGACGTCGCGAGCCATGTACCCCTCCTGTCCCACTCAAATCAAGATCGGTTGATATATCTAGTTAAAAAAACTCAGCCGCAGCACGCGCGAGCGCAGCTCCCTACATGACTTCCGGGCTTCACTGCGGCCGCCATGGCGGCAATTTCTTCCAGCACCTCGCCGCGTAGCGAGTAGAAAACCCAACGCCCCTCTCGTCTGTCCTTCACCAACCCCGCTTCTTTGAGGGTCTTGAGGTGAAAGGACAGCCGTGATTGCGCCACGTCGAGTGCATCCATCAGCTCACAGACGCACCGTTCGCCATGGGACAGCATCCGGACAATCTCGAGTCGAGTCTGGTCCGACAATGCGTGGAACCAGCGGGCCGCGTGCGCCGGGTTTGGAAGCTTGGAAGACACAACCACAATATATCAATATTTATTGATATGTCAATACGCCTGGCCCTTGCTTCACAACGTCAACAGCACGGGGTCGCGCACCGTCCTCAGGCCTTCGGCGCATCGTGCCTCTTCTGTCCCCTGTCGCCTGGCGTGAAACTCGGCGACACCGGCTTACGTAATAGAAGAGGCCGACAGTCTGGTGGGACGGACCGCCCCATACCTGGACTCTGCCGTTCCCTTTACGCGAGCCTTGCCAAACGGCTCTTGCCGTCGCGCATGTTTTTTCTTAGCTTGGGTGCTCGCTAAAACCGAACTGCGAGATACGACGGAGCTTATCTCCCGGATGAGAAGCGCAATCACGTTCAATCGAACCGGCCCGCCGCGTCGAGTGTGGCTCACTCAGACGCTGTGCGGGGGGACCAGTGTGCCCATGAGCGCCGCTGGTTACCTCGATCCCGTCGGTTCCCCGGCGCGGGGAGGAGCACCCTAGAAGCACTGGAAATCATCTGACGTGATTCCGGCCTTCCGGGTGCCTCCCAGGACTCGGAGGGCCGTTTTCGTTGACTGTGAGAACGAGGATCACGACAGATGACTGTCCAGAACCGCACACCAGATCACGAAGTCATCGCCCGCTACACGGACCAGCCCGAGCGGCTGCCACCCGACGTGCGCGCCCAAATCGAGACAGCATGGGGTGGTCAGCCGGTCCATCTCTACGCGCTGTGCGACCTGGACGCCTCCATGCGGTTCAGCGAGTCCTGGATAGCCCTCGGCCCTGACCACGTCGCCATCGCCCGGCCTCACCCCGATGGCGATGGGTGGGAGATTCTGTGCTTTCCACGCTCACGGGTCCGCGCGATCCGGGAAGCGCCAGGATTGAGCGGCAGCGTGCTGTCTTTCCTTGGTGCGCCAGGCGATCCCGCGTTGGCGGTGATCCGGTTCACCAACCGGCAGCGTCGAGCCATCGAGAACGTCAAGTTCGTGCTCGATCAGGAGCTCGAAGGTCGGACCGTGGGCTCGAGGGATCCCGACCTGGAGTATGCCGGGAGCATCGCCGGTCCCGTTCGGGAAGCACAGGCACTGGTGGCCGGCCATCGCATGGCGGTGATCTGGCGGCTCCTGTCGTACCTGAAGCCGTATCGTCGGCAGGTGATTCTCGGAATGAGCGCCGCCGCGGTGATAACGCTCGTGAGCCTCATCCCGCCGTACCTGGCCGGGTACCTGATCGACGAGGTCATCCGACCAGTGCAGGATGGCGTCATGTCGGTGAGTGCGGGCGCCACCATCGCGTGGCTCGCGGTGGGAACGATGGCCGTGGTGTACCTGGTGCGCCAGCTGGGCGCGTTCATTCGGCTTCGGACCATGAGTGTGCTCGGCGAGTGGGTCGTTCGCGATCTGCGCACGCAACTCTACGAGCATTTGCAGCGGCTCAGCCTGAGCTTCTACACACGGAAGAAGACGGGGGGACTGATCACGCGGGTGAGCTCCGACACGGACCGGTTATGGGACTTTCTGGCGTTCGGGGTCGTGGACGTGTCGCTCTCCGTCGTGATGCTCATCGGTCTCGGCGCCGTACTCATCAGTCTCGACTGGGAACTCGGTCTCGTGATGACGGTCCCGGTACCGCTGTTCTGCTACGCCATCTTTCTACACGGCGAGCGGATTCAGCAGCTGTTTCTCCGAGCCTGGCGCAAGTGGTCGAGAGTCACGGACGTGCTCTCGGACACCATCCCGGGGATCCGGGTGGTGAAGGCCTTCAATCAAGAACAACGAGAGAAAGAGAGATTCAACGAGCGCAACTACGACGTTACAACCGAGTTCAATCGGATCCATCATCTGTGGACGACGTTCTGGCCTGCCCTGATGCTGGCGGTGCACGGCACGAGCGTGTTCGTATGGGTGTTTGCGCTCCCGCGCCTGTTGGGTAGCGAAACGAGCCCGCCATCGCTCTCGGCAGGGACCTTCGTGTCGTTCTTGCTGTACGCCACGATGTTCATCGCACCGATTGAGATCATCGGTCAGATGACACGCATCATGAGCCGCGCCACCAGCTCGGCGCACCGCGTGTTCGAAGTGTTGGATACCAAGCCGGAGATCGTCGATCTGCCGGAACCGACGCGGCTCGAGCCTGTGCGCGGCCGCGTGACGTTCGACAACGTGACATTCGGTTACGACGGCGTGCGGCAGGTGGTCCGCGGAGTGAGCTTCGACGTGCAGCCCGGAGAGATGATCGGCCTGGTCGGACCATCAGGAGGTGGCAAGACGACGGTCGTCAACCTGATTGCGCGATTCTACGACGCAACCGGCGGAACGATCCGCGTCGACGGCATAGACGTCAGGCAGCTCGAGACCGGTCACTATCGACGCCAGATCGGCATGGTACTCCAGGATCCGCACCTGTTTCACGGCACCGTACTGGAGAACATTCGGTACGGAGCCCCAACGGCGTCAACAGCAGCCAACGCACACGATTTCATCTGTGAGCTCGCACACGGATACGACACGATCGTGGGCGAACGCGGTCAGACGCTGTCCGGCGGTGAGCGCCAACGTGTGTCGATCGCTCGGGCCATTCTCCACGACCCGCGCATCCTGATTCTGGACGAAGCCACCAGCGCCGTGGATACCGAGACGGAACGCAACATCCAGGAGGCAATGGATCGCTTGGTGGCCGGCAGGACCGTGTTCGCCATCGCGCACCGTCTGTCGACATTGCGAAAGGCCTCGCGGCTCTTCGTGATCGAGGACGGGAAGCTCGTGGAGGTCGGCACGCACCACCAACTGCGACAGAAGCCGAATGGAAAGTACCGCAAGCTGTATCAGTTGCAGCGCGAGTTGGCATGATGCCCCGCCCCCTCCCGGCTTCATCCGCGGGAGGGGCGGGAGCACCCAGAAGCGGAGGAGGCACCCAATCGCAACGCGGCTGAGAGCCGAGGTCCCGCCAACAGAAACGAGCGGCGAAGGAGGAGGCGTATGAAACAGAGTCTGTACGCGGAAGCGCTAAAACCCACGGTGTACTCGGTATCCATTGCACTCGAACCCCGGCGGTTCGTTCAGAAGCCCGACCGGATCACACTCGAGCGCCGAGCCGATGGCCAGCTCTGGGCAACGGACGGCTGCGACGAGCGCGCCGTGTGGGTGCGGCGGTGTTTTCCATGGTCCAAACCAACCCAGTACATCTCGCTGCGAGATCACCGCGAGAACGAGTTCGCCCTCATCCGGGAACTGAACGAGCTCGATGCTGGGTCCCGCGACGCCCTCGAGCGCGCGCTGACCGAGGCCGGTTTCGTCATGCAGGTGACTCGCATCCTCGGCATCGGCGAAGAGGTGGAAATCCGCAACTGGAAGGTGCACACCCGTCAGGGGCGGCGAACGTTCCAGACACGGCTGGAAGACTGGCCCAGGAATGTGCCGGGAGGTGGCATCTTGATCCGTGACGTGGCTGGCGATCTGTACCACGTGGAAGACCCACATGGACTGGACAAGAAGAGCCGAGAGTTGCTGTGGGCGTTCGTGGACTAGGAACACGGGAGGGGTGATAGCAGCTACGCAACACCCCTCCCGTCACACCCCGTCTTCCTGTCCGTGGCCATTCCCGCCGTCCAAATCTCGATGGGCATGAGCGGGGCATGAAGGGGATCACGCGGTCGCGCCCATCTCCTAGTGCCCCGCCTGCTCCTTCTTCATCAGGTATTCGTTGATCCGGGTCCCCATTCGATCGACCCCAACCTCAAAGTCGTCTTCGAAGAAGTCTCGCACCCACTCGTTGGCTCGCTCGGACAGTGCCGTAATCCGGTAGGACACGCGCGCCACCGTTTTCCCTTCGGGCGTGCCGACACACTGGACCTCGAGTTCCCAGGCTTCGACCTCCGGGATGGTAATTACGTAGCGGATACGTTGGGCTCGGGGATCATGGTCGGCAACCAGCCAGACCGTGGAGAAATCGTGGGCCGCTGGGTGGTTGAGAAACACGGCGCCGGCACGCGCCTCCCCAGATGCGGGATACAGAGCCTCCAGCTTCCAGGTTC
The DNA here is from genome assembly GCA_039591615.1 of Gemmatimonadota bacterium. Lineage (GTDB taxonomy): Bacteria > Gemmatimonadota > Gemmatimonadetes > Gemmatimonadales > GWC2-71-9 > JBDHDH01. The sequence goes on along the minus strand of JBDHDH010000045.1, from coordinate 25,765 downwards.
GCGACCAACTCGACAACCCCGATGGCTCAAACAGCGGAAAGACCAACTCGGGTCCGGCGTCGAGTTGGATCGACCGCTCGCGTTCGTAATGCACGGCTTCAAACGATTCGGGCGCCGCCGGCTCTGGATGCTCGTGCTGTGCCCGCACTGGGAGCGCGATCATCCACAGAGCGATCGTGGCGGGCAATGCCGCCGCGTAGCACCTCTTCCGTCGTGTCATTTTTCGTCGCCTCCCTCCATCATGCGGTGCGCAGCCTCCGACCCGTAATCCATCTCGTAGACTGTCTTGAGCTTTTCGATCTTCTCCAACGTTGCCGTGGAGAAGTGGGACTTGCCCTCGAATGCGTGCAGCACAATGCCTTCCAGAAGATCGCCGAGGGTCATGTCGAGGTACTCGGCGAGTGCCTTGAGCACCTTCAGCATCCGTTTCTCTAAGCGAACCCCGGTTTGAACACGTTGGACACGCATGCGATCTCCAAGAAGGTATCTTGGTACTATTATACCAATATAACATCCCGTGGTTCCCCTGGGCACTCCCAGAAAGCGGCCACGTCCGAAGCCGTGCGGGAGGTTATCGGCGGACTTCCACGCGCTGGGTCGGACCTGGATCGCGTCAGCGCGTGGGAGGTTCCAAGAGTGCGCAGGGGCCTGACCTGGCGGCCCTCACGTTGGTGGTGCATGCTTGCTCGGCCATCCAATCAGGAGACATCCGAGTGCGTACCGTCAGCCACCCATCCCGTCGGGCGTTCTTGCGTTTCGTTGCCGGGAGTCCGCTGCTCTCATTGCTGGGTCTGCCTGCGTGCGGTGGCCGGGAGGCCGGCGCTTCGTTCGACCGGAGGGCACGCGGTGAGCTAGCCGAACGCATCGCATCGCCGGACGATGCCATCAACCTCTTCGACTTCCAGTCAGTGGCGCAGGAGGTCCTCCCTCCAGCCCACTACGGGTACCTGGCCACGGGTGTCGACGGCGACGAGACGCTTCACGCCAACCGGGAAGGATTCCAGCGCTTCGACCTGCGACCACGGCGATTGGTCGACGTATCCAACATCGACGTGGGCGTCGAGCTGTTGGGCGAGCGATGGAACACGCCGATCGTGCTCGCTCCGGTGGGGAGCCAGAAGGCCTTCCACCCCGAGGGCGAGTTGGCCGCGGCACGAGCAGCGACCAACAAGGGCCATCACCAGATTCTCTCGACGGTGACGACCACCTCGGTGGAAGACGTGAATGCCGTCCGAAGCCGTCCGGTGTGGTACCAGCTGTACCCCACCTCGAGCTGGGACGTCGCGCAGGTACTGATCCGTCGGGCGGAGGGCGCCGGCTGCCAGGCCCTCGTGCTCACGGTGGACCTGCCCGTGGGGAGTAACCGCGAGACATTGGAGCGCTACATGGAGAGGGACACCCGTGACTGCACCGCATGCCACGAGGCAGCCCCGAGTGACGACGACCCCATGAACTTCCCGACCGGATGGCTCAGTAGCAAACCGATGTTCGACAGGCTCGACATGCGGCGTGTGAACTTCGATACGCCGACGATGACCTGGGACTTCGTGCGTCGCCTCAAGGACACGACGGACATGAAGGTGATCGTGAAAGGCATCATACGCGACGACGACGCTCAGCGCTGCATCCAGTTTGGCGCCGATGGGATCATCGTATCGAACCATGGCGGGCGCGCTGATGCGAGCGGCCGGAGCACCATCGAGAGCCTCCCGGAGGTCGTCGACGCAGTCCGGGGTCGCGTTCCGGTGCTGGTGGACGGCGGATTCCGGCGCGGCACCGATATCCTCAAGGCGCTGGCCCTCGGCGCCGACGCCATTTGTATCGGGCGTCCCTACATCTGGGGTCTGGCCGCGTTCGGCCAGGAGGGCGTTGAAAAAGTGCTGGACATCCTCGGCGCGGAGTTACGCCTGGCAATGCAGCTCCACGGCATCCCGTCGATTGCGAGGCTCGACCGCTCGTTCGTCACGAGGGGCTGAGGCGGATTCGCTGTGGGTCTCAGCCAATGTCACCATCGCGACGAACTGACCGCGCTCAGCACTTCGCCGAAGGCCTCGAACGACCGCCGATGGGGCGACGAACGGCGCCATGCGAGGGCCACGGTTCTCGACGGCTGGGGCCGTCCGAACGGCAGCACGGTCAGCCGCCTCATATCGAGATGTCTACCGCGAGTCGCCATCGCCGGGAGAAGCGTGACCCCCACCCCGTTCTCGACCATCTGGATCAGCATCCCGAGACTCGTCGCACGGAAGTCTCCCAATCCCGAGAATTATCACGCCGAAATCGAGCAGGCCGCCTTCGAGCCGAGCGCCCTGGTACCGGGCATCGGGCCCAGTCCAAACAAGATGCTCCAAGCGCGGCTCATGAGCTACGCCGACACGCATCTGTACCGCCTCGGGGTGAACTACCACGAGATCCCGGTGAACCGGCCGCGGTGCCCGGTCATGAACTACATTCGCGATGGAGCGCACGCGTCGGCGAGCACTACGGCAGCGCCCCGAACTACTGGCCCAATAGTCGTAACGGCACGCCGATGCCCGATCGACAGTACAGGGACCCGGCGTGGGACCTGGGGCAGGCAATCGTGGATCGACACGACTCCACGGTCGATCACGACAACTACACGCAGGTCGGCAATCTGTATCGGTTGTTCGATGATGCCCACCGCGACCGTCTCGCGAGGCGGATCGCCGGGGTGCTCGGCCAGGCGCGCCGCGAGGCGCAGCTCCGCCAGATTTGTCACTTCGCCCGAGCGGACGAGGACTACGGGCGCCGGGTGGCCGACAAACTCGGGATCGATATCACGGATATCGCCGATTTGGCGCCGGAGCATGCTGTTCACGCGTAACGGAGACACGGGACCGAGCTTTGCTCGGCGATCACGGCGACGGACGAGCCCCGGGGCACGACCCTAACAAAGAGCCCGGCGCCCCCGACCTCGACCCGGTGAGCGCCCGTCTGGCGACCCACCACGAGTCCGTGACGGAACACGTCAACCGTTTGTGACGTCAGCCGTGGAGCCGGCCAGAGCGATTCCCTACAGTAGGCATTACATCGCGCCCGTCCTGCGGGGAGAGTTGCGTGGTGCCCTCATTGCGCTCCGAGCGCTCCACCACCGCACCCCCTCGCCCAGCGAGACGCCGGATCGGACGGCGGCATGGGACACCAGCGGTGCCAGTACCTGCCCTTGCAATTCACGGATCGGGACCGCACGGCAAAATCGGGCGAGCTATCGATTCCAACTTCAGAAACTCGGGGCTGTACGACCGGGTGCAGACCGTGGAGTTCGACTGGGACTGCGTGGTCTCACGTACGAGCCACGACGGATTCCAGAGCCTGTACCGGTTTCTAAAGTGTAACGCCGCCAACATCAGGGCAGCGTCTTACCTGGGGTTGGAGTTCCGCGCCCATTACGTGGATGGGATACTCGGTGGGTGGCAAGTGCGTTTGCATCGGCTCCTTCAGTGGCTGGTGCCAGCACTGGTGGCAATGCTGGTTCTCATACCCGTGGTCGAGTTCGTGGTGTTGGCTCCAGCCACTTGGTATGGACTACCTACCCACGTGTTCCCTCCCATGCGATGGTTGGTCGCCGCCGTGGAATGGTCGACGTTGGGTATCGTCGCCGGCTTCACCACGCTCATCGCACTCGCTGTTCTGCGTTTGCTCCTCACCCTGTCCCCGCGCCCAGTCATCATCACATTCCGCAGCGTTGTTCTCCTCATCCTGCAGCCGGTACTGCTCATGGCAATCGGCGCATTCGCAGCCGATTCGATGCTCGTGTTGGCCTTCTTCGTGGTGCTGGGAGTGTGCGCATTCATCTTTGCCGGCGTGGGCCAGCTCGTTACATGCGCGGCGGCCTTCGGGATCCTGCTCGGACTACGCGCGCTCTGGGCTCGCCCACTCCGAGGCCCGATCAAGGTGATGATCGACGCCTTCCGGTATCTTGGCGAGCGGGGATATCGCACGAGGATTCAGCAGGCGCTCGACGGGGCGATCCAGCAGGCGCGACGCAATACGGGGGAAGACCACGATTTTGTCCTCGTGGGACAGGGCCTGGGGACGGTGATCGCGCTCGACTCGGTGATGCACTCTCATAATTGGCGCACCACAGATCGTGTCCTGTTAGTGACGATGGGCTCGCCGCTGCGGCGGTACTTCCTACTCCTCTTTCCACGCATCCTCTTTCCGGAGACCATCGAGGACGTGGTCGACGTGGCAGCAGGGCGGCTGCACGAGCTTCGATGGATGAACGTCTTCCGACCAGGGGATTACGTCGGTGCCGACCTCGGCTTGGCGGCCTTCAACGGACGCGACGTCTCGGTGGAACGACAACGCCGCGTCATCGGAGGCCATGCCGACTATTGGCTGGATCTCGAAGTTCGGCAGGCCTTTCACCGCGGGTTACGGCAGATCACACAGGTTCGACCGCTTCAAATCCCGATGCGAGACGCGGCTCACCGCCTACCCCATCCACCGAGTGTCTTAGCAGCGTTCCGAATCCCGTCCCCGATACGACGCCCTCTGGTCGGGACCGCTCTCTCGCTCGCCACTTTCGGCGGAATGCTCTGGTGGGTCGCAGCGGGTTTGGGTGTCCTCGCGCCCTGGATCGACGACACGCCGAAATCGCTGGAGCGGGGAGTCGTGGTCTACGCGGCTGCCACCCATCGACGTGAGGCCGTGAAGCACGCCCATGGTTTGACGTTCGTTCACCACTGGGAGTTCGAGTTCACCGATCCGGACGGGGTAGTCAAGAACCTACGCATCAAGCGCGACGCGAGCGATGCTTTCCTCGACATGCGGCACCCGTTCGACGACCGCGCGCTCACCCAGCAAGTCCGTGCCGAGTGCACTGGCAGTACGGGCTCCCTGTGGCCGCCCAACGAGCACATGGAGACGCCGTGCACCCTCCAAGGGGTCCGGCTGCGATATTATCCCGGGGATATGACGTTTTTCGACTTGCCCGATTTCCCGCGGCGGCGGTTCGGAAGCGACCCGGTCACTGGCTGGACCGAAGCGGGGCTCGTGGCCGGAGCCCTGTCGGCCCTGGCCATCATTCCCCTGCTGTTCGGGGTACGGTTGTTCGCTTTGCTCTTGGGATGATGGACCGCTTGCATCGATCAATAAGACGGGCTCGGGCCCGGTGATTTCCCCGTAGAGTCTCGGGCGAAAAATTGACGAGTTCAGCAGTTGACCGTGTCCGCACGCAGCCCGGGCAACCGCAGGGATTCCCAGTCGTCGATGAAAGGCCGGCAACGGGCCGTGCCCTCGTCTTGCACCGAAAGGGTGACGGGGGTCGTCAAGACGACAGTCCGAGGAAGACCGCGCGTATGGACCGAGACGTGGCAAACCTCCGAAGGAGGAATCGCCGCGAAATCGCGTATCTAGCGGATTCTCTGTCCGGCTCGACCGCGCGGTGACTTGTCGAAGACCTGAGATATCCAGAATACGTAGCCGGAGGGGTACTTGGGCTGCTGGATGTGGAAGGCATTGTACTCGAACAGCTGCCGCATCAGGTAGAGAAGCTCGAAACGCGGATCTCCGGGACCGACGGTTTGCACGACCCCATTGAGCTGAAAGCTCTGGTACTCGGGCCCCGCACCGGTGTACTGCAGCGCCATCAGGGGATTCCGCACCAGATTGCGGTACGTTTGCCCCTGGAAGACCTCCACCAGCCCCAACATCCGCCGCTCGATGTGCTCCGGATTCTCATACAGGCGCCGCGCAGCGGCTATGCGCGCTGGCTGACTCTCCTCCCAAGGCTCGTCCGCCGCCTCTTCGAGGGCCCGCGTGATCATCGAGATCTACTCCTCGAGGTGCTCGTCCAGCGGGAGCAAGCCCGTCGCCTTCGTGGCCGTGTGGATGGGGAAGCTGAGCTCGTCGTTGGAGGTCGCAACAACCGGCAGGTGAGCGTGGAAATCAGCGATTGGTTTCCCATCGGCAATGCCTTCGAATACTGCAGACCGCGATCGGAGTTGCCAGGAGAAGAACTCCTGGGGCATGTCACAGACCGTGTAGCTCGTGCCACCGGAGGCCCTGGTGACATCGACCCTGTCATTGCTCACCTGTATGAAAGGCGAAGAACTCGTCATGGGCTCTGCCTCAGATCCCCGGACGGCTGTGGGAGTCGGAGTCCGCGCAGGGACCATTCGGCCGCGCACTCGGCCAGGCCGGCTCACCTACCCGGTCCGCGCCATTCGGTATGGTTATGGGAGCTTCCTGCGCCCACATTCGCCACCGCTCTACCAATCCCCGGCTCTTCGTGAGTCGGGCGGTCTTGTTGTCGAGCCAGAACTTGAAACCAATGAGGCTCATCGCTCCCACGCTGACCAGTGCGATGAGCGGTGCCACGGTGTCTAACACATACAGAGGCATCCAGGTCTCCTATCGCCTCGAGATGGTCCGATGCACGAACAAGTGCCGCTGCCGCACACTGGTGTCAACCGTGCAACCCGCGCCCTGAGCGGGGACACCAGGGACCACGGGGGTTTCGTCAAGGAAGTCTGCGGGAAGTTTGGGATCGCATGGGGGCGGCCCGCCGGCCCATGCGGCCTTGCCCGCCGGATGTGACTCGGGGCCGCGCGGACGGGTACTAATAGGTATAGGGATTCGAGGCTCGAGGGATGCACCATGAAGCTCTATCGTCTACGCTCCAGCGGCCTCATCGCCCTTACGGTGTTCCTGGCGGGGTGTTCCGACGCCATTTCCGGCCCCGACCCCCGGGGTGATCTGGAGGCCAACCGAAACCGTTGGCAGTCCGTGGGGTTCACGGACTACACCTATCGGGTGGACCGCGCGTGCTTTTGCGGGTTCTTCGGCTTGGCCGAGATCGAAGTTCGAAACGGGGTGATCGTGGCGGTCACGCAGGTCGAAGACGGCACGTCCGTCGATCCAGAGTTCTTTCAGTTCTACGACACCGTCGAGGACCTCTTTGATCTCATCGAAGACGCGATCGCGCGCGAGGCGGAGGTGCTCAATGTCGAGTATAACGATCAGCTCGGCTACCCGACCACAATCGAGCTCGACTATGCGTTCAATGTGGCCGACGACGAATTGACGGTGACGGTGTCTGGGTTGGTGGAAGCGTCGTAGGAGGTCGCAGCGCCACAGGAGGCTCAGGAAACGGCATCCGCCTGTGCACAGCTGGCGAGACCTCGCCCGAAGACGTAGTTATGTTGCAAGCCTCAGTCGCAGCTCATCGCCTGATCGCTTGGCCGGGGCCTGCCCCAAGAACCCCAACGTCTCGGGATGTTCAGCTGATGGACGCGAAGCAGCTGTTCTTCGAACGATACCATGGCTTCCGGGAGTATCCGGAATTGCTCGTCGCCGGGATGACCGAACAGCAGCTCCGACACTCACCGCATCCCGCCGTCAACCCAATCACCTGGATCTTATGGCACATCGCACGCTGTGAGGACATGGGCGTCAATCGCTTGATCGTGGATCGCCCACAGGTCCTCGACGACCGTACGTGGGCTTCTCGTCTTGGCGTGCCGGAGCGGCACATCGGAACCGGCATGACCAAAAAAGAGGTCATACAGCTCTCCGATCGTCTGAGTCTCTCGGACTTGCTAGCCTATCGAGCAGCGGTCTCCAACCGGACGGAGGAAGCTATAAACAGTCTTCCATCTCACGAACTGACATCTGAGCTGCGTGTTGGGACGCTGCGGCAGGTGTTTGTGGGCGAGGGCGCGGGAGGGAGCGCGGCGGACCAACTCGTGGAGGTATACGCGGGGCATACGAAAGGCTGGCTGTTGGGCCACATCTCCCTGACCCATCATTACTATCACATTGGGCAAGCCTTCGCGGTGCGTCGGATGTATGGCATCGCGAATCCGTGGTAGTCGCAGCACCGCACGGACGGCCTGCAAAGGACACGTCGAGCGCCTACTTTCCAGGAGAGCTCATTGGTTCGTGCGCCTGGGTGAAGTCCCAGTCGTAAGCGAGTCTAGTCCGCTGGCCGGTCATTTGCCAATCCGCTGCCACGCCGGACCTCGACCCATCAGCCACGCAGGGAGGCAAGACCGTGATCGATGCCGTCGACGCCCAAGAGCCTTTGGAAGGTGTGCTCAAGGACGAGATCGTACGAATGTACCAGGAAGTCGCCGACAACCCGGAGGGCGAGTTCCACTTCTTCCACGGCCGTGAGGCCGCGGAGCTCTTCGGCTATGCGCCCGAGTGGCTCGACCGCGCACCCGGCGGGGCCATCAGCTCGTTCGCCGGGGTCGGAAACCCCCACGAGCGCAGCGACCTGCAACCGAGTGAGACGGTGCTCGATCTTGGAAGCGGAGCCGGACTCGATGCGATCATCGCTTCGTGGCATGTCGGGCCAACGGGAAGCGTGGTGGGTGTGGACCTGAACCCCGCCATGTGTCTCAAGGCCCAAGCGCACGCGGCGGCGACCGGGAGCAAGATGGAATGCCACGAGGGTCGGATGGAAGACATCCCGCTTCCCGACGCCTCGGTAGACGTCGTGCTCTCGAATGGCGTGATCAACCTTTCGTTCCGCAAGCGCCGGGTCGTACAGGAGATGTTCCGCGTGCTCAGGCCGGGTGGCCGCATCTCGATCACGGACATCGTGAGCGCCAAGCAACTTTCCCAGTCAATAGTCAACGATCCCAAGCTCTGGGCCAGCTGAATTGGCGGTGCTCTCCCGGAGGGAGAGATGTTCAGATTGCTGGAGGAGACCGGCTTTACCCGTGTCCGGTCGGCCGTGGTGCCGAATTTTCGGTTCCGCAAACAGTCGACGCAGGCGTCGGCCGAAGCCTACGGTGTCAAGGCAGTCATGATGACCGCCCTGAAGCCAGGCGCGGAGATGCGCTAATCGTAGACCGAGTTGGCGATCTCAGCCAGTCTTTACGTAGGAATCCAGATCTTCTTTGCTGCAATGACTTCAGCCGTGCCGGGTATGTGCAGTGGCGAAGAGCACTGGGCCAAGAACGCGAACCCCTTGTAGCTCGTCAGATAACGCAAGCGGGAGCCGAACACGCCACCCTTCGCCCAGATGACGAGCGGATTGTCTTGGCGGCCTAAGATGCGGACAAAGTCGTCTGGTTCTACTCGGACAACCGTTCCGGAGGCCTTGATCGCCTGAGCGATGGCTGCGGCAGCACCTGCTCCAGCTCCGGCCATGAAGAAACCTCCAAGGTCTGGCTGATTATTTCGTCGACTGAGTGGTCCAACTACTCATTGAAAGCGCACTCCGCAAACCTGACCCGCCTCCCAGGCTGGCTGCGAAGATATGCTAATAATGCGCTCGCCGTCTGGTACGCACAAACGTTGCGCCGTTCCCGAACCCGAAAGCCCCGGCGCCTCAGAACATCCTCCTCGACTGGCGTAGCGGATTCCTGGGACACGAGGGGAGTTCTCCAGGAGAACAACTCGAGCGAAGCCCGCCACAACGTGAGCGGGCGAGGTAAACGTCGAGGGATGACCTCGGGGCCGATGCTGCTCTAGGAAACGGGCCGCCGGTCAGATGGGCTGGCCCGAAAACTCTCGTTTGGCGAACCGCTCGCCGAGTACCACCTCGCCCATGCCCACCGAGAATAGCGCGCTCCGTCGTCGCGACTAGCTTTGCCAAAGAACCCAGGTGAGCGTATTTCGGTCGAGTTTCGTGGCCCTCGTGGAGCCACAGGGCTCTCCCCGTCAGCACAAAAGCTGCGACTGACAGCCGATTCGGGAACGCGCATCCGCCCAATCGATTGGGGACGCGGCGCAAATGATGATTTGGCAACTCGGTTTGGACAGTCGTGACGGCGGTCACCAAACCGGTGCTTGACGAACGGCCGGACGTGCGCCACATGGTAGTGTTTCACCATCGAGAGGGAAGGCGGACCAGGAAGAGATATGAAGGAGCCCCACGAAGGTCTCTCCCCGGAGCAGCAGGAGCAGGTCGAAAACGGACTGGCCCGAGGCCGTGCGGCAGTCAGGGGGGTCACTCGCGCGGGACTGCTCGGGTTGATTTTCCGTGGAGTCTTCAGGTCGGTGTTCCGGCGCCCGCGGTTCCTGACACGGAAGGTGGTGTTCTTCGTCATCGGACTGCTGGTGGTTGTGGTGTCCGTCGCCACCTGGTCAGCCAGCGTCGACCTCGCAAGCCTGACCGCCGAGTATGGTGAGCCGGCACGTCCCACCAAAGACGCAGCCCGGCGGTTCCTGGAGCGCGCCGCCACGGCCATGCGGAGCGCTCCGGCCAATCGACGCTTCCGCATCACGGTCTCCGAGGTCGAGGCCACCTCAGCACTCAGCCTGGGCCTCATGATGCCCGAGCTCATGCGGGCGATGGAGACGGTACCGCCGGAGCAGATCCAGCAGGCCGACGACATCGAGGGCCTGCGCGCGATGCTCCGCGAGCATGCAGCAGTCGAGCGCGAGACCCGCACGTTCCGACAACGGGTTGCGGCGGTGTTCGATCCTCGGCTCAGGACCGGAGACGTGCAGGTCCGATTCACCGGGAATGGGGAGATCGTCGTCGCGGGGTACGTGCAAGCCTGGCGGTGGCAGCAGCCGGCCCTAGTGGTCTTCTCTCCTCGCGCCCGAAGCGGTGAGCTGGAACTCGATTTCGTGAAAGGCCGACTCGGACGCCTTCCGGCTCCCGCTTTCGCCTTCGACCTACTGGGGCGGCTTGCCTCCTCGCTGATCCTCCAGGGGCAGGACTACGCCGAGATCTCGAACCTCACGGTTGAGGAAGGGCGGCTCACGTTCGAGGCGTCGGTCACGAGATAGTCCGGCGTCGGGCGCAGCCGAGGTGGGGGCCGCTGCGTCAACGCTCATCGAGCGTCTCGATACCTCAGTGCCTTGGGGAACGCGAGGCAAGTGCAGCTGGAAGAAGGTGAGCGATCAGGTAGGGCATCACGGGCGGTCGTCTGTCTCTCCCTGGGGACCTAGTCCGCCACGTGGCGATAGACACGCACGTAGTCGACATAGAGGCGCCTTGGCGACGTCTGGAACACTAAACCGGGCAACGAAACGACAGCCCAATACGGGCACCCTCCATCGTCGGGCAGCACTACGAGCCGGACTGCGTCGGGCTCCGGCCGCTCCCTTCCCCGCCCGGCGCAGTCTGCCAGTTGCAGGTGGGGCATTCGGACCAGCTGACCACCGCGAGGGTGAGAATGAAGGCGAAGGAGCGCGCCTCGTCACAGAGCTAGAGGGCTAGGGTCTTCGCCGGGGGGCTTCTCGACCGTCTAGAGCATTGGCCGAAGCCGAGAGCCGCGTGGGCCCTGGAGCCCACGCGGCTCCTGATGACCTACCGGCGGTCGGTTGCTTACGCGGCTGCTCGCAGCGTCCGCTCTGTTCGAGGACCGATCTGCGCCTGCTCGCTCGTGCGCGAAGTCAGCCACCGGTCGATCGAGAAGGCACCCGACCCCTTGATCGCCACAACGAGCGCTAGGCCAACGGCCAGGAGGTGATACTCAAAGCCTTCACCAGCCTGTGCGCCACTCCAGTTCATGAAGAACCCAACCGCGGCGTGCTGGAGTACCATCGCACCGGCCATGACGGCGGCTATGCTGAGCGCCGCGAATCGGCCCACGAATCCGAATACCTGCACCGCAGGGATGCCCCAGGCGCTCTCGAAGAACCCAATCGTCCCCGAGACGCCGCCACCACCAAACCAGCCCAGCAGCTTCTGCGCCCCATGTGGCAGTATCACGATGCCGAGGGCGATCCGCGCAACGGTGCCCGCGTAGTCGGCGTCGGTGCGTAAGAGTCGGTTCCACATAGCTTTCCCTCTCCTTTGCTGTCTAATGGTCTGTTGTCCTGCCATCTGTTGACTAATCAATGATCTTGCCACAAAAAGATTCCCTCGTGCTACCGCAGCCCCGCGCGGACCTTGTCGAGCAAGCGGATTAGCTCGCGCGCTTCGGCCGTGGAGAGCCCGCGGATGCTCGCAGCGTCCGCCTCCTCCACCACGGCGTCCACCCGCGCCAACAACGCCTCTCCCTGGGGAGTGACGTAACAGCGAACCTCCCGCCGGTCGTCGCTCGACCGCTCGCGTCTCACCCAACTCCGTGCCTCCAGGCGGTCCATCATCCGGGTGATCCCCGGCGCGCGCTCGATCAGCCGCTTCGCCACCTCGAGCGTGCAGAGACCTTCGCGCCCGGCACCTCGGAGGATCCGCAGCACGTTGTACTGCGGCGCGGTAATCCCGTGGGGCTCCAGCGCTTCGGTCCACCGGCGTCGCACGACATCCGCGGAACGCAACAGCCCCACCGTGGCCTCGTGCCCCACCGACCGAAACGGTTTGCGCTGCTTGAGCTCCTGCTGGAGCGGACTCTGGGTGGTCAACTCTGACATGGAGATAAATTATAGGTTGATAGTTGATATGTCAAGTAAGATTCCAGCTGCCCCTCCGGCCCTTCAGCAAGTCGAATGAAACAGCCCGCCAACCGGCTCCTTCTCCCGCAGCGCGTTGTACTCCCGGACCGCTTCCTTGGTGGGCAGCACATGGACCGCCACGTTCTGCTCCTCCAGCATCCGAATGGTCTCCGGCTCCACCTGAAGACGTTCCATCATGCCCTTCGAAAGCACCACGACTGTCGCGCCGTGATCGAGCAGCTCTTGCACGTCCACTGGCTGAATGCCCGGGTCGTGCTCGGTGCCCGTCTCGCGCCAGTTCCACTCCCGGCCGCCTCCGGGATAGAGCTTTGCGTCCTTGAAGCTGCGGCCGTCGTCGATCTCCAGGTGGCCCCAGGAAACGTGCGTGATGCGGGGCGAGTGATGGGTGCGATCCATGATGGCTTTCCCTATATAAGAAGGAAGTTGTCACACGTAAAATAGGAGCTTCCAGCCAGGATGGTGTCAGAGATGTCGGAGACACCGACGGCGGGCGTGCACGCCTGGTGATTACCAGCGCGCTCGACTGAAACGGCAGACGGCCGCAGGCGGCCGTGTGCTGCCCTATACGAGCGGAGCACTATTCCCATGGAGATTGCTAGCTTTGCCAAGCTGTTTGATCACTCAATTGTGCGACCCGACGCCACGAGGCACGACGTGGCTCAATTCGCAGATACGGCGGCCCGATTGGGCACGGCTACTCTCACGGTTCAGCCGCACTATATCCGCTTTGCGGTGGATCTGTTGCGAGGCTCCGGTGTGCTGGTCGGCACGGTTGTTGGGTTTCCCCATGGCAACGAAACCGCCACCATGAAGGAGTACCAAGCTCAGGAAGTCCTCGATCACGGCGCGGAAGAGATCGACATGGTCATGAACATCCCGGCTCTCAAGAACGGAGAGAATGCACTCTTCAGGCGCGATGTCGAAGGTGTTGTCAGAGCAGCCAAAGGTGCGAAGGTCAAGGTCATTACCGAGAATTGCTACTTGACGCAGGAGGAGAAGAGGCGCGCCTGTGAATGGATCGCTCAGGCGGGCGCGCACTTCGTCAAGACCTCGACCGCATACGCCGACGGCGGGGCCACGTTGGACGATGTCCGTCTCATGTACGAGGTCGTGCAGGGGCGGTGTCACGTGAAGGCGGCTGGTGGAATTCGTGAAATCCACGAGGTACTCGCGTACCTTCGGTCTGGGGCGCGACGTTTCGGCTCGACGCGGACAGACCAACTGGTGCGCGCCTTCCAGGAATTACCGATGCAGGACCGGGCCAATTGCGCGAAGTACCTGCCCTGACCGGCACCCAGTTCCCGCATCACCCGCACCCACGCCGGACCGCGCTGCGACTCTAGTCGGGGTAGCACCTCCGCCTGCTTCTCGCACAGCAGATCGATCAGGTCCACCGCCGCGCGATAGGACACCGTGGCGGGATCGAGCAGCAACTCTTGCAGAGAGCATCCCACGACTCGCGCTCGAACGCCTCCACCAGCTTGGGGCCGCGTTGGCTGCCCACCCGGTTGACACGGCCCGGCCACCAGCCTAAATTATTGAACGATTCTCTTAATCGTTCAATATGGGCAAGGCCTCCAAACAAGCCATCCTCGCCGCCTTCGAGCGCCTGGTCGCTCGCTACGGGCTCGACAAGGTCTCGATGAAAGACCTCGCCAAGGAGGCAGGAATCAGCGTCGGGGCGATCTATCTCCACTTCGCCAACAAGGATGCCCTGATCGTGGCTGTCGAGGAAAAGTGGCGAAGTCACGTCGCCATCCGCAACGAGACGATCATCCAGAGCGGGCTCACACCGGAAGAGAAACTGCACGACATCATCGTCGAGCACGTCATCGCGTTCAGCAAGATCATCCGCGAGAACCAAGCGGCGTTCGAGCTCCTCATGGGGGCCATGCAGCTGAGATACATCGGCCGGACCGTGGCGGATACGCGGAGGGAGATCTTCGACCTGATGACCGAAAGCAGCGCCGCCGCGCTCGAGGAGGGACGACGCCTAGGGATCTTCGAAGTGGACGACGCCGACCAGACCGCCCAGCTCCTGGTGGACGCCTTCGCCGATTACTTCTCGGCCCCGGAAGTCGTCAAGAAGAAACACGCGGAGGTGGCAAAGCGCGCCGAAGGGATGTTCGAGCTCTTGATGCGATCGATTCGCAAGAAATGAACGGTGTCACATCGTGAACCACCGAGCCTGCTACCGAGGACCGGTCACATGAACAATCAGGAAGCCCATATCAGGTTGCGGGATGTGGTGAAGACGTACGAGACCGCCACTCCGTGCACGGCGCTCAAGGGCATCAACCTCGAGATCGAGGACGGCGAGTTCATTGCGATCGTCGGCGCGTCGGGGAGCGGGAAATCCACCCTGCTCAACATGCTCACGGGAATAGACCGCCCCACCACGGGCACCATCCACATCGGACAAACGCTCGTGCACGCGTTGACCGAAAGCGAGATGTCGATCTGGCGTGGTCGGAATGTGGGCGTCGTGTTCCAGTTCTTCCAACTCCTGCCGACACTGACCGCGGTCGAGAACGTGATGTTGCCGATGGACTTCTGTAACACCTGGCCCGGCAGGACGCGGAGATCACGGGCACTGGCGCTCCTCGAACGGGTGGGCGTGGCTGATCAGGCGAATAAACTGCCGGAGACGCTCTCGGGAGGTCAGCAGCAACGCGTGGCCATCGCACGGGCGCTGGCCAATGACCCCCCGTTGGTCGTCGCCGACGAACCGACGGGCAATCTCGATTCCAAGACCTCGGCGTCGGTGCTGCAGCTCTTCGCTGCACTGTCCAACGAGGACAAGACCGTCGTCATGGTAACCCATGAGCGAGACGTGTCCGCGCTCGCCTCGCGTACGATTACGCTTGCCGATGGGATGGTCGCATCGACCGAGGCCGGAACCCATGAATAGCCCGCGATGGATGAAGGTGGTGCGCGAAGTCCGGCTGCACTTGGGTCGGACGCTCGGCGTGGTGTTGGCGATCGCCGTCGGGATGGTGGGCGCCGGATCGGTCATGAACACCTACTCGATCCTAAAGCAGGCTCTCGGCGAAGGATACCTCGCCACCAATCCGCCGTCGGCTACGCTTCGCACAGATCCGATCGACGAGGACCTCCTGAGCCGTGTGGAGGACCTGGCGGGCGTTACCGACGTCGAGGCAAAGCGCTGGGTGGACGGCAGGGTATCTGTCGGCGGAGCGTGGCAGCCGCTTCGTCTCTTCACGATGAGCGACTTCCGCGGCAATCGCATCGGGCTCATCGCGCCGGAAACCGGCGTGTGGCCGCCGACGGACGGCCAGATCGTCATCGAGCAATCCTCACTCCCGTTCGCCAAGGCGCGGCTCGGCGATGAGTTGACAGTCCGCTTTGCCGACGAAGTTCGCGCGCTCCCCATCACCGGCATTGCTCGCGATCCGGGGCTCGCGCCGGGTTGGATGGAGCACGTCGTCTACGGCTTCGTCACCCCGGCCACGCTGGAGACCCTGGAGGTGCCCGCCGGCCTCGATCGACTCCAGGTGGTCATCGGTGACAACCGGCTCGACGAGGAGGAAGTGCGCCGCATTGCATTCAACGTCAAAGCGCTCGTCCAATCCACGGGACGCATGGTCTACACTGTGTCGGTTCCGACGCCCGGTCGGCACATCCATGCCGAACAGATGGACTCGTTACTCTATGTGCAGGGTGCGTTTGGCATCTTGGCATTCGTGCTCAGCGGGCTGCTCGTGGTCAATCTCATGTCGGCGATTCTCGCGGGTCAGGTTCGGGAGATCGGAGTCATGAAGGCCGTGGGGGCGCGAACCGCACAAGTGGCCGGCATCTACCTTGCCCTCGCCCTGGTGCTCGGCCTCGCCGCATCGGCCGTCGCGATGCCCGTAGCAGCCTGGATCGGACGGGCATACGCCGGGTTCGCCGCAGGCATGCTCAACTTCGACATCTCCGGATACCGGCCGGCGCGATGGGTGACCTGGCTGCAGCTGGCGGTGGGCGCCCTCCTGCCGGTGGTTTCAGCAATGATCCCCGTCTGGCTCGGAGCCAGGGTGACCGTGAGTCAGGCTTTGCGTGATTACGGAATCCGCGAACGCCACTTTGGGAGCGGCCTTGGCGAGAAGATCCTGAGTCGTATCAGCGGACCAGCACGACCAATGCTCCTTTCCCTGCGCAACACATTCCGCCGTCCATTCCGATTGACGTTGACGTTGCTCGCACTGTCCGTGGGCGGTGCCGTCTTCTTGGGCGCGCTCAACCTCCGTGCTGCGATTCGCCGGACCATGGACACCACCTTCGCCACCATCGAGTACGACATCACGGTCCACTTCGCGCGCTCCTACCCCGTCGCGGATATTGAACGGGCCCTCGCTGACGTATCCGGCGTGGTTTCCGTGGAAGCTTGGGAAGGCGTTCGAGCGTCGCTCGCGTACGATGACGGTACCCAGGGGAACGCGTTTTCCTTCACCACGCTTCCTGCAGAAACCCGGATGGTCGGCTATCCCGTCGTAGAGGGACGTTGGCTCCGACCGGGCGACACCAACGCGCTGGTGGTGAACAACCAACTCGTCGATGCAGAGCCCCGTGTCCGAGTTGGAGAGGAGATCACCCTCGTCATCGCGGGTGAAGAGTGGGCGTGGCGGGTCGTCGGCGTCGTCATCTCATCACCATCGGTGCCCGTGGTCTATGCAAGTCGCGCTTTCCTCGCGGCCAGGGCAGGCGAGCCATCCCGCGCAGACCGCGCATTCATTGCGTCGGACGGAGACCTCAGTGGTGTTCGACGGCGGGTGGTGCAGACCCTCGAGGAAGCCGATCTTCAAGTCACGTCGGCTGAGCTGGTCGAGCGCTCCCGGGCCGTCGTGGAGGATCATCTCTTGATGGTGGCGAGCTTTCTCCTCGTCATGTCACTGCTGATCATCATCGTCGGCGGGCTGGGGCTGGCGACCACCATGAGTCTCGCCGTCTTGGAGCGCACGCGAGAGATCGGCGTCATGCGGGCCATCGGGGCGGCACACCATACCATCCACCGACTCGTGCTCGCCGAGGGCATCTGTATCGGGATCTTGAGTTACCTGATCGCCATTCCCTTATCGGTTCCCATGAGCGCCGTCGTGGGCAATGGATTCGGGCAGATTGCGTTTCAGGCGCCGGTCGTGTACGTGACGGCTCCGTCGGGGTTGCTTGCGTGGTTTGCGATCGTGATGCTCCTCTCGATCGGGGCCAGCTTCATCCCGGCTCGGAATGCCACGAGGCGCTCGACGGCGGAGGCCTTGGCATACGGATGATGCGGACCGGTCAACTCCGGGTTCGGCCCAACCAGGGATCAATCCAACGCCGTCTTCAGCGGCCGCCGCAACCTCTGCACGATGGCCTCCGCGATGGGCGGGTCGTAGTTCGACAGGACGACGATAACCAGCTCGCCGTCGCTCTCCAGAACGGCACTCACTCCCGGCCCGCCGCCCGCGATGCCCAGCGACCCGCTTGCGGTGGGAGCGTCGACATTCGGCTCCGCGCCCGAGCTGGGAAGCGGGCCGCCGAAAAACCAGCTGGTGTAGCCGGGCGACAGCAGCTTGTGCTGCCGAAGCGCTGAGTCGAACCGGAGGAGATCTTCTGCGGTCGACTGAGCGCTTCCCGCCGGATTGCCCTTGATCGGCAGCCGGTACATGTTGCTGCGCCGCTCGCCCTCCTCGCCCGTGCCCAACCAGCGGGTGTAGCCTTCCGCAATGTTGGGCTCGATACCATCTCGCTCGAAGAAACCGGAGCTCGCCATCCCCGCCGGCTCGAAAACATGGCGTGCGATGTAGCCGTCGTAGCTCTCGCCTGACACCGCCTCGATGATGGCCCCCAGGACGATGTAGCCCGCGTTGGAGTACTGCCGGCCGGTCCCGGGCTCGAAGAGGAGGGGCTCGTCAGCGAACACGCGGAAGTAATCCTGTGGCGAGCGGTAGAGTGATCGGGAAGAGCGGAAAAACGTATCGTTGAACATGTCGCCCAACCCGGAGGTGTGCTCCAGGAGCTGCTCGATGGTGACCGTCTCGGCCACTTCCCGGTTGGGATAGTCCGGAAGATGGTCGACGATCCAGTCGTCCAGGGAGAGCTTCCCCTGCTGATGCAGCTGCCCCACGGCGATCTTGGTGAACGCCTTGTTGATGGACCCCAGATCGAAGCGGGTGTTCATGCTGTTCGGCGCGTTGTACCGCTTGCTGGCGAGGCCATGGGCGGAAGTGAAGATCACCTCACCCCGGTGGGCGACCAGGGCAGTTCCTGAGAACCGATCCTCGCGCGCGAGGGTCTCGACGTAATTCGCGAGCGTATGGACCACGTCCTCCCGTCCGGCGCCGGGTGGTAGCTCGAACGGCGGGAGGTCGTTGTCCCGCCCGTGTGGGCTCCCGAGTTCCACCGAGAGACCGGCGATTCGATACGGCGCCTCGTTCTCGAACTCGAATCCCAGGGTGGCTGCCGGATCATCCGCGTTCGCAGGGCCGAGCAGCAGGTCAAGCGTGTGGGGTCTGGTGATCTCCACACCTTGCATTTCCATCGGGGCCAGCCGGCGCATCAACTGCCCCACAGTCTGCCGCCACTCTTCCGGGCTCCTCCTCTCCCAGGTCGCCGGTGCGAAGTTCTCTTCGAGGAACCGCAGCACCGTATCCGCGTCGTTCGATTTGAGGGCCCGAACCAAGCCGACCGCCCGCCGCTCCTGAGCGGCCTCGGCGGCATCGGGTGTTTGGGCAAGCACGGGGGTGGCGAGAACTGCGAGGATCAGTACCGGAAGAGCTGGCATCGACCGAATCACCATCGGGCTCCTTTCCATTTATATGTATTCCCCTTATATGTATTCCCCGCCCCGGAGCATGCCGGCCCTGTGTGAGCGGGTTCGAACGTCCGTCTTAGAGAAGATGAAGAAGGGCACGAGAAGGTCGCAGCAAGCCGAATATCACACACGCCACCTGCAGCCGCGTGGTCCCTCGTGGGGATCGCGGCGAGCGGCAAGCGACGGGCGCCGGAGGACGGCGCCCGATACGGACCTCCCCCTACATGCCGGGCTCGGGTACAGAGGTCCAGATGATATCGTCGTGGGCCGCGACCATCCTGCCGAGTTTCTGCCACAGCTCCGCATCGGCCATGAGCTGCGAGACCAAACGCTCGAATAGATCGTCTATGTGGTCCCACTCTTCGAACAAGTACAGCACCTTCCAGTTGTAGCGTCCACCCGTGTTGTGTCCTTCGCGAACCCAACCGCCCAGGATCCCGTCTTCCATCGCTCCATTCAGGATCGGCGCGGCCGTTTCGTTCCAGGCGCGGTTCCACTCTTCGATATCGGCAAAGCTGATCTGGAACTGTGAGTCGTAAATGTACTGAAAGGCAGGCGCCGGGTCGGGAACATGCACCTCGTCGATGTCCCAGATCTCGTCATGGTGGGCCTGGATCATGGCCAAGCTGCGGCTGAAGGCTTCAGGTGACCCCTCCTGCAGACGGCTAAGGAATTCACTCCAGAAGCGGCTGTATTGCGACCAGTCAGTCGCGCGGATGCCGAATCGCCAGTTGTACTCCCCACCGGTCGAATGCTGCCACACGTTCCACCCTTGGATCACCCCTTCCTCCTGCAAGGCTTCGAGCACCGGGACCGTGTGCTCGTAGTAGATACCAATCCACTCCTGCATGTCTGCGAAGCTGACCTTGTGATAGGCCACGTAGACTTGGCCGGGCTCTTCGTCCTGCTGCGCAGCCAGCTGCGGGCCGACGAGCAGAAGAGCAGCCATAGCGCTCGAGATGATACGACGCATCTGGACCTCCGGGAGGAAGAGAACGAGCGCGAAGTTATCCCCCAACGTGACGCGCTTCAAGTGCCGTGTGAGGGATCGTGCAGACGTAGGAGACCGAGCGCCGTACACGAGATGGTCTCCGGGCAGACCCACGCCGAATCGTCCCTAGGGTGGAGGAGCCGTTGCCTCTGCGGTCAAGACCACGCGAGACGAACCCGAGGGTTTCGCCACCACGTGGTCCATGGACGGCTCGACGTCACGTGGCCGGGTTGCGCTACGTGTCGGCGGCCAGAGGCTCGCGTCTGAGTCGTGCGGTCAATCGCGTGCCGAACAGCTGGAGGATGCCCATGGTCGTGAAATAGAGGAAGCCGAACGCGATGGCGCGATGGGGTCTCTCGATCCAGAGCCCCGACCCCGGCAGTTCCTGAGCGGCGACCACCTCTCGCGTGATTCCGAGGCGCAGCCAGGGCAAGAAGGCGGTGGCCATGGCGAAGCCCACGTAACACGCTGCGCTCAAGCCCCACCACATCTTGACATAGCGTTTCTCGGCGCCGGTGGGTGCTCCGCCAAGCAGCGCCCCGAGGAGGCGGTTCAGTGTCAGGCCCCAGAAGACGAAGAGCGGCCACCAGCGGCGGAACATCAAGGAGAAGGAACCAACGAACAGCGTGTAGAACGCGGCCAGGCCGAGAGTCGCCGTGAGCTTTCGGCGAGTGGGCGTGGGGGCGACGAGCTGCACCCCCATGATGGCCGACGAGTGTACGATCAGGAACTCCAACAGCATCAGGAGGACGAGTCGGGCGACCATGCGCTCGCCGAACGCGGTCGGGGCAACCCAGGTGACGAGAAACGTGACACCCAGCGCGAGATCGGGGAGGGCGGCGAGGACATCGCGGCCCCTGATGTCTTTGTCACTCACAGGATGTTCACCCTCCTGAAAAAGAGAAATCGCAGCTCGTGAATCGACGGGCCCTGCCGGCCCCGTCCGGACGATGCAGGCTCCCCTTCATCTTCTCTGCTTCCGTCGTCCGCTGATGCGTGCGACCGAGCATAGCCTACGACCGTTCTCGCCCTTCCAGCGATCCCACTGCGAACTCCGATCGCGCGTTTCAGGGATGATAGCTTGGCACCCCGGGGGTGGCCGCGCAAACCGCCTCGACCGGCCGGTCACAACTCAACAGAACCCCGCCGCCGAGCAGCAGCCCCACCTTCCACTCGCGCCTCGAGAACCCACTTCCACCCCTCGCTCAGCCGGCGTCGCCGGGCAGGCCTTGTGGGAATGTCGAGGCCATAATACTATATTTCGCGAACTGACGAAATGACATATCTCGATCGCACCACCGGCCTCTATAAGGCGCTCGCCCACCCGGCCCGCCTCAGGATCCTCGCCATGCTCCGGAGCGGAGACTTGTGCGCCTGCCAGATCACGGCGGTCCTGGCACTCGCCCCCTCAACGGTGTCGGCGCACCTCGCCGAGCTCCGGCGGGCGGGCTTGGTGACGGAGCGCAAGGAAGGCCGCTGGGTGCATTTCGACCTCGCCACGGGCCCGGGAACCCGAGGTACCCTCCGCCAGGTCTGGCGCGAGGTCGAATCCGACGAGCAGGTGGCGGACGACGCCACCGCGCTCACCAGGCTGCGGGAGATCCCAGTCGAGCAGCTCTGCCGCATGGACCAACCGTTGGTGGACACGTCGGGCTCACGGGCGCGAGCCGCGGCCCGCGCGACACGAGGGCGCAGATGAGACCTGCCGAGAAGCGATTGAACGTGTTCGAGCGCTATCTCAGCGTCTGGGTTGGGGCCTGCATGCTGCTTGGCGTGGCGGTTGGCACGCTGTTCCCGGGATTCGTGGGCGCGCTGCGGGATCTCGAGTTCGGAGTGAACAGCCACATCAACGTCGCGATCGCGGTGCTGATTTGGCTGATGATCTACCCGATGATGCTCAAGATCGACTTCGTGTCGATCAGGAACGTTGGGAAACGGCCCAGGGGCCTGTTCGTCACGCTGTTCGTCAACTGGCTGGTGAAGCCGTTTTCGATGGCGTTCTTCGGCTGGCTCTTCTTTCGGCATCTCTTCCTTCCGCTCATCGGACCGGAGTTGGCCAGCCAGTACATCGCAGGCGTGATCATCCTCGCTGCGGCGCCCTGCACGGCGATGGTGTTCGTGTGGTCGTATCTGTCCGATGGCGACCCGGCGTACACGCTGGTGCAGGTGTCGGTGAACGACCTCATCATGCTGATCGCGTTCGCCCCCATCGTGAAGTTCCTGGTTTCGGGCGCCTCGGGACTGGAAGTGCCGTTCGAGGTTCTGCTCTACTCGGTGATCATCTTCGTGGTGATCCCGCTCGTCGCCGGGTCGCTCAGCCGCCGGTTCCTGATCCGCCGGAAGGGACTGGAGTGGTTCAACCAGCGCTACGTGTCCTACTTCGCACCGGTCACGGTGATGGCACTCCTCGCCACCCTGGTGCTGATCTTTGCTTTCCAGGCCGAGAACATCACGACGCGCTGGTTTCACGTAGTGCTGATCGCCATCCCGATTCTCATTCAGGTCTACTTCAACTCGTCGCTCACGTACGGACTGATGCGGCTCTTTCGGGTCCCTTATGCAGTGGCGGCACCGGGGGCGCTGATCGGCGCGTCCAACTTCTTCGAGCTCGCCGTGGCGACCGCCATCGCCCTTTACGGCGCGGGCTCCGGGGCGGCTCTCGCGACGGTAGTTGGGGTGCTCGTGGAGGTGCCCGTGATGCTCTCGGTGTGTCGGGTGTGCGTCGCGACGAGGCACTGGTTCGACCAGGTGGAGCCGGAGCCCGTGCCACAACCGGCCGTGGCACACGACTCGGGGGCGTGAGCCCCACACAAGCCCTTCAGCCGAGATCGCAGAATCGAGGGGACGGCGGACCGACCGTAGAGACACCGGGCACAACACTGCGCAGGATGCCGTCCCCCAGAGTGCCGGCGAACAACCTGTCGGTCCCGTCGATGGTCAAACCAAAGACGGACAGGCTCGGCAGCCCGGCGTTGACGGGAACCCAGGTGGCCCCGCGGTCCGTGGTTCGGTACACGCCGCCCTCGCACGTGCCCGCGTACAGGTTGCCGAGGCTGTCGAACCCCAGGCTGAAGGGAACGTGGGCGAGGCCGTTGGTGATGTCCGTCCACGTAACGCCATTGTCTGTCGAGCGGAACATCCCCCCGGGGCAACAGGTGAAGATGTCGTCATTGACTGGGTCGATGCCGATGGCGAAGATGACCAGATCGTTGTTCGGTGGAAAATCGTCATTCACGTCTTCCCAGGTGCTTCCGCCATCGGTGGATCGGAACAAACCGTCCAACTCGGTACCCACGAAGAGATCGCCAGCCGAGTTGGCCGCCACACGATCGACGTCGTTGATGAACCCCGTCAAGGTCCAGGTGGCGCCCTTGTCCGTCGAGACAAAAAGACCTCCGGAGGTTCCGGCGTAGACTTCATCGCCGGGGCCCATCCCCAGTTGACGGATCGAGCCGGTCAACCCGGAGGTCACGTCGGTCCAGGTGGCTCCACCATCCAGCGATCTGAACGCGGCGTCCCCACTGGATGCGAAGAGATCGCCTTGCGAGGTAGCGACGACGGAGAAGATGACGTTCGTGGTAATCCCGGTATTGGCAGCGGACCAGGTGTTTCCGCCGTCCTGAGATCGGAGCAGGCCATCGCCCATTACGCCGGCGAAGAGATCACCCGAGCCGGGTACGAAGGCCAGGGTGGCGACAGTGGCGTCGACCTGCATGGTGGGCTCCCACACCGTTGCGCCGACGGCGACGCCTGCCCAAGCCGACTTGCCGTCGGACGTCGCGGTGACCATGGCCGATCCGTTGGAGACTGCCGAGATCGAACCATCGTCGAACACCTCCACTACGAGTCGGTCCGACGACTCCCACTGGATGCTCGAGCCCATGACTTCATTGCCAAGCCAATCCTGCGGCTCGGCCGTCAGCTGGCCAGTACCCATCAGGTCCAGCGTGATGACGTCGGGCGTCACCTCGACCTGTGCCACGACCTGCTGGACGGTCACCGCGCTGGACCCTTGTACGCCGTCCGTCGTTGCGGTGATCGTGGTGGATCCGTTGTTGACCGCACTCACGAGACCGGTGTTGTCGACATTCGCCACACTCGCGTCACTCGAGGCCCAGGTGAACGACTTGCCCGAAATTGTAGACCCCGATCCGTCCTTCGCCTCCGCCGTCAGCTGGGCACCCGCCCCTAGTGCGTCGAAGGAGACGCTCGCCGGTGTGATCTCAACCGAGGCCACTACCGGCGTGCTCGGCGGCTGCATCATCGGCCCATCGCCGCAGGCGAACGCGAACGCCAGCAGCGGCACCAGCATGAGTCTTCTCATATGACCGGCCCTCATGCCACCAGCGCCGATTTCGCACTCGATGGCGTAGCCGTCCGCGAGGGCGGCGTTCACACGCTCCAATTGATTCGTCATGGTGGCCAAAGATACGAATCCGCCCGACGGACCGCGAGCAACGTCCGCCCTTGCGAAGGAAGGACTTGAGAATGCGGTTTTCTGGATGGCGGTTACCGGTGCGGTCGTCATAGTTGCCGCGTGCGATCGCTTCCCGGGCACCTGATGGGCACGAACAGCTCTGGAGGTTGTCATTCACATGAGCACGTCCCAGATTCGTATCACCCGGCCGGTTGCGCGCTGGGGGCTTGACGCTGCCCGAGTCTCCGGCTGGGCAAGGGGAGCCAGTCATACCGCTTTGCCTCGGCTGTGTGCGAGCCCAATGGTCATGGCCCCGAGAAATCCACCGCAAGGGAGTCGTAGGTGACGGACACGCTCGACCGGCTCAAGGCCGCTCTCGGTGACCGCTACGCGATCCAACGGGAGATCGGGCGGGGCGGTATGGCTGCGGTCTTCCTCGCCAAGGATCTCAAACACGCCCGGGACGTCGCCCTCAAGGTCCTCCGTCCCGAAGTGGCCGCTTCTGTCGGAAAGGAGCGCTTCGAGCAAGAGATTCGCATCGCCGCGCGGCTCACCCATCCCAACATTCTGCCGCTTCATGACTCAGGGGAGGCCGACGGACTCCTGTACTTTGTCATGGCCTACGCCGAGGGCGGTGCGCTGCGAGCACGGATGGAGCGCGAGGGTCAGCTCGGTCTCGAGGACGCCCTTGTAATTGCCCGCGCCGTCGCGGCCGCACTCGATTACGCTCACCGGCACGACGTGATCCACCGGGACATCAAGCCCGAGAACATCATGATCCACGACGGCGTCGCCATGGTGACCGATTTTGGGATCGGCAAAGCACTGAGCGCGGCGGGTGCCGAGCGCATCACGCTGCCCGGGGCCGTCGTGGGAACGCCGACATACATGAGTCCTGAGCAGGTGGCTGGCGAGGTGGAGATCGACAGCCGAACGGACATCTACAGTCTCGGCTCCTTGCTGTACGAGATGTTGGCCGGCGAGCCGCCCTACACGGGGCCGTCGGCCCAAGCGATCATGTTGAAGCGCCTCCATGGACCCCCAGCCCCATTGCGCGAAAGGCGACCGGGCATCGCGCCAGCCGTCGAGCGGGCAGTAGCAACGGCGTTGGCCGCCGATCCCAACGACCGGTTTGCGACGGCCGCCGAGTTCGCCCGCGTGCTTGCCGCATGGGACGATGAGAGCATAGTCCGAACCCCGACCTCGCACAGTTGGGCGACCGCATCGGCCG
>JBDHDH010000044.1:0-27373 GCA_039591615.1 Gemmatimonadota bacterium | reverse complement strand
CCGCGAAGTTCACGCCCTTGAGGATCAGGGGTTGGACCCGGCCCCTCTCTTCCCTGAATAACACCGGACAACCCACGCTGTCCACCTCGGTGCCGGCTGGCGTCGCTGCGCACCTGTCGATGCCGTCGAACACCCCGTCCTGATCGGAGTCCTTGGGGCAACCCACGGTGTCTACCTCGGCCTGCTCTGGGGTTGCGGGGCATTGGTCGAGCCCGTCGAACACACCGTCCGCGTCGGTGTCCAGCGGGCACCCGTTTTGGTCGACCTCCGCGCCCGGCGGTGTGTCGGGGCAGATATCGATCCCGTCCAAGACCCGATCGGCGTCCGTGTCCTTGGGGCATCCGAGGGCATCCACCACCGCGCCAACGGGCGTGTCAGGGCAGCTGTCGAGCCCGTCGAAGATGCTGTCGCGGTCACTGTCGGTCGGACACCCGACGTCATCGACGACGGCACCCGCCGGCGTATCCGGACATTGGTCCCGCTTGTCGCGAACCAGATCGCCGTCGCTGTCCCGCTGCCGGCCGCCGAAAGCGAAGATCGAGATCCCTGCAGCACCGCCGATGTTGAGCACCTTGTCATCCCCGACCTTCATCACGGAGCTGGGGAAGTAAGCTGCCCGGCCTTCGAGCCGCAGGGCCACGCGCGGGCCGAAATGCAGCCGGTCGCCGAGGATGACGTGCCCGCCGTTGTCGTCGGCGGCGAGTGCACCCCGGTAGAACAGGCGCTCGTAGCCGGCACCGAGGTACAGGCTGTTCCAGCTCGCCAGGTTCAAGTGGCCGAAGAGGGTCCCACCGATTCGCGCGACGTCGACCTGGACACCGCCGCCAGCGGTGGCCGTTTGGGTGAAATCGCCGTTCGCCTCGATGGAGAGAGCCGGGATCAGGAAGACACCCAATCGACCTCCCGCGCCCAACCGGGAGTCGAGGTCGAGACTCTGAGCGTCATACTTGGTGAAGGCACCGTAGGAGCCGAGCTCTACGCGTCCCCCGTGGCCGTTCTGAGCGGTCGCTGGGCCGACGGCAGCCGTCGCAGCCAGCGCGAGGATGCACGAAATGCGCCGACGAAGACATGGGAATCGAGACATGGGAGCAATGTTCGCTCGATCCGTCCGAAGCGGCTACGTCGTTCGTGGTAAACGACTTGTGACATTCCTCACTCACCCCGAGCGGTAACTGCCCGGCCGCTTTCCGTGAGGCGCTCCGCTAGCAGCCGAAGTTCCGAGGCTCCGCGATGCAGCTCGTCGAGCGACCGAAGCTGCTCCTCCGCCGCTCGGGCCACACCGGCAACTTCGCTGGCAGATCGGGCCGCCGCGGCTCGGGCGTCCCCGAGGACTTGAGTCGCCCGATCGGCGAGATCTCGACTCCGGCGGGGGACTTCCGTCATCCGTTCGCCGGCGTCTCGGGCCGCATCGGCCGACGTGACGATGGCGGAGAGCTCCTTCCCCCAATGCGTCGCGGCTCCACCGAGCTCCTCGAGTTGGCGGCCCAGGTCCTCCAGCACCCGCGCCGCTCGGTCGATCACCCGTCGAGTGTCCTCCGACTTGCGCCCCATGTTTCGTGCCGCGGTGGCGCTCTGTTCGGCCAGCTTGCGCACCTCTTCCGCGACGACCGCGAAGCCTTTCCCTTGGATCCCTGTGCGAGCAGCCTCGATGGTCGCATTGAGCGCGAGCAGATTCGTCTGATTCGCGATGGTGGCAATCGTTTCGGCAAAGCGCTCGACCTCATTGGCCGCGTCTCGCAGCCGCCCCACTTCGGCGGATCCGGTCGCGATGGTGCCGGTGAGGTTGCGCAGCTCTTCGGCGGTTCGGCTGCTGGCCTCCTGCACGTCGACCGCTGCCAGGGCCACGCGTTGGCTCGCGTCCCGAGTCTGTGTGGCCGTCTTCGTGGTCTCGTCGATGCCATCGGTCAGGTGGCTCAGGGCTCGGACGGCTTCCTCGACCCGGGCAGCGGCCCGTGTCGCCTCCGCTTCGGCCCTGGCCGCTGTCTCTGCCACCGACTCGGCGGCCGATCGTATGACATCACTGGTGGTCGTGAGGTGTCGTACGTAGGTCGCCGTTCGTTCGGTGGACGCGTTGATGGGCGCCAAAAGCGAACTCACCGCGAGGGATAGCGCGAGCTGCGGAGCCAATAGACTCAGTAACTCCCCGTCGGACTCTCGGTACATCGTGGGATCGGAGTGACGTACGCTCCACATGCCGACCAACTGACCGCCGTGGTACAAGGGTATGAGGACCTCAGAGCCCGCGGTCTCGCCTTCAGGGAGAACCATATTGGCCTTGGAGAACATGTTCGAGACGAGCGGTCGGCGCCGGCGGACTGCCTCTCCGGTGAGGCCTGACCCGGCATCGAAGCGGAGCCTCTCCGTGGTTGCCGTTTCGGCTACGAGCTCCAGCTCGTCCTGCTCCTCGTCGTAGCGAGCGAAACCCATGTTCTCCCACGCCACGAGATGACGTGTGATCTCCTGTATGCGGGCGAAGCTGCGCTCGATGCTCGCCTCGGCGGCGACCGCTCCGGCAAGGCCTTGGACGAGCTTCAGCTCATCAGCGTGAACGGCCGCCCGGATGACCCAGTAGAGCAGCCCCAGGGCGATGAGCAGAAGCGTAGCCAGCGTCCCCGTGACCGGGGCCGTCAACCCTGCATGGAGGAGCGCCACCCACCCGACGGCCAGCGCCGACCCCGTGGCCGTGACGACGGCCTCCCACCGGAGCGTCATCTTGGTATCCACCCAGGCGACGTTTCCAGCGAAGCTCGATTCGAGATAGAAAGTGAGATTCGCCAGGACGGGAACCGCTGCAAGCGGCAAGGCCAACGGCGCCAAGTTGTCGGCAGAGACAGCGCCCGGACCGATCACTCCTCCGGCGAGCCTGTACAACCAACCGGAAACGCCCGTAGCCAGCGCGATGTGCGCAGCTGTCGCGACGCCACTCCACCTCCTTCGCAAGAAAAGGAGATCGCCTAGCGGAACGCCGATGGCGGCCACCACGATCGCGAACTCCCATCCTTGGAGGAGAAAGGCGATAATCACCACCGCGAGGATGAAGGACGCGAATCCCCGGCCGGGAAGGGCGAGGCCAATGCGGCGAGTGACCATAACGGCCCCCACGAGGACCACGAGCTGCAGGACGGCAGCTCCGTCGCGCAGATCGGGGGAATTCCAGAGCGCTGCCATCGCGGCGGCGACGAACGCGCCCCCACCGCCATACACGAGTGTGCGCAGCGCTAGGGCTCGAGTGCTCAGGGAACGGTTCACCGTAGTGTGGTGGCGTTATTGACGGAGTGTGGCGAATCTCGTGATCCGACCGAGAATAGGCAAGCAGGGGCCCCCAGGGATGACCTGAGGTTGCGTGGTCCCGACGGCATTAGTTTACGGTGGTCGAACCGACGGAGTTAGCCAGGTGCGAGTTACGATTCAGTATTGCGTCGTCTGAAACTATGAACCGCGGGCCACCAGTCTGGCGGCCGAGATTCGAGCGCGGTTTCCGAACGCCGATGTCCGGCTCGTCGAAGCGTCGGGTGGGCTGTTCGAAGTCTCGGTAGACGGGCAGCTCGTTTTCTCGAAAAAGGAGCTTGGTCGTCACCCCGAGCCCGGCGAAGTGGTGGCCCTCATGGATGAGACGAGGCAATAACCTGAGAGGCTCAGCGTCAGGACGGTCGTCACATGCGTATCGCGATCTCAACAGGTGGAGGTGATGCTCCAGGCTTGAACGCCGTCATTCGGTCGGCCGCGCTGTGTGCCCTGAACCGCGGCTGGACGGCCCTCGGGATTCGAAGAGGATTCGGCGGGCTCCTCGGCGACGCTCGAGTGGTGCCTCTGGACCGTGACACGGTGCGAGGCATCACGCACCTCGGGGGCACCATCCTCGGGACTACCAACCGAGGCAATCCGTTCCGATGGCCTATGCTGCAGACCGACGGGACATGGGCAGAGACCGACCGCTCGGATGAGCTCATCGCGTCGTTCCGGAAGCTCGAATTGGACGCGCTGATCGCGGTCGGTGGCGACGGTACCCTCGCGATTGCGCACCGACTGTGGGAGCAAGGCCTTCCCATCGTCGGGGTGCCGAAGACGATTGACAATGATGTGCGAGGGACGGTACAGAGTTTCGGTTTCGATACGGCGGTACAGACCGCCACCGAGGCGATCGACAAAGTCCACCCGTCGGCCGAGAGTCACGAACGCGTGTTGGTCGTAGAGGTCATGGGCCGGAATGCCGGGTGGATCGCGCTGGCGTCCGGGCTATCCGGGACGGCGGACGTAATTCTCATTCCGGAGATCCCATTCGATGTCGAGAGTGTCTACGGCAAGATCCGAGAACGAGAGGCCGCTGGGCGCCATTTCTCCATCGTGGTCGTGGCTGAGGGTGCCTTCCCTCGAGAGGGAGAACAATCGGTGAAGGCCACGGCTCCGCCTGGTGGGGTCGAGCGGCTCGGTGGCATCGGAGAGCGCGTGGCATCGTTGATTTCGCAGCACACGGGGAAGGAGACTCGCTCGCTCACGCTCGGGCATCTGCAGCGCGGCGGTTTTCCCACGACGTTCGATCGCCTCCTGGCGCTGCGCTTCGGTGCAGCTTCGGTGCGCGCTGTGGCGGACGGCGATCTCGGGACCATGGTCTCATTCGATCCCCCCGACGTGAAACTCGTTTCCCTGGAAGAGGCGCTTGAGGGCCCTCGCACCGTGTCTCTGGAGTCGGACATCGTGACCACAGCGCGTCACTTGGGCGTCTGCCTAGGAGACTGACCACCCGGTTCGAGTTTACCCGCGAGCTGCCCATCCCTCCTCCCTCATGACCCCGCACCGTCGGATACGCGACCACTACCTGCCGCCTGATCCGGAGGCATTTCGTCGGGCCGAACCTCCGACCGGCAGAGTCATTGTCATCGCCCCGACACGAGCCGCGTGTGAGACTATCGAGCTTGCCTTCCGACTTCAGCTCGAAACCGTGCTCGAGCGGGAACACGGTGAGGAGATGCGCGCGCTGGCGCAGCGTGGTGTGGGGTTTGGGATCGTGGCGGCGACCGGCACGGGAAAGACCCTCGGCATTCGTCCAATCGCTGAAGAGATCCTGCGGGCCCCGCTGCGCGTCGGAGTCGTCAATCGGGAACGGGAGGCGACGCCTGAGACACCGATCTGGAACGTCGTCATCGTTACCACGGGTATCGCGCGACGGTGGTTCCAAGACGACCTGATCGATCCGCACGATACGATCGTGGTCGACGAGATTCATCAGACGTCGGCCGAGCTCGAACTCTGCCTCGCCCTCGGAAAGCGAATTGGATGTCGTTTCGTATGGCTCTCGGCGACCGTCGATCCCTCGTTCTACGAACGGTATCTCGAGTCCGCCGAGGTCCTCGAATCGACTGCCTTCGATCCATCGCTCGCTGCCCGCGTGGCGACGCGCGTGCAACGGCCGCTCGCTTTCCTCGACAGTCGGTTTGTTCGCCGAGTCATTCACGGGGATCGAGGAGTGGCGGTTTTCTTGCCCACACGGGCGGAAGTCGAACAGCTGGCAGAAGTGGTGGGAGAAAGGTGGCCGCTGCTCCACACCGCGTTTTACCACGGCGGGGAGCCAATTCGGGTGATCCGTCCGTTCCTCGACGGGACCGCCCAAAAGCCCTTTCTCCTCACGATGACCCAGGCGGGGCAATCGGCACTCAACGTTCACGGCCTCGACACCGTGGTGATTTACGATGCCCGGTATGGCAACATCATTGATCGGGGTCGGAACGTGTTAACGCGGCAATACCTCGGGCCCAATGAGATTCTTCAAATGGCCGGTCGCGTGCACGGTCGGGTGGAGGATGGAGAGGTCTACATCCTTACTGATCGTGATATTGACTTCCCGTCGCTCCGTCCGGGCCCACCCGAATTTCAGTTGGCGGGAGACTCCGAGCGGGTGGCCCTGACCGCGGGCGCGCTGGGTATCGATCTCACCGCCCTGGAGCTACCCGTTCCCCTCGATCGGCGAGTCTACGGGGAGGCGGTGCGTCAGCTCACCCTACGTGGGATCCTCGAGGGCAACCGTCTCACGCCCTACGGGCGCGATGTCGAGGCGATGCCGGTGGAACGACCCTGGGGTGAGCTGCTCGCACATGGAGATGACGATCTGGTTCCCTACTTGGCGGTCATGTCCAATGTTGACTCACTCCACCGCATGACGCGAGAAGAGAGCGACCTTCGCGGCCTGATTGTGCGTGGGAGCGATCACCTCACCGCGTACAATGCTTACGCCGAAGCGGTGAGGACCTACGGATATCTAGGTGAAGTCTACGGGCTTCCGCGTCATCTGTTCGTCGAGGAAATCGATCGGTGGGCGGATAGGCGAGGCATCCTCGTGAAAGCCATCGAAGATGTTGCGCTTGGGGTTGCGTCTGTATATCGAACGCTCGAGCTACCGCTTCCACCGGAGCTTCCCGGCGCCACCGCCGCGGTGCTGGACAGGTTCGGGACTCTCGTTGCTCGTGTCCTTCCGTTCGACCTCGTAATCGAAGGCGAGACCGCAACGGGGGATCCCGTACGCGTCAGCGATGCCTCGGTGTGCAATCCCCACGGCGCGGTTGCGGGCACGATCCGGTATTTCGCCGACAAGTTCGGCGTTCCTCGCGCCGCCATCGAAGGGACCAACATCCCTTTCAAACTCATTCGGCGCTTCGCGATGACGTCGGAACCCAGGATTGAGTTCCGCGACGGAAGACGACAC
Source organism: Gemmatimonadota bacterium (assembly GCA_039591615.1). GTDB lineage: Bacteria > Gemmatimonadota > Gemmatimonadetes > Gemmatimonadales > GWC2-71-9 > JBDHDH01. The sequence continues at coordinate 20,676 of JBDHDH010000044.1, read as the reverse complement.
TCCGGGCTCGTGATGTCTCGGGAAACCGTGTATTTCGGATTCGTGCTCGATCGCCAGCGCCAACCGCTCAGGGGGAGGTTCCCACCGGATCTCGCAGAGCAAGCCCGGGACGCGCTGGCCGAGGGCCTTCTGAACGGCGTGACCCCACACCCGTCTCAACGCGCCGTTTCCCGCACCATCAGCCGCCTGGACGAGTATTGGCGGCGCTCAGGGGGAGCCCTCGAGTCGGCGGCCCCCGACGACCCGGGCCGCCTGATACGCGCACAGCTGCGATCCGTGACGAGCTGGGATGCGTTTCTTGAAACTCCCGTGCGGGTCGACGTCGGCGACTTCGTCCCACCGGCGGTGGCTGCGGAGCTGGACGCCCTGCCGAGCTCGGCGATGATCCTCGGCGATCGCGTGCCGCTGTTCTACGACCTGGAAGGCGGGGCAGGGGTGGTGCGTCTCCGGCTGCGAGAGGGGCAGGCCCGTCGACTGCGCGGCCGCGACTTGCCTGCCGTCGATCGGGCTCTGCGTTTCAGTGTCTACCGGGGCAAGCGGGAGATGGCGCGAGCAGCCTCACTGGAGGAGTTGGCGCGGGTGCTCGGCACACTGCCGCGCCGGGGCGGAAAGGGTCGCACCCGAAGACGACGCTAAGACCGAGGCTGGGCTAGCGAGAGGATCCCCAACCAAGCGGCGGCGTATGCCTCCTCTAGCTCCGGACGGTCCCCACCCGCCAGAATCTCGAAACCCATTCCCTCCACAACCGATCCCAAGAGCCATCCCAGCTCCGCTCTCCCTACTGTGAGCTGCAATCCGAGCCCGTCCAGCATGCGCGACGCGGCACCCCCGAGCGCCTGCGTGAAGCGAGCCAGCATGTCCCTGGCCGTACGTTCAGCCAACACTCCTGAGCCAAGGAGCGAGACCCAGGCCCGGACGGTCCCGTTGTTGGACTCTTCGGTCAGAATGCTCCACGTGTTGGCGATGGCGTCGGTTGGGGTGGGGGCCCGAAACGCCTCGTTCCACGACGCGATCCGTTGCTCGGCGATTCGCCCCGTTATGGCCTCAAGAAGTGCACGTTTCGTCTTCAAGTGATAGTGTACAAGCCCCTTTGCACAACCAGCTTCACGAGCAACGCCCTCGATGGTGAGCCCCACCGCTCCTCTCTGCCGCACGACGCCCAAGGCTGCCTCGACTATGGCATCCCGCGACGCTTTGGACCTCTCGACCATGGCGACCTCTGTTTAGTTGTCCAATCGGCCAATATATTGCTATGTGGACACGCCGCCAAACTTTCTCGCCGTTCCTGACCGGCCAGTCAGGGATCCTCGCCCTCCGGACTCACGGACGTGGATGAAACATTTTGGGGTCTTGTGGCGTATGCGAGTAAAACGCGCCACAGGGGAGCCGACGTATCGTGATGCCTTCCGCTTTCACCCCTCTTGTACGAGCGGTGCTCGACGCCCTGGGCGAGGGCGTGGTGGTGCTCGACGCCAACGGCCATCTGGTCTACGCGAACCAGACGGGCCGCTCTGTCATCGAACAGCTTGGAGCGCGAGCGGGCGGCAATGAGGGCGAGCTACGTGCTCTCCTGTTGCGTCAGGGGGCACGGGTCGCTCCCCTGAGAATCGGCGACTCCACGCTCGGTGAAGCTGCCTACCTGCCCGAAGCTGATATCAATAGCGGTACCCTGGCTGAGCGAGAGCGTCAGGCCATCTTCGAAACGCTCGAAGCGACGGGGTGGAAGCTGACCGACAGCGCGAAGCGACTTGGCATCTCGCGGACTACCTTGTGGCGGCGGCTCAAGGCCTACGGCTTGAACCGCGAGCGCCAGCGCTCATGGGTGGGGTCGCCCTAGTCGCGGCACTCGCCGTCATTCTCTCGCAGCAGGCCGACACCTCCACTTTTGCTGACCGTGCGACGGCCGAGCTCTTTGCACGGGCACGTGTCCGTCACATTCGCCAGGATTCGCTCGTCAAGGACTACCGTGCCAGAGTCCGAACCCGCATCGAGGCCGCTTCGGGACGGAGTCGATTCGCCAGGCTCACATCCCTCTTCGTGCACGAAACCGACGCCAGAGTAGCATGGCAATCGCCGAACGATCTCAGGGTAGAAGTGCGGGGAGCCAGAACGGCGATCCCATTGTTGCGGATGGTACGGGGTTTGACACGGGACCTCGATGAGGAAGTGGACCGCCAGCTTGCGAACGGGCTGAGCTACGAAGCACTCCTCGATCGACCCTGGTTCATCCCCCGGGCCCTCGGCGACAGCATCCGCTTGATGGGCGTGCCTGATCGAGCGGCGCTCCATCCTCTCGCTACTCGTTCCGAGCGAGAATACCACTACGCCATCGTCGACTCGGTGGCTCTGCGACTCCAGACACGGACCGTGCGGGCGATCAGAATGCGCGTCACGCCCGAGCGGCTCGGCCCTTCCATGGTGGCCGGGGAAATATGGCTAGACAGCGAGACCGCGGACGTTGTGCGCCTCACGGTCGTCTTCGTCGGTGAGTACTTGTGGGAGGAACCCCAGGGAAACTCCCCCGAAGATAGTGCAAAGGCTCGAAACGCCAATAAGTGGGCCAACCGCTTCCTGACCACCGACGCCGAGATCGAGTACGCGTTGGTGAATGAGCTCTTCTGGATGCCTAGGCGGCAGGTCCTGCTGCAAACCCTCCGGATTCCGTGGATTGTCAATGCCACCGTACCGGTGCGCGCAGTCACGACCTTCGAGGACTACGAGGTCAATACGGGTCGTCAGATCTCCTTCGACGTACCGCTGGTGGAAGACGACACCGTGGAAGCGCCGCGCGTCCACCGCCAGGTGAAGGGAGGCGACACACAGGGCGAGAGCCGCGGAGAGCGATGGAAGCGAGGGTACTACCAGGTGGGTGTGTGGGACGACGGTCGCTGGGAGGTCAGCGTGCCGCCCGCCGACTCGCTCATCGATTATGCGTGGGAGACCGAGTTTCGCGTCTCCCTCGATGTCGAGGAAGAACGTCGCCTCCGCGAATCGATTGTGTCGCTCGCAACGATCGAAGAGGAGTTACCGTCGCAATGGATCGGCCGACCACGGGGCTTGATCGCGTGGGAGCAAGTCTCAGATCTGTTCCGGTTCAACCGGGTTCAGGGACCCTCCCTGGGACTTGGATATCAGTGGCGCCCCGGTCCCAACTTCACGACGCTGATGATCACGGGCCGATTTGGGTTCGCGGATCTTCGGCCCACAGGTTCTCTCACTTGGCGGCGGGATGGTCCGGGCGGTTGGCTGGAGATTAGCGGCTTCCGTCGGATCCAAGAGTTCGAGCCGTGGACCGCCGGACTCAGCATTGGCAACTCACTCAACGCGTTGTTCACCGCTCACGACGATGCGGACTACTACTTGACCCTGGGCGGTGGCGTCGCGTACACGGGCAACGATGGGATTCTCCGCGACGTCGAGATGGGCGCGTTCTTTGAGCGGCACCGCAGTACGCAAGTGGAATCTGGATCCGTCATCGCAGATCTCTGGGGGAGCGGCGATTTCGCTTTCAACCCGCCCGTGACCGATAGAGATTTCTTCCGAGGGTGGCTGGCCCGCGTCTTCCGGCTCGGCCCGGTTGAGTGGCGAAACGCCGCCGAAGTGCTCGCTGGTGAAGCCACTGTCAGTGCCCGACTCTCGACGGCGCTTCGCCTGCCTTTTGTCGTCGCAAATCGGACTGGCACGCTGACACTTCGTGGTGGGCTCACTCGAGGTGATGAGATCACCCAGCTCCTCCTGAGAGCAGGTGGCCCGCAGACCGTCCGTGGCTACACCTATGGAACACGGGTGGGTCGAGAGTTTTGGTCGGGACAGTTGGACCTGGCGCTCACGAGGAACGCGTTTGTCGCACCGGTAGCGTTTGTGGATGTCGGGGACACGTTCACCAGCGATCCATTGGTGGGGTTGGGAGCGGGCCTTTCGGTCCTCAACGGAACGATACGTTTCAATCTCTCCAAGGGCGTGAATCCGGGATCGGATCTCCGTTTCGATCTGCTCTTCCGGGCTCCAAGGTAGTCACCAAGGCCGGACAGGGCGCTACTCGCCGTAGGGACCGAAGACACGGATGAAGGCCTCCTGGGACTCCTTCACCTCCTCGCGGCGGCCGTAGACCAACACCCGTCGACCGCCCAGCTTTGGAACCCACAACACGAAGGGGCCTGTATACTCCGCTGCCTGCGGCTTCGGCGCGCGCCATGACTGGGGATCCACGACGACCCATCCCTCGTGGGAAATGAACCAGTCGTAGGCGTTGTCGGGGTGCCTGGCCGCGAGCTTCCAGAAATCGCGACGCTGCGGGCGCTCGATGAGGTACCAAACCACCGCGACCAAAGCGATGAGAACGAGGGCGACGAATAGCGCCATATTGGCATAATAGCCACGCAGCTGGCGAGGTCGAAGCGGACTCTCTACGTTTCTTCCGCCATGGAGCCACGCCCGTTCGTCATCGAAGAGTACGTTCGCTGGTCCGATGTGGATTTCGCCGGGATCATCTTCTACGGCTCATATGTGCGATTCTTCGAGATCGCCGAGACGGAGCTCTTTCGCGCTGCCGGTCTCCCCTACAGTGAGGTTTTCGACCGGTTCAATGTCTGGCTCCCACGGGTTCACTTTACTTGCGATTTCAAGCACCCAGCGCGATTGGACGATAGACTTCGTGTGGCAGCCTATTTCACTCGCTTCGGCACTAGCTCGATCCGCATCAACTTTGATGTTCTCCACCTCGGGTCTCACAGGTTGGCGGCCACCGGGAACGAGGTGCTCGTGTGCACGGATCGCAACACCATGAGACCCCAACGCATGCCGACCGAGCTGCGGAAGCAGCTCGACCCCTTCGCCCTCACCGAGCCCCAGGCGCGCCGAATGCTCGGAGTGGGCGCCGATGCCGTGCAATGAGCCGGAAGATCGTTGCGCTTGTCATTGCGGGCGGCCTGGCGTGCGCCCCGTCGGACTCCGGCACGAAGGACGACGGTGAGAGCGTCGACCTCGAAGCCTCGGTTCGCCAGGGACCGCTGCCACCGATGCCGAGCTTTCCGTCACCCCAGCGCGAGCATCTGGTTACCGTCTCGGCTGGCTGGCGCGATACGGTGGATGGCTCCTGGCGTGCTCGGGCGGTCATCTGCGAGCGTCCGCGCGCTCTACAACTCGTTGCGAAGGACTCTGTCGTGGGCACCATCGCGCTCTTCCACCTCGCTCCCGATGGTGACTTGGCCCCTGAGTATGCCGTAACTGTCAGCAATAGGGGCCATCCGCCCGCACCCGCCGTGCAGATGGGTGTGCTGGTCACCGGTGGCACCATGGCCCGCGCGTTCCAGGCGGTGAACGGGACAGCCGTTCTGGAGGAGCTGAGCGGGGTGGTAACCGGGAGGTTCTCCGTCACGCTTCGTGAGGTTGACTCCAATGACAGCCTACGCTGGGTGGGGGTGTTCCTCGAAGTCCCTGTTGAGCCGGCGTCGGCAACGGACTGCGCGGCCGTTGCCGAGCCAGTGGCGCCGTCGGATACGCCGATGGATTCCACCGGTCGGGGCATGGTGCCCGACAAGTGATCCTTCCCGTCGTCCGATCTCGCATCGTCGGGGTGGCAGGCCGGCGGCTCACGTCCGGACCACTGGATTAGATTCAAACGATGGAACAGACCTATTTTCGAAAGGGACTCGGTCTCAAGAACGAAGTCTCGGCCGATCTCTCGACTGATTACCACAGCCAACTCGTCGAGCGCATTCGCTCGCAGGGCGGCAGCCTCAACGTCGGCGATCTGACCTTCCGGTTAGCCAAGGAATTCGGTTTTTGTTACGGGGTGGATCGTGCCGTCGAGTACGCTTATCAAGCCCGGGCGAAGTTTCCCGACCGCCGCATCTTCCTAATGGGTGAGATCATCCACAACCCCCACGTCAACGCGAAACTCGAAGCGATGAGGATCGTGATCCTCCGTCCAGAGAAGCGTGGAGGTTTCGACTTCACCGGCATCGCCGGCGGAGATGTGGTCGTGATTCCGGCCTTCGGAGTGCCGCTCCGGGATTTTCAGCGGCTGCGCGATATTGGATGCCTGCTGGTAGACACCACGTGCGGGTCGGTTCTCAACGTCTGGAAGCGCGTCGAACGCTACGCAAGAGACGGGTTCACGGCAGTGGTGCATGGAAAGCACCTTCACGAAGAGACAAAGGCTACAGTGAGCCAGGTATCGAAACACCCAGGGGGGAAGTACCTCGTCGTTCGAAACATGGACGAAACAGAGGTGCTATGTCGGTACCTGCAGTCCGGCGAAGCCGCAGCAGTCATGCGTGATACGTTTGGGCATAAGGTCTCTGCCAACTTCGATTTCCAACGTGACCTGCAGCGCATCGGCGTGGCGAATCAGACGACGATGTTGGCCAACGAGTCATTAGCGATCGGCCGGAAGGTGGGCGAAGCATTGGCTCGTCGGTACGGCGTGGAGCAGCTCGGGGCGCGTTTCCGCACCTTTGACACCATCTGCTCGGCGACGCAAGAGCGGCAGGATGCCGTTCTCGAGCTGATCGAGGCGCCTCTCGATGCCATGATCGTCATCGGGGGCTACAACTCCAGCAATACGAACCACCTCGCGAAGATATGCTCGTCGAAGTTGCAGACGTATCACATCGCCGACGCGCTCTGCATCGATCCCGACACCGGGGCGATCAGCTACAAGCCCGTGGACGGCGAGACGGAGGCCGTTCGCACTGGGTGGCTGAAGGGGGTGAAAACGATTGGGATGACCGCAGGCGCTTCGACGCCGAACAACAGAATCGGCCAGACAATCGAGCGCGTACTCCAAACGAGGGGACTGGCAGTTCCGAGTTAATGTGGCGCTATGGATCACTCCCTGTGGCGCCAACCCGTTCTTGCTCTTCCGCCCACCATCGAGCTGTTTCTCCATGGAGCGGGACCGGCGTGCGGTCCAGGGCGCGCAGGTCAATCTGGCGCGCGATGTCGTGTACTCGAACCAGCCGTTGGCGATCAGTGCGAAGCGCGGTGAGGACATACCGCACCACGTCGGCCTCGAGGTCCTTGGTTCCCACGACCCAGTTCATGACGGAGACCGTCGGCACAGGCCGATCAACACGGGGATACGCTCCAGCCGGAATGGTTGCCGGTTCGTAATACGGGTAGTGATTGGCCAAAGTAGTACGATGGTCGCTGTCGAGGCCCAGGAGCCGGACCCCTCCGGCAGTGGTGGCTTCCAGCACCGCGGAAGCCGGATAACCCACCGAGAATATCGCGGCGTCAATGGCACCATCCCGTAGCGCGTCTGATGATTCGCGGAACGACAGGTAACGTACGTCTACGTCATCGTACCCTAGCCCGTACACGTTGAGGAGCTGACGAGCGACCTGTTCGGTACCGCTTCCGGGCGCGCCCACGGAAACTCGCCGCCCGCGGAACTCTTCCGGCGACGCTCCACCGAAACCCGCCGCAATCAAGATGTGTGTAACGTTGGGGTACAGGGGCGCGATGACACGCAACTTGCTGAGCGGGACGGGGAAGTTGTCACCACCATGATACGCTTCGTACACGGACGTACCGATCGAGAACCCCAGATCAATCTCACCATTCGCAATCCGGTTGAGGTTCTCTACGGATCCGCCCGTGACCTCCGCCGTGTAGCGGTGTAGGGTGTCTGCATCGGAGAGGACACTGGCGATGGCTCCGCCCAGCGGGTAGTAGATGCCACCCGTACCCGCCGTCCCAATGGAGAGAAACCGGCGACCCTCGCCCCCTCCCCCGCCACGGCAGGCCGCCGTCGCTCCCACCAGGATTGCAGTCAACGCAACGGCGAACCGACTCACAGTGCCCCGGTTTGATGACGGTGAGCCGCGCGCCCCGAGAACACGACGGCAATGGCTGCAATACCCAGGAGGTCACTCACCACACCCGGAAAGATCAGAACACCGGCCGCGATGGCAAGGAGCAGCCGCTGCCAAGTCGAGAGGCGGTGTCTTGCGAAGCCAATGATCGCAGCGGAAAGAGCGGTAACCCCGACGATTCCCGTTACTGTGGCGATGAGTACAATTGGAGCGGCAGCCTCGAGCAGGAGCGGTGGCCCATAGACAAACATGAATGGCACCAAGAACCCCGCACCTGCCAGAGCCATTGCGGTTACAGCCGTGCGCATCGGCGGTGATCCTGCGATTCCGGAAGCCGCATAGGCGGCGAGCGCCACGGGCGGAGTGACGTTGGATAGGCAACCGAAGTAGAAAATGAAGAGATGCGCAGCGAGCATTGGGACACCGAGCTCCGTGAGTGCAGGTGCTCCGAGGGCCGCCAGTACGATGTAGGCGGCTGTCGTGGGTAGTCCCATCCCCAAGACAATGGCACCGACTGCCGTGAGAATGAGGGCTGCAGGGAGGTGGCCACCCGACAGTGTGACAATGAGCTCGGACATGCGAAGTCCGATCCCGGTGAGTGACGCGACGCCGACGACGATCCCAGCCGCCGCACACGCCGCCGCTACTTGAACCGTGCCGCTCGCAGCGGCGGCCACCGTTACCCGCGCTCGCTCGAGGTCGAGCCGGGTCGTTGCCGCGAAGAGCGTGGCAATCGCTGCCGCCACCACCCCCCAAAACGCAGCTCGCATGGGCGAGCGGCCCATCGCCAAGAGCACCACGATGATGCCGAGAGGGGCCAGGAGGTGCAGTCGCGGCAGCACGGCAGCGGCTTCTTTCTCGGCCGTCGAAGTGAGGCCAGCTTGCTCCGCCCGAAAGTGAATCGCCATGAAGAGGGCTGCATAATAGAGGAGGGCGGGGATGATCGCCGCTGTCGCGACACGAACGTACGGAATGTTCGTCCACGTCGCCAAGATGAATGCGCCCGCTCCCATAATCGGCGGCATCAACTGGCCTCCCGTACTGGCGGCGGCCTCGATGGCAGCCGCGAATTGCGGGTGGAAGCCGACTCTTTTCATGATGGGAATGGTGAGGCTCCCCGTCGTCACGACGTTCGCGACGGCACTTCCTGAGAGAGAGCCCATCAAGGCGCTTGCCACCGCTGCAGTCTTAGCTGGTCCTCCATGGGTCCGCCCGGCGATCTTTGACGCCAGGGCGATCAGGAGCTGACCACCTCCCGCCGCGTCGAGCACGGCACCGAATAGCACGAAGAGATAGACGAAGTCCGCCGACACACCGAGGGGAACTCCCCAGATGCCTTCTGTCGTGAGATACAGATGCTCGATCAGACGCCGGATCGTGTAGCCTCGATGCGCCAGAAGTCCCGGAAGCCAGGGACCCACGAGCGCGTAGGCTATGGCAACAAATGCAACCGAAACGAGGCCCCAACCGGTGGTCCGGCGAGCCAGTTCCAACACCACCAACACCGCAACTCCGCCCGCAAGGAAATCGAGCGGCGTGGCCGCGCCGGCGCGGCGGACGAGCTCCTGATGTTGGATCACCAGGTACCCGCAGCTGCCCAGCGCGGCCCCGATGAGGATGGCGGTGACGAGACGTCGAACGACAGCGGGTCGGCCCGTCGGTCTCTGCGGCTCGCCCATCGAGCGAAGCGCGCCAAGCCCGAGAAAACCCAACACCGCCATGAACCCGAGATGAACCGGTCGCTGGACTAGCGCGGTGAATGGACTCACACCAGCCGCGTATAAGTGGAAAGCGGCGGCTCCGATTGCCAAGAGGGAAACGAGGGCGGAGAGTGGAGAGTGCATGGTCCAGCTGCGCAAGTGGTCCGCCGCTGCCTCTCGTGCGAGCAAGAGGCAGCGGAGGTGCGGCAGTTAAGGTTCTTGTTGGGCTCTCAGTTGGAGTCTTTCATCGCCGCCGTCCGGGAAGCGCGCGATGCCCCCGCGAGACGAATGGCGTTGAAGAAGAACTTGAACGTGCCGTGCGGCTGTGCGCGGTGCAAGATCTCCGGACCAAAGAGAAAGACCGCGCCGCTCCCGTACTGTGCCTCCGCAATCGCGGTCCCACCTTTCAGGTAGTGTTGACCCCAGGCCCACCCGCTTCGGAGGGGGGCGGCAGAGTCGAACCACGCTATAGGCTTCACGCCGTGCGACACCGCCTCGGGGAGCAGGCGCAGGACTGGGCTGTTGTCGAAGAACACGGTTACACGTTCGGGAAGCCCATAGGCCAACGGTTCGGCGAGGTTCACCTTTGCCTCGAGGACCGACCCCGGGATGTAGTACTCGTCACGTGACAGCGGTTTGTCGTCTTCCTCGGTGAGATGGTTGGCAACCGGCAAGCCCAGGTGGTGTGCTATGGCGGTCGAGCTCCCAATGGCGATGATCGTGCCCCCATCCTCGAGAAACCGCTTGAGCTGCGGAACCGTCTTCGACGAGGTGACCCGGCCCAGCCGGCTGCGGTACTCCGGTGGGATCTGCTCTGGATTCTCTGATCCGAAGGACGGGCGGAACGCATCCTCTCGGTCGGACATGGTGATCGCTCCGGTAGGGAACACAAGCACATCGTACTTGGCGCGCAGGTTCCCTTCGTCGAGGATTGGAGGGAACACCGTTTCGAAAGGAAACTCGAATTGCTCGAGCAGCCAGCGTGTCCACCCAGAGGGCATCGAGCCGCCGTATCGATCCCAGAGCCCGATGCGTACCGGTCTCATCTGAAGAGCCCTCGCGCCCGGCGTCTCGGCCACCCCCTCGGCACCAATGCCGAGCTCCGCTGCCGCCTGCCGTAATATGGCGGTGGATGCGGCACTTGCAGGCACATAGATAGTCCCAGCGGGGTAGTTCTTACCATTTGCCGTTACCGATTGTGTAAGCCAATACACATCGTGATTCCCCTTGAGCAACCGATTCGTGACGACAAACGCATCATTCACCCGGTGGCTGAGGAGAAACCCGACGGCGCCATTCGCGCGAGTGATCGTGGCCTGGGGTACGGACGCGAACCCTTCGATTCTCCGAAACGGTCCGTCGAAACCTTCCAGCACGCGATCGAATTCGACGCCCATGAGGTACGCGAGGGTCCATCCGGCGTTGTCGTATGGTCGGATTGGCGGACCTCCCTCGTACTCGAAGTCGTTCGGGTGATCCTGTGGCTCAAACATGTCCATGATGTGGGGCCGGAAGGCCTGGGCGGCCTCGACCACGTATGAGCCAGCCGGATACGCCTTGCCTGCAATTTCGAAGTCGCGGGTAGCTCGATGAATGGTGATTCCCGTCTTGATGAGAGTGTTCACGAATTTCGTTGCAGTGGCGAAGTCGCGCTGGCTCGACGGGAGGACATAGCCCCGGGGATCCCGGTCTGCCGGGTCGCGCAATAGACTGAAATGCTCTTTGGGAATCCCGCGCCATCGCCGGAGAAAGGCCGGTGCGTCCTCTTCGGTTTCACGCTCTTTCGCCGCCGCTTTCACGGCGTCGATCATAGTGGGATGCACGGTCCAATGATCCCGACTCCCCCGCTCGATCGAGTTCTTCCCCATTCGATAGATGTTGAAGAGCACCGTCTCCCTATACCGGGACGCGTAATCGAGCACCGCGCGGTTGGCGGTGATCGAATAGTCGATGGATTGACGAAAGTGCCACGGCTGCGGCTCGATGGGGTACGGAAGATCTCCACTCGGCAGCTGTCGGTCCGGGAGGAGTGGAATCTCCGTTGGAGTGGGGTTGCCAATAGTTTCCGTAAGCAGCGCGATCTGATTGTGAAAGTAGGCAGTGGTCCGGAGTCCCCCGTTCCACCAAGTCGAGTAGCCCGCTCCGCCACGCATGGTCGTGCCGGGCTTCCCTTCAGCTATGAACCGATGGTGCATGGCGGTGCCAACCATGTCCGTGCCGACCCAAACGAGGGGATCGAAATTGTAGTTGAACGGATCCCGGAACGGCGGAGCAAACATGACGGTGCCGGCCGGGCCGGATTGGTGGTGATTGTAAATGATCTGGGGGAACCACTCCCGAAACATGACCCGCGCCATGTTCTCCGTCTCAGGCTGCGTTACCATGTAGAAGTCGCGGTTGTTGTCGTGTCCGATGTACTTCTGGTAGAGGCGCGGGACCCCCCGTGTGCTACGCTTCTCCGGCTCGGGCTCGCGCATGTACCAGTTTGAAACCAGCTCCATACCGTCTGGATTGGCGTGAACGGCGAGGATGATGACGTCGTCGAGAATCCGCAACGTCTCTGCGTCGTCCCGGCTCACCATCTGGTACACGAGCTCCATGAGTTGATGCGCGCCAAGTACTTCCGTGGCGTGTAGGCCTCCATCGATCCATACGACGGCCTTGCCTTCGGTGGCTAGCTGCCGGGCTTGCTCGTCTGTCACTGCTTCAACGAGTGCGAGACGCCGCGCGATGTCCTTGTAGCGCACGAGGCTGGCGTGATTCTCCGGCGATGTAATGACCGCCATGTACTGAGGACGGCCTTCGGCGGTCGTGCCGATCTCCTCCACTACCAACCGCGGCGATTCGGCTTCGAGCGTGTTCCAGTAATCGACGAACTGGGTGTATGTCGCGAGGTGATAATCGTCGCCGATGGTGAAGCCAAGGGCCTGCAGTGGTGTGGTAACACGCGACGCAGTTCGAAGTTGCGCGAGAGCCTGCGGTGCGCTGAGTAAGGCCGGGACAGCCAGCGCGAGCCACAACCGTGCCGCGGTCTTGGGGAGACGTCCGAGCATCGGATCACCGCCTTACCGAACCAGAAAGCTGTTGTGGGTGAGCATGGAGCTGCCCCGAAGAGACAGCTAGACACCAAGAATAGCGGAAGCGGGAGGCCAATCGCTAGACGCGTGGAAACTGGGCTCCAATCACCGCCTCCGACATCGCGTTCCAGCCCCGAGGGCTCCGTCAACACCGCGATTCAGGGGCTAACCCCAGTCCTTCGATCCTGGCGGGGTTCGCCGGAGACGTTTGAGGAAGGCATACGGCGAGTGAGCAGCGTGAGCTGAGGTGTTAGTGATGACTTTCCGTCGTTCTGCTTTTCCACTCTTCCGCTGTAGTCTCAACGCCCGCACCTCTTCTGCGATGATGTTCACTGTGCCGTCATCCCGAGCGAGCTTGCCAATGATCCACAGAAACGGCTCACCCCGGATAGCTGTTCGATCTCGTTCGAAAACCTTCGGCCGAACGATAGCATTCATCATACCAGCCTCGTCTTCCATGAGGATGAACGTGAAACCTCGAGCGGTGTGCGGCCGTTGCCGGGCGACCACCAGTCCGGCGACCTCTACCGGTGCGTCGTGCGGCAACCGGTCCAGTCGGTCGCTGCGGACGACGCTAGCTGGCATAACGTCTCTCAAGAGCGTGAGCGGATGACCACTCGCCGCGAATCCGAGGACCTCGTATTCCGCGAGCAGCTGCTCGTCCTGTGCGACGTTTGGGAAATGAAGACCTTCATGAGGATGGTTGAGCGGCAGCTCCAACTGACGGCGGACTCGGCCGCGATCCGGTGGTTGGGTCTTGGGAGGGAGCCATAGCCCTGCCTGCCAGAGGAGCTCCCGCCTGGTGAGACCGAAACTGTCGCAGCCACCTACCCACACGAGGTTGTCGATGGCATCGCGCGACAACTTGGGTGGGGCTCGCCGGACGAAGTCGCTTAGGCTCCGAAACGGACCGTTGCGCTCTCGTTCCAACACCACATCCTCGGTGACGTCGAGGCCCCAGCTTCGAATGAACCCGAGCCCGACCCGAACAGCATCGACTTCGAGGGTGCAGTAGACGTCGCTGGCATTGATGTCTGGAAGCCGAATGTCCACATGATGACGTGCAGCATCCCGGCACAGCGCATCGAGGGAGTAGAAGCCCATCGGCTGATTGTTGAACAGTGCACAGTAGTATTCCAGTGTGTGGTAGTGACGGAGCCAGGCAGACTGGTAGGCTAGGAGCCCGAAGGCGGCAGCATGCGACTTGGGGAAGCCGAACTCCGAGAAGGCAACGACTTGTTCGAACACCCGGCGCGCGGTGGCCTCCGAGACACCTCGAGCTGCGGCCCCATTACCAAAATCTTCCCAGAAGGTCTCCATCAGTTCCCGCGAACGCCGCCGGCTCATGGCGCGGCGTAGGGCTTCGGCCTGCCCGGCGGCGAATCCCGCCAGCGCCTGACAGACCTGGAGTACCTGGTCTTGGTAGATGATGACACCCAACGTTTCTGACAGCGCGTCCCTGAGAAGCGGGTGTTCGACAGGTGGGTCGTAGGGGAACCCCCGCTCGCGAGCCTTACGCTGCTCCTCCCGTCGCCGGACATATGGATTGACTGCACCCCCGACGATCGGGCCGGGACGGACGATAGCGACTTCGATGGCGAGATCGTCGAGATTCCGTGGTCGGGTACGACGGATCATCTGGATCTGGGCACGGCTCTCGATCTGAAAGAGTCCAACCGTGTCGCCGGAACAGATCTGGTCGTAAACCGCTTCGTCGTCGAAGTCGATGCGGCTGAGGTTGAGTGGCTTCCCTTCTTTGCGCGCAACCAGCTCGACGCACTCCTCGACCAGCGATAGCATACCGAGGGCGAGAAAGTCGATTTTGACAAACCGCGCGTCGTCACAGGAATCCTTGTCCCACTGGCAGAGCACACGGTCGGGCATGGCGGACCGCTCGAGCGGCACAATCTCCACGATGGGACGGCTGGAGATGATCATGCCGCCGACATGCTGCGAGATGTGCCGCGGGAGTCCGGCGATCTCCTCCGCCAACTCACAGAGCTCTCGCCAGAGAGGAGCGTTGACTCGACTGGCGAATCCGGGAAGCTGCTCCAGCTCTTCCTGCAACCCGCTCGCAGAGTAGCGACTGGCGAGCCGAGCGACTTGCTCGGTCTCGCCGGGTGGAAGATCCAGCGCCTTGCCGAGCTCTCGCACAGCTGATCGGAGACGATAGGTGGGGAACGTGCAGACGAGTCCAACATGCTCGTCCCCGTACCGCTGATAGACACGCCGGATCAACTCTTCTCGGATCTCGCGGGAAAAATCAAGATCGATATCGGGGACAGATGCGAGGGTCTCGTTGAGGAACCGCCCGAGGAAGAGCCGGTTCTTTACCGGATCGATGTGCGACAGGCCGAGGAGATAACAGACAATGGATGAGACCGATGATCCACGCCCGCGTCCGGGAAGCATGTTGCCGAGTGCCCGTCGGGTACCCTTCCGCACATCAGCTGCCACTTCCCGGGCGAGATCGAAGAGATCGTGGTATACCAGGAAGAACCCACAGAGCTGATGGTGAGCGATCAGGTGGAGCTCCTCAGCCAACCGGGTCTCGGCGTCGGCGCGATCCGGTGAGGTCGGTGGGTAGTACTCATCGAGCTTCGCGCGACAGAGCTCGCCCAAGGCCCGCGGAGGAGACTGACCGTTTGCATGGCGAAAATCGGGGAACGTGTAGCCGAGATCCTTGGTGAGATCGAAGGCCGTACACCGCCGTGCGAGTTCGAGGGTATTGGCAATGGCATCGGGTCGGTCGCGGAACAGTGCGACCACCTCTTCGGGGGGCCGTAGAGAGAATTCGCTGTTCGAACGCCGGACGTCGTGCGAGGCATCGAGGGACGCGCGGTGACGAATGGCGACGAGGGCATCGTGCAATCGATGCCTGTCGCGTCGGTGATAGTGCACGTCGCCCGTCGCGACGACGGAGAGCCCCACGGAGTGCGCGATGTCGCACAACGCTCGGGTACGGGCGCGATCACCACGTACCGCATTGCGCTGCAGTTCGACAAAGAACCGTTCCTTCCCAAACACGGCTCGGCAGTACTCAGCCAGTCGCCTGGCTGCCGAGTAGCCTTGCTGCGCTAGAGCTCGGGACAACAGCCCATCGCGACACCCCGAGAGGATGATCAATCCGTCGTGACGCTCCTCCAACGAGGCAAAATCGAGCCGTGGATCACGCCGATCCTCGCGTCCGAGATGTGCCTCGGTGAGTAAGCGACACAGGTTGGCATAGCCCGTGGGCGTTTCGGCAAGGAGTGTCACGTGAGGCCCGTCGAGGAGGGTGATCTCCGCTCCGGTGATGGCTTGCATTCCCAAATGCTTCGCCGCCTGCGCGAAGACCATCGAGCCGTAGAGACCGTTGTGATCGGTGAGGGCAAGCGCGGGATACCCCAGCTCCTGGGCCTGGAGGATTAGTTGCTCGGGGAGCGAGGCACCGTCTAAGAAGGAGAATGCAGAATGACAGTGGAGTTCGATATACATGAGCGGTGAGGAGGTGAGGGCTGGCCTTCTGCCTCGGGTCGTTACGGCTTCTGCAGAAACCACTCGCGGGTCACCAAATCCTCGAACAACACCACATGCCCTCCTCCCTCCAATAGGACCTCCACGTAGCGCCGCGTGATGGGACGACGCCACCACTCATCATCGACGCGCCAGATTTCTAAGACCTCTTCCACCCTTCGTCCCCACCCCCCGGTGGGTGGTGAGGTGCTCCCGCTTTCTTCAGATCGTTGTCTCACCACCTGCGGCAAGCCCTGCTTGTCTAGCTCCACCTCCACTCGCAATGGGAGGTTCAGGGCTCGAAGTCGATCAACGCGTAGCGACGCTCGGGAATGCGGGACCATGGGTGTACCTCGACGACATGGTATAGCAGGGAGCGCTTGAGTCGGGTTTTGATCTCGTTGGCGGCGGCACGGAGCGCACACCGCCGCCCGGCGCGGGCGCTGCTCTGTGCATCTCGTGCGAAGAGCTGAAGCTCATCTGTGCCTCGCGCGAACTCGGTGAACTCCACGGCGAGATGATCCACTGCACCGACAGGCGGAGATGTCTCGAGACGTGCCCTGAGCGGTGCGGCGATCCGCTCTCGATCTGCAGAGGGATCCTTCAGCGTTGCCTCCACCATCCAGGAGGCGCCATTCTCGAGGGTGGCTTGGACGCGCGCCGTGTGAACGCGCCAACCGGTGCGTCGAGGATGCTCGAGGGCTCGATCGATCAAAAGCCCCACCGCGTGTGCCAGCATGCCACGGTCGGCCACTGGTGTGAGATAATCGAGAGCGGCAACGATCGGCTCCGGTCGCGGTCGTCCGACGACGGGATCGTCCGTGATTCCCGATGCGAGCAGCCAGGCCCGACGACCCTCGCTGCCGAACTGTGAGACCAGTGCCTCCTCGGGCAACTTCGCGACATTACCCAATGTCTTGATGCCGAGCTGCCAGAGGCGGTGATGCGTGTCAGCCTCGATGGGAAGTGCAGCGACCGACTGCGTTGCGAGAAATGACGTCCGTTGTCCATCGGGAACGATCACCCACTCGCTGGATTTTGCTTTCGCAGCCGCAACCCAAGCAACGAACTTGCCTCGTGCCCAACCCAACCGCGCCACGGCAACCCAACCCCCCTCGCCCCACCAATCTGCGGCGGTTCCTCCACCTCCGCCCAACCTCCCAGTAGCAGCTCTCCCACCCCTACCTTCCCCCGCGACGGCAGAGCGGTCGTGACGGCGGTACCACCGCCGCTCCCTGTTCCTCGGCGGATCGTCCGAACCCCCGATGCCCTTGCTACCAGACCGATGAATCGCTTCACAAATCGCGATCAGCTGTTTCTCCGCCCCCCCGAACAACCGGTCCAGCCCATCCACGCCCACGAACACCTTGCCCAGCTCCACCGGCTCGATGATCGGGCTCACGTTGGTCAATGCCAACAGAAGTCGGGCGAACTGCTCGTCGTAATACACGGGATCGGGCTCGCACAGCGCGAGAAATGGACAAAGCCCAATAGCCTGACTCACGGTCATACCGGTCCTGACGCCATGCCGCCTGGCCAGCGGAGAAACCTGCCACACCCGCCGAGTGTCTTCGGGTGCGAGGAGCGCAGTGGGTTTGCGGGCTAGCTCGTCGCGGCGGAATTCTTCGGCGCGCAGGGCGAACGACGGAATCCATACGCACACGGCGAGATCGCTGGTGAGTTCCCCGCAACCGCCCCGCCAGACGGAAGGACGAAACAACGGAACAATGGTACCGCCGCCCCCCGCTCCCTGCCTCCCACTCCATCGGCAAGCGGATGCATTGGCGCCCCGACGCCCGGTTGAGTCACGTCGTTGCGAACCGAGAGTTGGTTGAGAAGCAAGGGCTGAATGGTTCATAATCGCCATACCGAAGAAACCCCGGCAAACGGACCCGAATATACACCGAAACTCCGCAGGGCGCAAGTTGGTGTCGTAAACCCTATAAGTCGTTGATAATGCTACGATTGCACACTACTGCCCCGTTGCCAATTGCACGCATGCCAAATGCTGGCTAACGTCAATTCATGATCCGCTTCGGAGTTGCGGGATGGAGCTACGAGGACTGGAATGGCCCTGTCTATCCGGTCACCAAGCCCAAAGGATTCGACCCCCTCACCTACCTCGCCTGCTACTACGACACCATCGAGGTCAACTCGACCTTCTACCGCCCTGCCTCGTCCAACGCCGGTCGCAGCTGGGCTCGGCGCGTGAGTCACAATCGCAACTTCAAGTTCACCGCCAAGCTGTGGCAGCGCTTCACCCACGAGCGCGGCGAGGCCTGGGAATCACATGATGTCGATCAGGTGAAGGAGGGGATGGATCCCCTGGCGGAGCAGGGTCGCCTGGGGTGCGTGCTGGCGCAGTTCCCCTGGTCATTCAAGCGCTCCCCTGAGTCCGAGGAGTGGTTGGGAGACCTGACGGCAGCCTTCAGTGACTTTCCCATGGCCATCGAGGTGCGACATAGCTCTTGGAACGTGCCGGACTTCTATCGCTGGCTTGGCGAGCAGGAGGTTGGGGCGGTCAACATCGATCAGCCTCTCTTTCGAGACTCCATCAAACCGGACGCAATAGTCACCTCCCCCGTCGGTTACGTTCGGCTGCACGGACGCAATTACGAAAACTGGTTTAGGGAAAACGTGGAGTCACACGAGCGTTACGACTACCTCTATACGGCCGAAGAGCTTCGGGCCTGGCTGGACTTGATCCACCGCGTCGCCGAGCGCGCTCACGAGACCTACGTCGTCACGAACAATCACTATCGAGGTCAGGCTCCGGCCAATGCGTCGATGCTCAAGAAGCTCTACGGCGCAGACGATGTCGAGGTTCCGCCCGAACTCGCGCATACGTACGCACATGTCCTCGAGCCGCTGGGAATACGGGCCATCGGGGCACACGGGGAGCTGGAGTTGGGGATCTGACAGGCCGGGTGGATCCCCGAGGGATCCCAGAGCGGACTGGCGTGACCTTGAGACAAACCTGGCTACTTCGGCCTGCGAGTGGCCTGCTCGTCCATTCTCCCTCCCCACCCTCGAGCCCGCTCCTCGTGCGCTCAGCCAATTCAAGGGGCTGCTTACCACAGACTCAACTGCCTTCCCGATGACGCCGGCACTTCCCGAGGCTGCTCACGGTCCCCGTCGGTTTCTGGAATGTCGAACCGCCGCGCAATCCGGCGAAATCGCTCGCGCAAAGCGTCGACGTAGGCGTTCGGTGCGTCACGTCTCTTTCCGTACGCCGCCGCGTAGCGATTGGCGAGGTCGGGGAAATGTCGCTGGACGAGAGGAAGGAACCGTTGACGCGCGTCGGCATACATCCGGAGGACACTCGGATACACGAAGCGGGCCCCGGCGTCCCGGCCTGCCGCCATGAGCGCAGCAACCTGCGCTGCCGTGTCCGTGACGCCCGGGAGAACCGGCGCCACCAGGAGCCCAGCACGTAGCCTCGCGTGCGTGAGCCTCCTGAGTGCTCGGAGCCTTGCATGAGGCATCGGAGAACGTGTCTCGAACAACTTGATCAGCCGGACGTCGACACTCATGAGCGAGACATAGATGCTCACTCGGTGGAAGCGAGTGAGATCCGTGAAGACGTCGAGATCCCGACACACCAAAGGGCTTTTCGTGATCACGCCGATGTGCAAGGCGCGCTCGGAGCGGAGGCGCTGGAGAACCGCCCGCGTGACGAGATACTGGCGTTCTGCAGGTTGGTACGGGTCGGTTGCGGTTCCGATGACCAGGTTCTGTAGGATTCCCCCTCGTCCTCTCCTGCGGACCTTGGCCAGATCGCGCTCCAGCGCCTCGAGGACATGAGCCTTTTGCTTGACGAAGATGCGCTGCTCGAAGGGTTCACCGCTGCCCCTGACGGGTCCTGCATGGTTCTCAGCTCGACGACCCATTAGGTAGTAGTGCGCGAAACGGGCGTAGCAGTAGCTGCAGCCCAGCTCGCAGCCCACGTAGGGGTTGATCGACCAGAACCCCATCCCCGTGGATTCCGGCGCATTGATGATGGACTTCGCTGCATGCTCTACGAACTCCACTCCCCGCTGCCGCACGGCGAGCACGCGGAGTGGCTGGGCCGCCAATCGTGGTGTGGTTCGAGAGACGAAAAGGTCTGCCTGCCGGCCCATGCGATCCGTATCTCGCGCTGTCCCTATCCGCAGCGGCCCCATCCACAGTCGCAGCAGACGAAGCAGCCACACGCCGGGTGCACGAGCCCCCCACAGTCAGGACACGCGCACTCCCAGACCTCGCTTTCTCGACCGCTCGTGGTTCCAGCACCTTGGCAGGTGGGGAGCTCGGGCGGGCCGTGGTATCGAGTGGGCGCCAGTTTCGGGTTATTTTCGGTCATGATAACCGAATATAAACCGAAACTCAGCAGACACAAGCCCCCCGGCCGGTGCTTCTCTAGACCTCAGAGTAAGGCGGTAGTCTCTCGGACCCGCGACCCGAGCCACGCTTGTGCTTGCCACGCTTGTTGACGATCCGCACATTGCTGGCGCTGCTTGTTCTAGCCGAGGCCTGATGGAACCAAGAGTCACGAAAACGTCCCGCCTCCTCGACCGCATCGCTGCTTACCCGCTTGCTCGGGTC
>JBDHDH010000043.1:0-28053 GCA_039591615.1 Gemmatimonadota bacterium | reverse complement strand
TACATGCCGGCGGGAATCGACCGGGCCCACGAGTCCATTGTGGCGTTCTTCAGGGGGCGCGGATGGATCTCGCTGGCGGCTGCGGTGCTGCTCACCGCCGCCGCGCACTCCAACAAGCTCCTGGCCGGTTACATAGTGCTCCGCGCCCTCAACATTCACGCCCCCTTCGTCGACGTGGTCCTGCTCCAGACTTTGATCGTGTTCTTGCTGTACTTCGCACCGACGCCGGGGGGCTCCGGCATCGCCGAGATCCTCTCGGCTGCCGTCATGTCCATCTACGTGCCGCGAGAGTTGATGCCGTCCTACGTGCTGTTGTGGAGAGTCCTCGTCTCCTATCTGACCGTCGGGTTCGGATCGTACGTCTTTTGGCGTTGGCTACGGGGCGTCGAGGAGCGCGCGGAAGGTTCATGATGGGTAATGTCGGTTGCATGCCCTGTTTTCAGGCGGTAGCTTTCACCTGCCGAACTCGGTAAATCGATGTCATATCTCGAAGTAGGTGGCCGCCGATACCCCATCGAGACGGGGGAAATGGCAATCGGTAGCGACCCGGAGGGGGTGATCGTGCTGACTGGCACGAGTGTCGCCCTGCGCCACGTGCTGGTCCGGGCAACGGCCGATGGCCAGGTCTCCATTCACAAAGCCGACGATCGCCTCGAGGTCCTGGTGAATGGCGTGCGCCTTGGTGCGCAGCCGACTCCGCTCCTGCACGGCGACAAGGTCATGATTGGCGGACAGGAGCTCCGTTTCGGCGATGAGCGGCGGAGTGGAAGCACGCAGTTCCTGCACGTGGACGACGCGCAGTTCGCCCCCCCGCCGGGGGCGGCGATGGCAGAAGGAGCTCGCGCAGCCGGCGGTCGCCTCGTCTCACTCACAGACGGCCGAGAGTACTCGATCGGGGGCGAGCCTCTGGTCATGGGGCGGTCGACCGACTGCGACGTCGTTCTCACCAACCGAAACGTCTCGCGGCGGCACGCGGAGATCATCGAGAGCCCCAAGGGGTATCTGATCGTCGACTCCAGCACCAACGGATCCTTCGTCAACGGAGAGCGGGTTCAAGGGCAACGCCGTTTGGACCGCGGTGACGTCATCCGTGTTGGCGACGACGAATTCCGTTTCTACGCCGAGGCGATGGAGGAGCCCAAGGCGGCCGAGCCCGAGCCAGAAGCACAGTGGGAGCCCGAGCCCGAACCGCAGCTTGAGCCCGAGTCCGAACTGCAGCCTGAGCCTGAGCCGGAACTGCAGCTTGAGCCTGAGCCGGAACTGCAGCCGGATCCGTTCCTGCCGGACCCCGCCAAGGCTCGAGGTGAGGGGATCGAGGCAGGGAGGGGTCCCCCGCCGCCGCCACCACCGCCCGGAGCCAAGGAACAGCTACGGGACACGCTCTTCGGTGTCCCCGGTGTGAAGATCCCCGGCATCACGAGAGGTGCTCCTCCCGAGGTCGAGGCTCCGCGGCCGCCCCCGCCCCCGCCCCCGCCAGTGCCCGAACCGGAGCCTAGTCCCGCCCCGGCGGCTGAGGTGAAACCCGTTCCCGAGACTCGGCCTTCGGTCCAACCGGGGGTGCTGGCCAACCTCATGATCCGCAGTGGGGATAGGAAGGGTGACCGGTTCGCCATCAAGGTACCCATTGCGAACATCGGCCGAGCGGAATACAACGACGTCGTGATAGCCGATCCCAGCGTCTCCACGAGCCACGCCAAGCTCCAGCGGCGCGAGGGGATTTGGGTACTAGTAGACCTCGATTCCACCAACGGCACCCGCGTCGACGGCGAGCCCGTGCGCGGGGAAGCCCCGCTGGCGCCGGGTGCCAAGATCCGGTTTGGGAATGTCGACGTGCTTTTCGAGCCGACTGACGACGCCGTGGGCATGCAGCCGGTGGGAGGTACGCAGTTCATTGACCGGTTGCCCGTGCGGGAACAGGCACCGGAACCGAAACCGGAACCGGAGCCTGCGACGGTGAATGGTTCTCTGCCCGAGGGGGGGCCTCCGACGCCGCCTGCCATCGAAGAGCCGGTTCCCGAATGGTCCGTTGTCGCTGCGCCCTCGGAACCCCAGGACGAGCCCGCACCTTCCGATTCGCAGCTCTTCACCCGAGTGATTTGGGGACTGCTCGTGCTCGTCGTCCTCGCGGTCCTCATCATCGTCTTCGCCGGCTAACGTGGCTCAGACGGTGAAGTTCACGTGCGCTGGCCGCACCGATGTCGGCGTGATTCGGTCGGGCAACGAGGACAACTATCTCATGGTGCCGGAGCGAGGGGTCTTCATCGTCGCCGATGGGATGGGGGGGCATGCGGCGGGTGAAGTGGCCAGCGAGATGGCCGTGAAGATCATTGCGCAGGAGCTCGAGGGGATTCGCGGCGCCAGCGATGCCCAGGCGGCGGACGTGATGCGACGGGCCATCAGGGAGGCGAACGGTGCCATTTTCAGTCGCACGCTATCCGAGCACGACAAGCGGGGGATGGGCACAACCGCGACCGCGATGATCATCAATGGAACGCGGTACATGATCGGGCAAGTGGGCGACAGCCGGGCGTATGTGTTCCGGGAGCGTCGCCTTGACCAGCTCACGAAGGATCACTCGTACGTGCAGGAGCAAGTGGACGCCGGCTACCTCACGCCGGAGCAAGCGCGCACTCATCCCTACAGCAACGTTATCACCCGCTGCGTTGGAGCCAACAGCGAGGTAGCCCCCGACGTCTACGCCGGTACCCTCCGGACGGACGATATCTACCTTCTTGCCTCGGACGGGCTGACGGGCATGCTCGAGGACCACGATCTCCTCAACATCATGAACAGCCACGCCAAGAGCCCCGCGCGCATGGTGGACACGCTGATCGCGGAAGCCAACCACCGGGGCGGGCTCGATAACATCACCGCGATCATCATTCGCATCGACGCCATCGAAATGGGTGCTCCTGTCGGCGACGCGGGGTGACGGACACTCCCAATCCGCGAGCACTCGGTTCCGTCGCTGCCGAGTGTCTTGCTCCCATGTCTTGCGCTGTTAGGAGTCTGTTCCGCGTCTAGGCACGGGGCGGGGCGACGAGCAGGGCCCGACCCTCCTCCAGCCCCTCTGCGATTTCGTCCGCTGTCCGTTCGACCAGTGCCAGTACCGCTTGCCGATTCACCGCCAATTCTTCGTCGGCGACGAAAATGCGGAGGCGTCGGGCGGCTGTGTGCAGCTCTTCCGCAACGCGCTGGATCCCGAAGCGTCCTTCGACCCGCGCTGTCGTCAGCGTTTCGGTGCGGCCGTCGTTGGTGAGGAGTGGCAGCTCGACTGAGAGCATCTCGGGTTTGGCGGGAAAGTCGAGCAGGACGCTACCTGCCGGTGATCCCAACTCCTCGGCGATCTGGTTTTCGACCCGCTCCACGAGGTCGGGATGCGTGTGAATCCACTCGCCGGCTCCGGCGCGGAGGCCCGTCGCTGGTAGGTCGAGGCTGCGCTTGTATAGCCGCCGCCGGCGGAGGCGTTCCGCTAGCGTCCGATCCCCCACACGTTGCAGCGCTTCCATGAGCGTTTCGTCGGTGCTCCGGGCGATCCATGAGGGCTCGAGCTCGCCATGGTGGATGGCGTCGCGGACGAGTCGTTTGAACATCGCCGTTGCGCTCCGAACGGCATGGTGCCAGTAGACGTTGCGATACATCTGGTACTTGGCGAAGAGGAGCGACTCGAGCGCGCTCACCCCTTTCTCGTGGACCCCCACCGCCCGCGTGCGGTCCGGTGATTCGATGATCGTGAGCGAGTGCAGCAGTCGGTCGACGTCCACGGTCCCGTATGGCACACCGCACATGCGCGCATCGCGAGTGAGATACTCGATCTTGTCTAAGTCGAGGGAGCCGGAGATGAGCCCTCGGAGCGGGCTCCCATCGCAGCCTCCAATGAGATCGGACAGCCGCCGGACCACGGCGGGAATACCCGTACCGCCCAAGGCTGCCTCGAGCTCGGGGTGCTCGAAATGCTCCGCGGCCATGGCCTCGTGAGATGGGAGCCCAGCCTCCTCGAGGGCGTGGGAAAACGGATAGTGCCCGATGTCGTGAAGCAGCGCGGCGAGCCGTACCAAGAGGCACTCGACGCCGGGGATACCCTCGAGCTCACCGCGCTCACCGAGGAGGCCAAGTGCCCGCCCGGCGAGCTGGTATGCACCGAGGGCATGCTCGAAGCGCGAGTGGGTCGCACCGGGGTAGACGAGAAAGGCGTGCCCGAGTTGGCGCACATACCGCAGTCGCTGAAACGGCTCGCTGTCTACGATTGCGAGCGCTTCAGCATCGACGCGAATGTTGTTCCACAGGGGGTCGCGGATGACCTCGAACTGACCGCGGCTTCCCATGCGTGCGATGCCGACCGCTCAGGACCGAGGGCCGGCCCTGCGTACCTCTTCCGAAACCCCTTCGGCGTAGCGAGCGAAGTTCTCCTGGAACATCGCCGCCAGCTTGGTCGCCTGTCGGTCGTACTCGTCGGGGTCCGCCCAGGTGGTGCGGGGATCCAGAACGTCAGCGGGAACGTCTGGGACCGCGTGCGGCACCTGCACGCCGAACACCGGGTGCTCCGTCGTGCGTACGGTGTTCAGGCTGCCGTCCAGCACCGCCCGCACCATCGCACGGGTGTACCCCAACTCCATTCGATGCCCGACACCGTACGGCCCCCCGGTCCAACCGGTGTTCACGAGCCAACACTGAACGCTGTGCTTGGCGATGCGCTCGCCCAGCATCTTCGCGTAGACCCCGGGATGGAGGGGCAGGAACGGCGCTCCGAAGCAGGCGCTGAACGTCGCTTGTGGCTCAGTCACACCCCGCTCGGTTCCAGCGACCTTGGCCGTGTAGCCGGCGAGGAAGTGATACATTGCCTGCTCCGACGTGAGCTTCGCGACGGGCGGAAGCACTCCGAACGCGTCGGCCGTCAGGAACACGACGTTGCTTGGATGTCCACCGCATCCCTCTGGCACGTGGTTGGGGATGTATTGGATGGGGTATGACGCCCGGGTGTTCTCGGTGATGGAGTCGTCATCGAGATCGATCTGCCCCGTCTTTGGATCGACCACCACGTTCTCCAGGATCGTCCCGAACATCTGCGTCGTGGCATAGATCTCGGGCTCGCCCTCGGCGGAGAGCCGGATGACCTTGGCGTAGCAACCACCCTCGAAGTTGAAGACGCCGTCATCACTCCAGCCGTGCTCGTCGTCACCGATGAGTCCACGGCTCGCGTCGGCTGACAAGGTCGTCTTCCCCGTTCCCGAGAGCCCGAAGAACAAGGCGGTGTCTCCGGCTTCCCCTTTGTTGGCGGAGCAGTGCATGGAGAGCACGCCACGTTTGGGGTAGAGGTAGTTCAGGAGCGTGAACATCGACTTCTTCATCTCACCGGCGTACTTGGTGCCACCGATGAGCACGGTGCGCTCGGCGAAATTCACGACGATGAACGTGCCCGTTCGAGTACCGTGCCGGTCGGGGTCCGCTTGGAGGTTCGGCGCATGAAGGATCGTGAACGCTGGCACGAAGCCGCCCAGATCGGTCTCGCTCGGTCGCAGGAACATGTTCCACACGAACAGCGCGTTCCAGGCGTGCGTTGTAACGAACCGGACCGGAATGCGGTATGATGGATCGGCACCCGCGAACGTGTCGTGCACGAAGAGCTCATCGCTTTGACTCAGGTACTCCCGAATGTCACGATCTAGGAGCTCGTAGTGCTGTGGGCTCATGGGTTGGTTGACCGGACCCCACCACACTTCGGCCTCGGTGGTGGGCTCGCGGACGACGAACTTGTCTTTTGGTGATCGCCCGGTATGGGGAGTGGTGATGGCGATGAAGGGGCCATCGCTGATGATGCGACCTTCGTTGCGTCGCGCGGCGTGCTGGTAGAACTCGCGGGGCTCCAAGTTCCAGTAGACGAGTCCTTTCGGCTCCACGCCTGGCGCGATGGGGTGACTCCTGGAAGCCTCCGCTGAGGGGTGCGTTGTCATCTTGCTCTCGGGTTGAAGATGAAAGCGGTGAGTGTCGTACCGATGCCCATGCCTACTCAGCCGCGTTCTCTAACGACGTTCAAACCTCACAAAGCTAACACTTTGCCACCAGGTCAGACTTTGAAGAAAGATTGGCCGCTCCTTCACAGTCGATGCTGGGTAGTGTGGGGCGGGCAGAGTGGCTTCGGTTTTCGTTCGCTGGTCGCCGTTCAGGCCGGTTCCCGGTCCAAGGCATCGATCATGGCGACGCGACGTGCATGGCGGCCCCCGGCAAACGGGGTACCGAGGAACACCCGCACGATCTCGCTGGCGAGGCGCTCTCCGATGAGGGTGCCGCCCAGGGTCAGTACGTTCGCGTTGTTATGCTCACGCGCGTTCTGGGCTGTGGTGAGGTCGTAGCAGAGGGCGGCCCGCAAGCCCGGGATCTTGTTGGCCACCATGGCGCTCCCGAGGCCGGCGCCGTCGATCATGACTCCGAACTGCGCGTCGCCACACGCCACCCGGTCGGCGACCTGGGCGGCGAACACGGGGTAGTCGACCGAGTCGGGGCTGTAGCATCCCACGTCGATTACGCCGCACCCGAGTTCCGCGATCGCCGGCTTGAGGGCTTCCTTGAGGTGAAAACCCCCGTGGTCAGCGCCGATGGCGACCGTGGTCTTTTCTTGCTGGTCGCGACTCCCCGCCCCCGGCTGGCTCCTTCCCATCTCATGCTCTCCCGACGTCGCACCCCGCTCCGCGCTTTCCAACGCCACGCCAAGTCGCCGAGCGAGCTCCCGCGCCGCCGGCGTGACGATGGCATGAGCGGGCAGCACGAGACGGCCCACCTTGGCGGCAGCCCGCACGTCGCGCTCAGTGACCACTCGACTCACCGGACTCCTTTCGATCGCAGCGGCGCCATCTCACTGGTCGGGTTCACTGGAGGCGTCTCCGGCCTGCCGTCAAGGTAAGCGATATCGCAAGGACTGCGGAGGCTAGGTGTCGTCCCGCACGGGCATCGGACGATGGATCACGCTCCGCATCGCAAACGCAGCGATCAGCACGACGGCGAACGACACGACCACTACGGGTCCGGTGGGAAGATCGGTCACAAACGACGTGTAGAGGCCCAGGATACTTGCCGCCGCACCCGTTGCCCAGGCGATGGCCACCAGGAGGGCCGGTCGCGTGGTGAAGAGGAACCCGATTACTGCTGGAATCACGAGGAAGCTGAACACGAGTAAGACGCCGGCGATGGCGACCGATGCGGTGACTACCATCCCAAAGAGAGCGTAGAACAGGAAATCCCACCCGGCGATCGCCCACTGCTTTTCCCTCGCGGTAGCTGGGTCCAATGAGATCGTCAGGAACCGATGACGAAGGAACCAGTGGGCAATGAAGATGACGAGATAGAGGGCGGCCGTTTTCCATATCTGTGGCCAGGTGACCCAGAGCAGGCTTCCCGTCAGAAGCTGTTCGACGTGCTCCGAGCCCCGCGGCGCCTGTGCCGCCAGCAAGATGGTTCCCGCGGTGGCCACCACGTAGATGATCCCGATGATGGCCTCCTGGGGAACGTACTTGTGTTCCGTGCGGCTGACACTGAGCAGCGCCGCTGCCACGAGGGCGGCACCCAACCCGATGACATACGAGGCCTGGTCCTCCGGAAGTCCCACCAGCACGTTGAGCCGCTCGGCGAGCCCCAGTCCGGCAGCTGCCCATCCCATCGCGGCGACTTGCGCCAAGGCCAAGTCCACGAAGATGACGCCTCGGGCGATGATGTGGATTCCGAGGTACCCGTGAGTTCCGACGAGGATCAGTGCGGCCACCAGGGCCGGAAGCATCAGGTCGAGCACGACGCACCTTTCCTTGTCCCACGGCAGCCGCTGGGGGCATGCCGGTGGGGGCAACGACTCGTCTCAGGAGAGCCCGCGATCACGGGTGTCTCTCTTCTCCGCTCGAGGCCTCGTATGCCTGGGCCAGGCGCGACACCCACAGATCCACCAGGGCGAAATAATCGTCGACACCTTCCTGCCCCGCAACGTGTTCCGCTACAATGAGAGCGGGGACTCCCGCCCTCGAAGCAACGCGCTCGACCTGGCCCCGACTGAAATAGTTGGCCGCCAGAAGGACGGGGATGTGTTCCCGCTTGATGAAATCGATGACGTCTCGAACATGCCCAGGCGAGGGGGGGATTCCGGGCTTCGGCTCCACGAACATGGCACAGTCGACGAGGAATCGAGCGCTGAAGTACGCCCAGTTCTTGTGGTAGCACACGATCCGGCTTTCGCGATACGCCGCCCCCTCCGCCAACCAGCCTCCCAGGTATGACGTGAGTGGTCTCCCTCCGTAGCTCTGGCCTCGGGCAAAATCCCAGAACCGGTGACCCCGGGCCAGGTCGAAGATCGTCTCAGCGCCAAGCATGTCGATCAACTCGTCACCGAAGGTGCGCCGCATGATCTGGTCTTCGAATCGCTTCAGGTTGGTGTCGTAGGTCGCCGCGCTCCGTGGGTCAACCCGTTTGAGGCCGGCTACGATGTTGCGTGCCACGATGATGCCGTTCACCGGATCGGTATGGATGTGGGGATTCCCGAAGACGTGCACGTCGCCTCCGGCTCGGGAGACGGTCTCTGGCACCTCGAGGAGCTTGACGCCCGAGTAGGCAACCACGTGACCCGAGGCGCCCTCCATCACCTTGGGGTTGTTCGCCCGATCGAGCAGTGCAGGTACCCACAGCTCCAGGTCCAGTCCCGTTGTGACGAAGAGGTCGGCCCGCTGCAACATCGCCGCGAAGCTGGGCCTGGGGTTTACGAAATGCGGGTCCTCGTCGCCGCGGGCGATGGCGCTGACTTCCACCCGATCTGCTCCCAATTCTCTGGTAATCGCGGCGAAAGTCGGCAATGTGGTGACCACGCGCAACCTGTCCTGCGCATCGAGGGACGTTGGCCCAACGGCCGAGAGAATGGCTGCGGCGCTCATCAGCGAGCCCGAAAGTCGCAGTATCAGGCTTCGATAACGCATGAAAACCTCAATACGTCTCGTGTTTGTGTGGGCCGAACGCCCAAACGGTCTGGAAAAGAACGGTATGGTTTCCGCCCAGCCCTTTGGGCTTCAAGTAGTTGTACTGGAGGCGCAGCCGGACCCACTCGCTCTGCCACCACGTGATGCTCGGTGCGAGCTGAACGATCTCTGGCTCCGCGCCGAAGGGATTGAGAAAGTCGGTGCGCGTTCCCAAAATCCAGCGCCTGCTGGCTCGGACGTTGGCCTGGAAGTACCCACCGGAACCCGTCTGGTCGACGGCACCGAAGCTCTTCTCCACGAAGTACCACTCGCCCTTGAGCTGGAGATCGCGATACAAGGCCTTCCCCGGAGGGGTCCACCGATAGGACGCCTCGACACCGAGGAGCTTCGAATCGAGGGAGACGTCGTCGTTCTGGCCATACACACCGGTGGCCCCGAGCTGCAGGGTGCTCGCGCCGAAGTCCCAAAAGCTCTGGATCCGGCCCAGGTAGCTGATCTGGTTTCCATCGTCGAAGAGGGCCTCGTTGTTCCCCCTGGTCACCTCGAACAGCAGTGTCTGCGTTGCCGGCCCGAAGGTGAACGCCGGCAAGGTCACCGCGCCGCCGGTCTGGATGAGTCCGTCTTCGCCCAGGAACACGAGGGCTGCCAGCGGACGCTCCACCTCCAGGAGTGCGTGGGTGTGCCAGCGGTTATAGAGCCCGATCTCCTGGCGGAACTTCCCCAGTTTGACACCGAGGCCCCCGGGGAGTCCCACCCAATACATGTAGCCTTCCTCGATCTCGAAACCGCCGGCTGGTTCTTCGCCTCCTTGTTCGGGAAAGCCGGCGATCTCGAAGTCTTCCTCTCGTGTGATGAAGACCTTCGTTCGCGTGTAGGGGTCGAGCGCAGCCTGAAACGAGAATTCGAATTCCCGTGGGGTCGCGCTGACGTTGTCCGCGGCGTCTGAGGGGCCGGTGTAGTTCCCCACGATGTCGCCCGTCACGCTGATTTCGGGATTCAAGATCTGGAGGTTCCGCGTTCGGCTGCCGTGCTGAGCGGTCGTATCCGGGGCCGCCAGCGCCGCCTCACCGGCCGCTTCCCGAGCTGCCGCTCGAAGCGCCGCGAGCTCATCGGCAACTGCCGAGGTGTCCCGTTGCTCGCGGATCAGTCGCTGGAGCATCCGCTCCAGCGAGTCGACCCGTGCTTTCAAGAGGCGGACTTCGTTCTCCAGCGAGTCAGCTCGCTGCTGTTCTCGTTGCTGTGCGGTCAATTCGCCGGGGCCGACGATGACCGCGCCGAGCGCGAACATTGCGAATATGCTACGCATGATCCTCCCACATCTCCTGGCCCGTTTCACGAAGCAACACACGATGGCACAACCCGCCATCGTGCGCGTGAGGAACAGCTAGGACGTGGGGGGGGCTCGAACGGCGTGGCCGCCGCGATGCGGGGGAGAGGGACGCGCCGATCGATCAGTGGCACCCCAGTAAGCGAACTGGCCGGGGTTGGCTTCCGGTACCCGTTGCGCCGTGCACGGTGTCTGGAGCTGGATTCCGCCGCAGACGAGACAGAACGTGTCGGTGTGGATCCTCGGGCAGTCGTCGCTATGCCCGTGTTCCACGGCAGGCTTGGCACTGACGAGCTCGAACTGAGTGTGGAGCACCGGAGCCAGCACCCAGGCGAGAAGGAGCGCAAAGGCCAGGAGGCCTCGCGACCGAGGCCGGTGGTCCCGGGGATTCGGCAGACCCTTCATGGCGCTCCCATTATAACCCGCGAGATTGCGCGGCATAACAGGCGACGAGGGAGATCGCGGTCCAGCCTCGCGCTGGCCGATCACTCGGGACCGCCGAGCTCTGTACCGCGCACGGCGTCGATCAAGAGCTGGCCCACCCGATAGTTGGGGATGATTCCGGCGAAGCGCTGCGCGCCGGGTCCGATGGCAAAGAGCGGAACCATCTCGGCTGTGTGGGACAGCGTGGTGTAGGCCTCCTGGAAGGTTCCCGTGCTGTCGAATTGCAGGGACAGCCCACCAGTCTCGTGATCTGCCAGCACGACGATCAGCGTTTCTGGATTCCGTTGTCGGTATTCGAGCGCG
The DNA here is from genome assembly GCA_039591615.1 of Gemmatimonadota bacterium. Classification (GTDB taxonomy): domain Bacteria; phylum Gemmatimonadota; class Gemmatimonadetes; order Gemmatimonadales; family GWC2-71-9; genus JBDHDH01. Next base: position 17,034 of record JBDHDH010000043.1, on the reverse strand, counting down.
ACCCCGACGGCGCGGTCCAGGTCCAACATTTCGGCCTCCACCGTCGCCAACGGTTCGTTCCCGTGCCCCCGCCAGTCGGGCTGGGAGGCCTCCACCATCAAGAAGAATCCATCCGGATCCTTGTCCAGGACCGCCAGGGCCGCCTCCGTCATGTCGGGAAGTGTCGGGGAGCGGTACGGGACCCAGCTAGTATCTGCAACGGTCGTGGCGGAGTCTCTCACGATCTGAATGATCGTGTCGCGCAGGGTCACGGTGGGCCACACGGCCCTCGGCATGTGATCCACGGCGAACAGTCCGAACAGCGTGCTCACCGTGTCGAGATCCAGTGCCGCCAGCTCCTCCAGGGTCTCGAGATACGTGTAACGTTCCATGATCTGCGAGCGGAGGTCCAGCGAGTCCGGCCGCTTAGCCGGATCATAAATCCCCGCTCCGCCTCCCATGATCACCGTCACGTTGTGGTCCAGGATCTGCCGGCCGATCTCCCATTCCATGACGCGGCTCGGGACGTGGGCGGCGAACGACGCCGGTGTGGCGTGCGTGATACGCGACGTTGCAATCAGGCCCGTGGCCATTCCACGTTTCTGCGCCATCTCCAGAACCGTTTCGAGCTCCGTGGTGTCCGGCGCTACGCCGATGGCTCCGTTGTAGGTTCGCACACCGGTGGCGTACGTCGTCGCGCTCGCCGCGCTGTCGGTGACTTTGCTGTCTGAAGCTCGTGTGTCCACGAGCCCCACCGCGGGAAACGCTTGCACCGCGAGACTCTCGGCTGCGAAGAGCGCGGCGGTCCAGTAGCTGATACCTGCACCGTCCCCTATGAAGAGGATGACGCGTGGTTGGGATTCCTGGGCGAAAACCGGCGCCGTGACGCCTGCCTGAGCGACCAGAAGCGTGATGATCTGCGCGACGATTATCTTCATTCGGTGCATGCGTGACGTTCCCTCCTCACCGTTCAGCGGTCGTTCTGAAGGCCCGAGCCGGAGGCTCGAATCTCATACACCAGAGCGGCTGTTATGGCACACCGCTGGTTCGGCGGGCCGGCCTCATCCCCCATTCGCGCTATCCAACCTACCCGCCTACCTCCCTAGTCTCACCACTTCCCATATCGCCGAAGTCGATTCAGCATCTTTCGGTCGGTGCGTACGGGATCGGTCCCCTTCGGCGTTTCGATGATCTTGATAGTATCCCGGAAACGTCGGTCTCGCATGATTCGTCGGAAGGGCTCCGATCCCAACGTTCCCTCGCCGATCAGCTCATGCCGGTCATGATGCGACCGGAATGGGGATTTCGAGTCGTTCAGGTGCAGACACCTGAGGTGGCGCAATCCCACGACGCGATCCCACGCGCGCCACACTCGGCTCCAGTCGTTTACCAGATCGTAGCCGGCAGCGTACAGGTGGCAGGTGTCAGCGCAGAATCCCACCCGGCGTCGGAGTCGTCCTGGGACGAGCCGCCGTAGCTCCGCGAGCTGCTCGAAAGTCGACCCGAGAGCCGTCCCCATCCCTGCCGTCGTCTCAATCAGAACCGCCGGGCCACGAACAGCCGCGAGGCACTCCGCGTAGGCGTCCGCATTGCGCTCCAATCCAGCAACTCGGCCGTCACGATGGTTCCCCGGGTGCGAGACCACGAATCGAATTCCCAGGGCACGGGATCGCCGCAATTCGTTCTTGAAACACTCGATGGATCGGCGGCGGAGCTCGTCGTCAGGTGAGGCGAGGTTGATGAGATAAGAATCGTGTGACAGCACGACGCCGATCGACAATCGTCGGCACTCAGCTCGGAACCGCTTCACTTCCGCTGGCGAAAGTGTTGGCTCTCTCCACTGGTTCGGGGTCTTCGTGAAGATCTGGATGGCCGTGGCGCCGATTTCGGCGCCTCGGGCCGGTGCTCTGGACGCCCCCCCTGCGCTGGAGACGTGAGCGCCAAGGAGGGGGGAGCTCATTCGGCTGCTACGCTTTGCGGGTGCGCTCCTCAATCTGCGTTCAGCAGTCTGCATTCACTATTCGCTGAACGCATCCTTCGATATCAACGGAACAAACCGACACGGCGCGACGTCGCGTTCCCGATATCCCGTCTCCGCCCGATCGATCACTGTCAGCTGCTGCAGTCCTTCGTCGCCGATGGGTATGACCATTTTTCCCCCGACGGCCAGCTGATGCAGCAGGCTCGGGGGCGCACCGGGCGCAGCGGCGGTCACGACGACGGCGTCGTACGGCCCGGCATCCGGATATCCCAGAGCGCCGTCTCCGGTTACGAAGGTCACGTTACGAACAGCGAGGTGGTCGAGCCGGCGGGTGGCCCGGCGTGAGAGGGCTTCCAGACGTTCGACCGTCCAGACATGCCGAGCGATCCTTGCCAGAACCGCCGTGTGATATCCGGTGCCGGTTCCGATCTCGAGTACTGCCGACTGACGCGTGAGCTCCGCCTCTTGGGTCATGAGGGCCACGATGTAGGGTTGCGAGATGGTTTGATCGTACCCGATGGGTAACGGCATATCCGCGTAGGCTTGATCGCGGAGATACGGTGGGAGGAAATGCTCCCGTGGGATCGCAGCCATGACGGCGAGCACCCGACGATCGGTGATTCCTCTCGTCGCCAGGTGGCGCCGCACCATGCGCCGGCGTTTCGGATCCTTGATAATCGGCTGTCCTCTGGTTCGACTACGTCTGGGTTGGGCTAGGTCCCTGCCCGTCCCGTCCCTCTTGGCTCTTCCACCTGTTCCCGTCGCGGCCGGGAGCGGAAACGGGCGATGATCGAGCCGCCCAGCGCTCCCTGCTCTCGCGCCTCGAGGAGCGTCTCCGCCGCAGCCGCTCTGCGCTCGAGCTTGCCGCGTCGAAGGCGCTCGACCGACTCTCGTTCCCGAGCCAACTCGTCTTGCAGGGCTTTCAGACCCCCGCGGAGATCGACTGCAGTTCGTGGGGACGGGCTCGCCTCGCCAACGTCCGGTATCGTCGTGGACGAGTTGGCGGGGAGAGCCTGGATGTTGCTACCAGCCAACTGTTCGACGATGCTGCCGAGAATGACGTGTTGACGTTCGACGGCGTCGTCGAGTCGCACGATCTCCTGTACCATCTGCCACATCACCTCTCGCCGCTCGTGTTCTCCCTCCACCCAGGCCGATATGAACTCGTGGGAATCGTGGGCCGTCGTCGACGCCTGGGGGGTGACGGCCGTGGCGGGCATGTAATGGGCGATGTCACGAAGGATCTCAACGGCTTCCGGAGGGTATCGGCGGCGGCGCCGCAGACCGAGCACGGGGATGTACGCCGCGGACGCATCGCGATAGTCGCGTACCGTCGACTCGGGTAGTTCGAGCTGCCGAGCGACGTCGCGCAGCGGGTAGATCGTGTCGTCGCACACCGTGGCTTACCGCCGGTAGGGCACGAGCCAGTTTTCGGGGTCGAGCGCTATGGGATTGCCACCGTCTCTCCCTTGGCGGATCTGAAACTCGAGGTGCGGTCCCACGTCGGAGTTGTCGCCGCCCGACAGGCCGATGACCTGTCCCCCCGTGACGCGCTGCCCCCGTGCGACGTCGAACCGGGAGAGGTACAGATAGAGGGTGTAGAATCCCCCGCCGTGGTTCATGATGATCGATGCGCCCCAGGTGCCCAACGGTCGCGCCAGGTCGACGACGCCGTCCGCCACCGCCCGTACGGGCGTTCCCACAGGCGCTCGTATTCCGATCCCGCTGTGAGAGATCGTCGTGTTATCGGGTCCGGGTGCTGGCCCGAACCGGTATACGACGGAGCCATCTAGCGGCCAATCGAGCCCCCCAAGATCGGCCATCGTGATGTTTCCGTCTGCTGCGCCAGCGCCGGCGCGGCGCCGCTCACGCTCGAGGGATGCGAGGATGACTGCGAGTCGTTGCTCGTCGCGCGCGAGGTTATCGAGTCGCCGTTCGGTAGCCTGTTCAGTGTCGCGCGTTTGCCGAAGGCTGCGTTGCCGCCGCTCCTCGAGTCGGACGTACCGTTCGAACTCCTGCCCACGCTCGTCGCGGCGCTGCTCCAGCTCTTGTTGTACGCTCAGATGCTGGCGCCGTCGCTCCCCGATCCGGTCTCGGAGCTCCTCGACTTCGCCCACGAGGGCGCGGTCCTGTCGGCTGATGAGATAGAGGTACTTGTACCGGCTGAGCAGCTGACCGAAGCTCTCTGCAGCCAGCAAGACCTGCACGGCCCACAGGGAACCGCGCTTGTAGATATCGGCCAGGCGCTTGTCCAACACTGCCCGCTTCTCAGAAAGGGCATCCTGCGCGAGAATCAGGTCCATTGTGAGGCTGTCCAACTCGCTGCCCATGGTCCCGATCTGCCGATCAAGCTCGTTCACCATCTTGTTGGTGACCACCTTCTGCCGCTCGATGTTTCGCAGCTCGCTGGTGATGTTGTGAGCTCGGCCACGCAGTTGGGACAGCTGTTGTTCGAGTTCCGTTCGCTCGCGACGGATGGCCTGGAGTCGCTCCCGATTGTCGCGGATACGGCGCCCGATGTTGTCTTGGGCATGTAGCGGTCCGACTGCGATCGCGAGGAGCCAGCCGCACGACAGTAGCACTCGTCGACGCATCAGATCTTCCTGAGATGCCGCCCCACGCTGATCGAGCTCGCGATGAAGCCTAACGCCATCCCGGCCAGCACCAGGAGCACGGCTTCCCGGGTGGAGAAAAAGGTTCCTTGCAGCACGTTCTGGGCGAGCGCGGCGAACGCCGCGTAGCAGAGCAGGATGGCGGTGCCACCACCAAGGGTACCCTTGATGGCCCCATCCAGCAGGAAGGGGCGTCGAATGAAGCCATCGGTGGCCCCCACCAATCGCATGATCTCGATCTCGCGCTGCCGATGCATCACCGACATGCGAATCGTAGTCCCGATGATGATCACGGCTGCCATGGCGAACGCTCCACCAACGACGAAACCGACGGCGCCGGCCAAGTTTCGCAACCGATCCAGCTTGGTCACCCATTCGTCGCCGTACCGAACGTCTTCGGCGAACCGAAATCCCTTCAAGCGTTCGGCGATGGCGCGGACATGCTCGGCATCCCGGTAGCCGGGGTTGAGCAAGATCTCCAGCGAGGCGGGCAGGGGATTGGCCGTGAGGTCCTCGAACACGCCCTGTAACTCGACGAGCTCTCGCCGTGCCCGGGTCAGTGCCTGGTCTTCGGTCACGTACGTCACCTCCGCGACCTCCGGGAAGCTCTCGATGTCCCCGATGGCCATGGTGGCGACCTCCACCGGCGTTCCGCGCATCAGGTACATCACGATCTCGACACGCTCCTCGACTTGCGTGAGTGCGGCCCGGAGGTTGAGCGCCGTCAGGGCGAACAGGCCGAAGACGAAGAGGGCGAAGGCAATCGTCGTCACCGAGAGAAGTGACAGCGCCGGCGAACGTCGGAACGAGAGCAAGGCCTCACGAATCGCCAGCCTCACAAGACCGCCCTTCCATCCTGCACTTCATCCACCGCCGAATCGTACACTACGGCTCCTTCCTGCAACTCGATGACCCGGTACATCGTCTGACGGACCAAGTCCAGATCGTGCGTGGCCATGACCACCGCTGTCCCGTTGGCGTTGATGTCACGCAAGAGCTGGAACACACCCCGGGTCGCGCGCTCGTCCAGATTCCCCGTGGGCTCGTCGGCGAGGAGCACGGGAGGGTCATTCACCAAGGCGCGCGCGATGGCGACGCGCTGCTGCTCGCCACCCGAGAGCTCGCGCGGATATGCCTGCGCCTTGGCGGCGAGTCCCACCTGTGCCAAGACCCGCACGGCCTTCGGTGCGATCACGTTTCGGCGGGTGCCCGTGACTTCGAGGGCGAAGGCGACGTTCGCCTCGGCGGTGCGGTCCTCCAGGAGACGGAAGTCCTGAAAGACGATCCCGATGCGCCGGCGAAGCCTCGGGATTTCACGGCGCTTGAGCTTTGCGGTAGAGAAGCCTGACACTCGAACCTCGCCGGAGCTGGGGAGCTCGTCGGCGTACGTGAGCCTGAGCACCGTGGACTTCCCGGCGCCCGAATGACCCGTCAGGAACACGAACTCGCCTTTGGCGACGCGAAGGGAAACGTCTTTCAGCGCGAGCGCGCCTTTGGGATAGGCCTTGAAGACGCTGTTGAAGCGGATCACCGTGAGAGTGTAGCGAACGCGGTGTCGAAATCGGCGATGATGTCGTCAACGTCTTCGATGCCGAGACTCACCCGAATGAAACCGTCTGGGATACCCTGCGACGCGCGTGCTGCTGGCGTGAGCTCGGCGTGGGACGTGAAGCGCGGCTCCGACACTAGTGTCTCCACCCCCCCCAAGCTGGGGGCGTGGGTGCAGAGCTTGAGCTTGCGTAGTACACGGTCCGCGGCTTTGGCCCCGCCCGCGAGCGTGAGCCCCACCATTCCACCGAATCCCTTCAGGGTGCGCTTTGCGGTCTCGTGATCCGGATGAGTGGGAAGCCCGGGATAATGCACGGTCTCCACCACGTCCTGCTCCGCGGCCCACGTCGCGAAGGCCATGCCGTTGGCGTTGTGGCGCTCCACGCGCAACGCCAGCGTCTTGAGGCCACGCTCCACCAACCACGCGGCATGGGGGTCGATGGCCGGGCCCCAAATCGTGAGGAGTCGGCGCACCTCTTCGATCACCGCCTCGCTCCCCGCGACCGCGCCTGCAATGACGTCGGAGTGTCCGTTCAGATACTTCGTCGCGCTGTGAATGACCACGTCGGCGCCGTGATCCAAGGGACGGAAGTTGACAGGCGATGCGAACGTCGAATCGACCAACAATGCCATGCCCTCGCCTCGACAAAGGGCAGCGACGGGCTCCAGATCGATCACGCGTATGAGCGGATTCGTGGGCGTCTCCAGAAAGATTGCTCTGGTGTTGCGAGTGGCGTGACGTCGCCAGTTCCGCGCCTCCAACGGGTCGACGAACCTCACCTCGATACCGAGCTTCCCGAACTCTTGCTCGAAGAGGCGTCGGGTCCCTCCGTAGATCAACTCGCTGGACAGTAACTGGTCGCCGGGACGGAGGATCGCCATATGGGCCAGGGCTGTTGCCCCCATACCGCTGGAGAGAAATATCGCGAGCTCCGCCCCCTCCATGGCCGCCAGCTTCTCCGCGAGGATTTTCTGATTGGGGTTATTCCCGTAACGGGTGTAGAGGAGGTCTTCGGCGGTCCCTACGGGGTTCGCGAACGTCGTGGTCTGGTAGAGGGGTGTCACCACAGGAGCACGCTCCGGCACCAGCTGGGGGACGCCGTGGACGGCCGTGGTGGATGCGCCGGCGTGGAGGCGCTTCATGGAACGCGCAACACCTCGTAGCGATCGGCGATATGCTGCACCAAACGCCGCTCCCAGAGGTCCGCGAGAGCTTGGCGAGCCGCGGCTGGCTCGACGGCTAGGCGTTCCGCGATCTCCTCGGCGCGGGCCACTCCCTGCTCTGTGAGGACGCCGAAGGCGCGGCGCACCAGGTCGCCCGTGGGCCCCAAGAGCTGCAGCCGACCGTCACGGTCGCGGGCCACGACCGCCAGCCCGTGTCGCTCCAGGACCTGCTGGATGGCTTCACGGTGCGAATCGGACACCCCCTGGAGCAGGAGATAGCGGGCGCCACCGTGCTCGATGAGCAGCTTGCCCACGATCTCGTCGGCGCACGAGATGTCCAGGCAGCGGACTTGACCGAAGTCGATGACCGCCACCTGTTGGTTGTCTATCTCCGCGAGCATCTCCTCGATTCCGCCCCGCACGGCCTTCCCTGTCGGGCGGGTGACCAGATCTCCGTACACGCTGGATACCGTACGCTGCAAGACCGCCTTCAGGTCGATGAGATGCATGCCGATCATGTGGGGTCCTGTGCCGGGATGATCATGAGTATCTGGCTTCCTGGGAAGAAAGGTAGCGCGTCCGCCAGGGGTACGTCGTCGTCCCACGACGGGACGATCGACAGGCGGGCCGCACCGCTGCGAACGCTGAGTTTGCCAGCCCAGCGGTTGAGATAGCGGGAAATGCCGGCCAGGCCCTGGCCCCGTCCCTGATCGCGAAACCGGCTCGCATTGTGAAAAAGGGCAGCCTCGAGGGCAGTCGCATCGCCCCAGCGGTCTCCGAACCGGCTGGCCTGAGTCCCTTCCAAAGATCGCCGGAACCCGATCCCGGCGTCCGCGACGGCAATCACGACGACGCGCCGCCCGAGGCGGCGGCGCCAGGTGTAGGCCTGGACCCCGACCCAGCCGGCGGTGCCAGCGTGCTCTACAATATTTTGGCACGCCTCCGAAAGCGCCATAGCGAAGCCCACGGTTGCCGACGAATCGAGTCCCAGCTCGCCGGAGAGAATCGAGGCGGATCGCTCCTGGATCTTCTCCACTACGCTGTGAACGTCGTCAGTCCCCCTGACCGGGGTGAGCTCGAGCAGGACGTCCGACGAGTGGCTCCCGGCCCCTCGCGGGAACTTGCCGTGGATCTCGAAGAGGTGCTGGGCGTGGGCGAAGAATCCGGCCCGGCTCCAGTACCGCAGCGCGTCCCGATCCTTCGGCACCGTGAGCAGGGGCTGCTCCCGGCGCCGTTCCAGGACAGCCTGACCTGCCACCAAGAGCCCCGTCAGCCCGTAGGGTGATGCCCACTGGGTCCCGTGGGCGTCGAACAGAATCTGCCCATCCTCTGGCTCGCCGAGTGAACCGGCAAACTGGTCGAAGGTGCGGTCGTCGAACTGTACGGGAATCTCGACCACGCGCGTCATTGTGGGACGATCTCCCCTCGCAGGTAATACTGGAGTTTCGTGGCTCCCTGGTACTGCACATTTCGGGCAGCGTACGCATTGGCTTTGCGGATCGCGTCTTCGACATGCAACTCCGCGATGAGTTGCGCCACGAGGGTGGCCCCGAACACGTCCCCACATCCGGTGGGGTCGCGGGCCTCGGCCACGTCCGCCGCGGGTATCCGGGCGGTGCGAACCGGTGTCGGCTCCAAGGTCTCTTCTTCATGCCGAAACAGCTTGAAGGGAGAGGCTGTGAAGTACACCGCGCCCCGAGCGCCGAGCGTGATGACCAACAGCCGGACGCCCTGAGCCAGCGCCTCCGCTGCCACGGCCATCGGCTCCCCTCCGATGAGGGCGAGCTCATCGTCGTTGAGCTGGACTACATCGAAGCACGAGAACCAATCGCTGACCTTTGGCAGCGGACGGGGAGCGCGCGTGCCGTCGCAGTGGACGCCGAGGAGCAAGCTGTGGAGGTCGGCGTAGATGGGGCCGGGAAAGCCACGCCTGAGATGCTCGGCGACGTCGAGGTCGAACTCGAAGCCGGAGATGAAGTTCACGTAGATCACGTCCAGGTCCCGCACCATGGGCCCGAGTTCGGTCCACGTCCAGGGAGGGACGCCCCCCGACAGGCGTTCGGTGCGGCGGGTGGCGGTGGTGTAGTGGAGCGTCACGCGGTTGTTGGACTCCGGGACTTCAACGAACCGCGCAGCTCCGGTTCGCTTCGACAGCGCGTTCAGGAACACGTTGGCCTGGGGTGCCATGTCCCGCCCGACCTTGATGAGTGGCACGATCTCCCACTGAGGCGGGAGACTGGCCTCCAAGGCAGCGAGGGCGTACGCGATCCCGCCCCATTCCTCCACCGGCACCGAATCCGTCCCCCGGCCGAAGATCGTATCCCACACCATCGTCCCCACGACGCCAAGCCGCATCACGCGGTCCCTCGAGTTTGCGCGGCGAAAGCGGCAACGGCGCCGTAGACACCCGCCGTCCCGGGAAGCTCGCCTGCCACGATGCGACAGACCTCCACGGCGGGTCGAAAGGCACGGCGCTTCACTTCGGCCTCGAGAGGAACGAACAGGCGTTCACCAGCCAGGGTGACGCCGCCGCAGATCACCACGACGCCCGGGTTGAAGATGTTGATGAGACTGGCGATGCCGGCTCCCAGCACGCGGGCGGTCACTTTGACGACCTCGCGCGCGTACTCGTCACCGCTGTGGGCGGCCTCGTAGACTACTTGAGCGGTGATGGCGCGCAGGTCGCCGTCGACATACTCGGGGAGCTGTGATTGCTCGCCTGCTTCGATCCCCTCGATAGCCCGTTTCGCGATGGCGGGACCCGATGCATAGGCCTCGAGGCACCCGTAGTTGCCGCAGCCGCACCTTCGACCCGCCGGATCGATGGTCATGTGACCGAACTCTCCGGCGATGTCGCTGGCACCGTGATAAATCGACCCGTCGAGGACTATGCCACCGCCGATCCCCGTCCCGATGGTGAGCCCGATGACATGCTCGGCACCACGTGCGGCCCCTTGCCACCACTCCCCGAAGATGGCGCAGTTCGCATCGTTATCGAGGGTGGCCGGCAGGCCTACGGCCTCCGATACCCGATCCCGGAGGGGGAAATTTCGCCACCCGAGGTTCGGGGTGGCGAGGACGACACCGCGCCTCCTATCCAGCGGTCCCGGAGATCCAATCCCGACGCCCATGACCTCCACCTCTCCCAGGCCCCGGCTGCCCCGGGCGTCGTCCACGGATTCGCGGACCATGCGCGCGATCTGCGCGACGACGCCTTCCGGGCCTTCGGAGACCGCGGTGGCTTCCTTCCTGAGCCCATTGAGAGGTCCGCCGGCATCACTGACCGCGCCCACCACGACATTCGTTCCCCCGACGTCCACCCCGACCACTACCTGGCTCTTCTCTGAGCGCGCCATCAATCCACCTGCAGGACCGCCAGGAATGCTTCCTGAGGGATCTCCACGACGCCCACCTGCTTCATTCTCCTCTTACCTTCTTTCTGCTTCTCGAGAAGCTTGCGTTTCCGGGTCACGTCACCGCCGTAGCACTTGGCCGTCACATTCTTTCTGAGGGGTCGTACGGTCTCCCGGGCGATGACCCGCGACCCCACGGCGGCCTGAATGATCACCTCGAAGAGCTGCCGTGGGATCAGCTCCTTGAGCTTCTCCGCGAGCTTGCGTCCCCATTCGTAGGCTTTACTCCGGTGGATCACGACGCTGAAGGCGTCCACCGGATCGCCATTGATCAGCATGTCGAGCTTGACGAGTTCGTTCTGTCGGTAGACGGCCAGCTCATAGTCCATCGCCGCGTAGCCACGGGATACCGTCTTCAAGCGGTCATAGAAATCCAGGATGATCTCGGCTAGTGGAAACTCCCACTCAAACTGCACCCGCGTCGGGTCGAGGTAGTGCATGCCGAAGTATTCGCCGCGGCGTTCCTGACCGAGCTTCATCACGACTCCGATGTAGTCCGCAGGCGCCGTGATCCGCGCCTTCACATACGGCTCCTCGATGCGATCGATCTCCGCAACGGCCGGCATCTTCGTCGGGTTCTCGATGACCACCATGGTGCCGTCGGTTTGGAAAACGTGGTATTCCACGTTCGGGACCGTCGTGATGAGATCGAGGTCGAATTCCCGCATCAGACGCTCCCGGACGATGTCCAAGTGCAACAGCCCCAGGAATCCGCACCGGAAGCCGAACCCCAGCGCCACCGACGTCTCGGGCTCGTAGTGTAGGGACGCGTCGTTCAGCTGCAGCTTCTCGAGGGCGTCGCGCAGTTCTTCGTATTGAGTGGCGTCCGTCGGGTAGAGACCTGCGAAAACCATGGGATGGACATCACGGTAACCGGGGAGCATCTCCTTTGCCCGATGCGTCGCATCCAAGACGGTGTCGCCCACCCGGGTGTCCCGTACGCCCCGCACGTTGGCGACTACGTAGCCCACTTCTCCGGCTTCGAGTGCGTCGGTGCGTTGCTGGTCCAGCTGGAGATACCCCACCTCGGCGACTTCGTATTGGTCGCCGGAATGCGCCCCGAAGCACACCGTCATGCGGGGTGCGATCTTCCCGTCCATGACCCTGACGCTTGGAATGGCGCCGCGATAGCGATCGTAGTACGAGTCGAAGATCAACGCGCGAAGCGGCGCGTTGGGGTCGCCACGGGGAGCGGGCACGCGTCGCACGACGGCCTCCAGCAGCTCCGACACCCCCGTACCCTCCTTCGCCGACACGAGCAAGATCTCCTCGGCGGGGACGCCGATGAGATCTTGCAGCTCCCGGGCGTGCCGCTCCGGCTCGGCCGCCGAGAGATCGATCTTGTTCAGCACCGGAATGATCTCGAGACCGGCGTCCAGCGCGAGGAAGAGATTGCTGATGGTCTGCGCCTCGATCCCCTGACTGGAGTCCACGACCAGAATTGCCCCTTCGCATGCGTTCAGCGAGCGAGAGACCTCGTAGGTGAAATCGACATGTCCCGGGGTGTCGATGAGGTTGAGCTCGTAACGGTCGCCGTCGCGTGCCGTGTAGTGCATCCGAACGGCGTTGAGCTTGATGGTGATCCCGCGCTCGCGCTCGAGCTCCATGGTGTCTAGAACTTGCTTCCGCATGCGACGCTTTTCGAGCGTAGCCGTGGCCTCGATCAGACGGTCCGCGAGAGTGGATTTGCCATGATCGATGTGAGCGACGATGCAGAAGTTGCGAATGTGGTCCTGACGCATGGGGGGAATATAAAGGGGGTCCGGGAGGCGGCACGGGCGGGCAGGACGCCCGTGCCCCCGGCCCACCGCGCTCCCCCCTCAGCGGTGCCCGCTCTGTGCCTCGACGATCTGCTCGTAGCTGTCAGGATTCCATTGCGGCCGCTCCGCCGCGTTGGCGATCTCGAGCCCCAGATAGAAGAGCAGCTTCACGATGCGGGACTCCTTCTCGGCGTCGATTTTGGCAGCCTCATCGCTGGGACGGTGGTAGTCCTCGTGGGTGCCGTTGAAAAAGAAGAGAATGGGCACGCCCTTCTTCGCGAAATTGAAGTGGTCCGAACGGCGGTAGAAATTCTCGTGCGGCCACAGGTCGCCGATGGCCGTCATGTCGAGTTCCGGGTGTGCGGCGTTCACACGAGCCAGCGTTTGCCCGAGGTCCGAGTGCTCCTTCCCGATCACCACGATCGTGTCGCGCCAATTCCGGCCGATCATATCCAGGTTCAGATCGGCCACAATGGCGTCGATGGGCACGGGCGGCCGCGCAGTGAAATACTCGCTACCCCAGAGGCCCTTCTCCTCGCCGCTCACCGTCAGGAAGATCAAGGAGCGCCTGGGCCGCGCGTCGAGCTGCGCGAACGCCTGCGCCAGCTCGATGACGGCCGCGGTCCCCGAAGCGTCGTCGTCCGCACCGTTGTAAATGCTGTCCCCTCGTACGGCCCGTCTGACGCCCACGTGGTCCATGTGGGCGCTGAACACGATGTATTCGTCTCTGAGCACGGGATCGCTGCCCTCCAGAATCCCGACCACATTGGGTGCAGTGAACTCGCTCACGATGCGATCGTTGAGGGTGATGGTGAGGGCGATGCCGGGGAGGGGGGTCGCGGTGATCGGTGCGTCGCCCCGGCGCCGCGCCGCAGCGAGATCGAACCCGTGCGCCTCCAGCAACGGTCCCAGCGTGGAATCCCGCACCTCCAGTACAGGAGCCCCCGGTGGCGCACGTTCCCAGCCCTTTGCCGACCGCTCCCGATCCTGACTCCGCAGTATGGCGTTCCATCTCGGATCCGGCCGGGGCGTCACGAGCACGACGGCCGCTGGATCGTGACGTAACACGCCGCTCACGACGGTATTGGTGGACTGGTCGAGGGGCGTGACGACCAAGACCACGGCCCCGGCTAGGGGAAGGCCCGCCAGCGCGTCCTGACCATCGGGGCGGCCAGAGACCACCATGGTGGGTCCCGAAACCCCCGATTCCGGCGTGAGTCCGATGTGACGGACCACTTCCGTTCCCACATGCCAGATCGGCCCACGCGCAACCGCGATCTTCGACGCAGCCAGGTCGAGGCGCACGCGCTGGAGGGGGTAGTGTTGCACATGGCCGTAATCTTCACTCCCCGCCTCGAGCCCAAAGGACCGGAATTGAGCGCCGATATATCCCGCCACCACTTCCAATTCCGGACTCGGCGTATCCCGGCCCCGCATCGAGTCGTGGGCGATGATCTCGATCCGATTCCGAATGTCGTCAGCGGTGATCGAGTGTGCCGCTTCCACAACCGACGTGCTGATGTGCGTCTTCGGTTGTTGAGCGTTGGTGATCGTGGGGACGAGGAGTGCTACGGCCGAATACACGACGCGATGATTCACGAGGGGCTCCTTTTCGACATCCACAATACTAACCCCGCCTGCCGACTTGGTGCCGCGGTCAGGCGGGGTCGCGAACGGTCGCCTCCGTGGCGTCAGTCCTTCGGGTCCTTTTCTTTCCGCTGCGGCTTGGGTTTGCGCTTCGGTGTTGGCCGACTCGGGGAAGCCCGTGGGTCGGCCCGCTTGGAAGGACGGACCTGCTTGCTCGATGGTGCCCGGTGGGCCGGGGCTCGCTGCGCGGCCGGCTTGTCATTCCACGCTCGCTGCGGCGTCGGGCGCGCCCGCGAGGATTCGGACCGCCCAGGCGTGGAACGCGCCTGTGGTACCTTGGAATCCGAGCGCTCGCGCAGCTCTCGCACCCGCTCAGGCGTCGCAGCCGGACGCCTCGGCTCCCGTCGCTCGAGCTGCGGTCTGCCCGGTGCCGGGGTCTCGCGGCGGACGTCGCCCCGACTCTGATCGACCGTCCGAACCCGTCTTGGTGGCTCCGCTGACCGACGGGCGTCCGCCGGTTCGGCTCGTCGCGACGGCGAAGCCCGATCCCCGATCCTTCCACTGCTGCTCTCCACCCGGCGGCGCTCCATGACACCGTCCCGGCTGTCGGGCGGGATCGGAGTGCGGGTTGTCGGGGCGGGAATGCGACCGACCCCGCCCACGTCGCGACTGGTCGCACCGCGGTCGGTTACTCGCTGTCGTTGACCGACGTCCGTCGGCCGCCGCCGCTCCCGCGTGATGTAGGGTCGGCTGGCTGTGCGGTCCTTGAAGATGTACCGCGGCTCGTACCGCACCGGGCGCTTGTACACGACGCGGGTCCCGACGTACACCCGCGCCGGGTAGTAGTAAGGATCGTCATAGATCACGAGGCGGAAAGGCACGCAGGAGTAGCGGTACGGATTCCAGTATGTGAACGCGACGCGCGTGTGGCAATCGTAGCAGAGGAAACGTGGATATGCATACCGGCGTTCCACGTGGTACGGATACACGTCGTAGCTGTAGTCCTCATACGCCACAGGCAGCATGCGATCCACCAGCTCGTCGAATGCGACGTAGGGGTCACCAGTCACTCGCCCCCGGTGTGCGATCGCTCGGTAATCCCAGTGATCCCGCCGCGTGAACGCCGCGTAGTCGAAGGGATCATAGCTCGCGACAGCGAAGATGTAGCCCTGACCCGGATACTCGTCGACGACGAACGAGTGTTTGCCGTGGCTCACGTAGGGCTCGATGACCTCGTACCGTCTCCCTCGGTACACGTAGTTGTCTTGCCAGGGATCATGCGGAAACAGAATCCGAACTCGACCGTCCGTGTCGATGCGAAAGATGGTGACGTAGGCATCCGTCTCCGTCTCGAAATACACCCGAGCCCGGTCGCCACGGTGGAAGAATCCGTCGCTACTGAGCCAGACCTGGATCTGCGGTCGATACGGCTGGGCCCATCGCGGCACCGCGTCGTACGACGTGGCAGTTGCCGTGACGCTGGCCAGCGAAAGCGTCGCAAACAGAAGCGCGTTGATCATCGATCTCACCCCCCTCGAATGACTTCTCCCGCCCACTAGGAGAGCATGGGACGTGCCATAGCGTAAGCATATATGCGATAGAGACTTACTTGCTACCGAACGGCTCGAGGCTGTCCTCGGAGAAGGACAGAGCGGGCGGGATGGGCGGGATTGTGTGCGCTGCCAGGCCTCGCTCGCCGTTCCCCCGGTTCTGTTCATGCCGGTCTCGCCCACCTTGCCCCGCTGAATCGAGCCAACGTTCCCTGATCCTGCCGATCCCGCCAACCCTACCCCCGCCGATCCCGCCGATCCCGCCTATCTTCTACTGATGACTGGACAACGTGCTGATCTGCTCGATCCTTATGAAGTCGCCCAGCTTGGGGGTATTGAGCTGGTGGCCCGCGGCGTGGTGGAGGGCTTTCTGGCTGGTCTCCACCGCTCCCCCTTTCGGGGCTTCTCGGTGGAATTTGCCGAGCACCGACCCTACCAACCGGGCGACGAGCTCAGGTATCTCGATTGGCGAATGCTTGCCCGCTCAGATCGGTTGTTCGTCAAGCAGTTTGAGGAGGAAACCAACCTACGCTCGATGATCGTGCTGGACGTGAGCGCATCGATGGATTGGGTCGGCGGTGAACGACGCCTCACGAAGCTGGAATACGCCAAGCGCCTGGTGGCTGCTCTCTCCTTGGTGCTCCTGCGGCAGCGAGACGCTACGGGGCTGATCGCCTTCGACGATGCAGTCAGAGCCGTGGTGCGAGCCCGAGCTCGGTCGCGGCACTGGTGGACGTTGGTCCGCGCCGTGTCGGGGCTTCAGGCTGGACTGGGGACGGCCGCCCAATCGGCCCTCCAACGGGTGAGCGGTCTCCTGCGACGCCGCGGACTCGTGATCTTCATTTCGGACCTCCTCCTCGAGCGCGACCTGGCGCTCCTGATGCTCCAGTACTTGCGCCATCGTGGCCATCAGGTTGTGGTGTTCCATCTCATGGATCCCGGTGAGCTCGTGCTGGAGGGCCCGCCGGAGGCGCGATTCGAGGATCCCGAGACGGGGCGCAGTCTGGTGGCTCGGCCCCGCCAGCTGCGCGCGGTCTATCAGGAGACCGTGAACCGGACCATCGCCGAATGGCGGGCGGCTTGTCGCGGCGGTGGCATCGCATACCACCACGTGCTGACAGATACGCCATTCGGCTACGTTTTGCGGCGGGCCACAGCGCGCCGCCCACAGCTCGGGTGATCGCCTTTCTCCAACCCCTTGTGCTATTGGGGCTTGCCGCGGCGGCGATCCCGACGCTGCTGCATCTCATCGGCCGGCGCCAACCGCCGACGGTCATTTTCCCGGCCGTACGGTATCTCACCGCCACCGAGCGTGAGCACAGCCGTCGTCTGAAATTGCGCAATCTCCTGCTGCTCTTTCTGCGCACGCTCGTGATCGTCTTCGTTGTTCTGGGTGCAGCGCGGCCGGTCGTGCGGATGCCTGGCGGTTCATTCCACCCA
>JBDHDH010000042.1:0-28121 GCA_039591615.1 Gemmatimonadota bacterium | reverse complement strand
CCCAGTATTCCCTGCACCCACGGAACCGACCTTCGAGGAACCGGCACTCGACGAGCTGGAGGTGGAGCGAGCCGCGCAACCAGAGGGGGAGGTCCCCACCATCGAGATGGAACCCGTGAGCGTCGAGCACGTCTCCGAGGCCGATCGTGGAGTCGCGGAGCCAGAGGTCGTGTCCGCGGAGCAGCTCGCCGAGTTCGAACCTGCGGAGCCCGAGGTCGTGTCCGAGGAGCAGCTCGCTGAGCTCGAACTCGCGGAGCCTATTTGGGCGCAGGACGCGGTGGATGTCGTGGAGGAACCCCTGGACGTCACGCCCTTCGACGAGGAACTCGCATGGGACGCCGGCGAGCGCCTTTCCCAGCAGATCACACAAGAGGACCTCGACGAGGCTGAGAGAGCGCACGAGGAGAGTCTCGAGGCGGCCGCGCGGTACCTGCCGGGGCTCGAACACACCGAGGTGCCGGACCTTGCCGGGCCGGCGCTCGAGGGGGTTGAGGGAACCGAGGAGCCCGCGGAAGCCGAGGCCGAGTCTCAGGAGGCGTTGGACGCTGGCGTTGATGCCGAGCAGCTGCCCGATGCGGAGCCCCCGTTCGAAGAGGTCGTGGCCGGTGAGTTCGTTGATGAGTCGTGGGAGGCCGATGAGTTCGAGGTACCGACGCTGGATCTCGTCGCGCCAGAACCGCCTGCGTCCGAAGAGACACTCGAGTCTGTGCCGCCTGAAGGAGGCGAGGCGCCCGGGTGGGAGCCCGAGCCGCCACGGCTGGCGGCCGAAGCGGCACCGCTGCTGGGGGAGACCGAGGAAGCTGCCCCCGACGTCTCCATGCAGCCTGCGCCAGAGATGACCGGTGCGGAGCCGCTGGCTGAAGAGGCGGTGTCAGCTCCGCTCGAGCCTTCCACCCCGGAAGGGGACCTGGAAGAGGCCGCGGCGGCCGGCCCGGCACCCCCGGTGGATCTTCCCCTCATCATGCCGGACGAGACGGGCGAGGAAGACCGCCACAAAGAGGAGCCCGAACCCGAGCCGGTGCTCACCGAGACCATGGCCGAGGTGTACGCACGCCAGGGTCTGTTCGGCGAAGCCAGACACATTTACGAACAGCTCTTGGCTCGACGGCCCGGCGATGCCGAGCTCGAGCGTCGGATCGCCGAGCTGGATGCCAGGGTCACTCCCGCGAGGCATGGACTGCGCGAGGCGTTGGCTGACCGGTTCGCGGCGTCGGCGACAGGGGGGCAGTCGCTCCGTGACATGCTCTCGGAAATCGTCCGCGCTGGGCGGGGCTCCGACTTCGTATCCGCGCCCCGGGACGAGATGCCCCCGCAGCTTCCCGAGGAGTACGCTCCCTCGGCGGCGCCCGAGGAGTCACCGGTGGAGTCAGCGCTCGGGGCCGCGTTCGAGGAGGAGTCCGACGGACCGCCGGATGTGTCGTCGTCTCCGGATGATGCTGAGGTGTCGCTCGCTTCGGTCTTTGGCGAGGAGCCGGTACCGACGTCTCCATCCCAATCGGCGCCGCCCGCACCTGCTCAGCCGCCGTCTCCGGCCGAACCGTCGCCGTACGACGAGTTCTTTGGCGGGGGGACTCGCGCCCCGCAGCCCGACTCCGAGCCCCCCGCCGAGGAGGCTTCCTCCGAGGGAGAGGACGGGGAGCAGGATTTCCGAGACTGGCTCCAGGGCCTCAAGTCCTAAGTGCGCGTCGCCGTCCTGAACGGACCCAATCTCAATCTCCTCGGCGCGCGGGAACCTCACCTCTACGGCACCGACACGATCCACGACATCGAACGCGCTGTCCGCAAGCAGGCTGCGGCGAAGCGCGTTGAGGTGATCTGGCACCAGACGAACCACGAGGGGCAACTCGTCGAGTTCATCCACGAACTCCGTGGCAATGCAGATGGTGCGTTGGTCAACGCTGCTGCCTTCACATACACCTCGATCGCGGTGCGGGACGCGCTGCTCGCGGTGCAGGTACCGTTTGTGGAAGTGCATTTGTCCAACATCTTCGCCCGGGAGATGTCTCGACGACACTCGTTGCTGGCGGACATCGCGGTCGGGGTGATCGCCGGTTTCGGCGCGGACAGCTATCTGCTCGGTTTCGACGCACTGCTCGGTCATCTCTCGGCGCGTGCCGGGTGACCGTCGGGCGGCTCGCTGCGAGGCGCTACGCGGGCTGCTGCAGGATGAAGGTCTCGATGGCCTCATCGTCATGCACCTGCCGAATATCCGGTATCTCACGGGCTTCTCCGGTACGGCGGCGATCGTCGCTGTCCTGCCGCACGAACTCATCTTTCTGTCAGATTTCCGATACCGGATTCAGGCCGAGGACGAGGTAGGAGACTTGGCCCGGGTGGAGATCGAGACCTCCGATCTCTGGAAGCGCCTGTGGCAAGTCCTCGGAGAGTATTCCGGCATGCAAGCGATGGGATTCGAAGGACACTGCGCAACGGTGTCCGACGTCCAGCGCTTCAGCGATGCCGGGTTGCGGATGCGCGTGCAGCCGGCCTCCCAGCTCGTGGAGCGTCTCAGAGCACAAAAGGATCCCGGGGAGGTCGCTGCGATTCGCGAGGCAGCGAGGCTGGCGCTCGAAGCGCTGGAGGCCTCGCTCCGTTGCATCCGGGTCGGAGAGCGCGAGATCGACGTCGCCGCGCAGTTGGAGCACGAGTTGCGTTGTCGGGGGAGCGAGTGGCATCCGTTCCCCACCATCGTGGCCTCCGGTGCGCGAAGCGCGCTGCCACACGCCCGCACCAGCCAGCGCGAGATCGGGTCGGGAGATTGGCTCCTCCTTGACTTTGGGGCACAAGTTGATGGATACTGCGCGGATATCACGCGCACCGTCGTTATGGGCCGGCAGGCCGACGAACGCCAGCGCACTGTGTACGAACTGGTCCGCGAGGCGCAGCTCGCCGCGCGGGAATCGATACGAGCCGGCATGACCGGTCGGGAGGCCGACGGTATTGCTCGCTCGCTGCTCACCCGCAGGGGATTCGGCGAAGCATTCGGTCACTCCCTCGGTCACGGCTTGGGGCTCGAGGTGCACGAGGGGCCGCGCGTGAGCAAAGCCAACGATGAGCCCCTTCCCGAGCGAGCTGTCGTCACCATCGAGCCAGGCCTTTATGTCCCGGGTTGGGGGGGCGTGCGAATCGAGGACGACGTGCTGCTCACGGCGGATGGGACTGAGCTGTTGTCGGACGGGCGGACGGAATTGCGGGAGTTGGGGTAGCGGACAGGACGATCAGTCGTCGATTGAGGCGGTATGGCACTGGGGGCAGAGCGAACGGCAGACATGGCCACTACAGCTGACTTTCGGAATGGCATGGTGCTCGATATCGACGGGCAGCTCTTCCAAATCGTGTATTTTCAGCACGTCAAGCCGGGCAAGGGTGGAGCATTCGTTCGCAGCAAGCTCAAGAACGTGAAAACGGGGGCAGTCATCGATCGAACCTGGACTGCTGGAGAGCGGGTGAACGATGTGCGGCTGGAGCGACGTGCAGTCCAGTACTCGTACCACGACGGCCATCTGTACCATTTCATGGACATGCAGACCTACGAAGACATCCCGATCGATTCCGACGTGGTAGGAGAGGATCAGCTCAGGTACTTGAAAGAAGGAATGGAGTGTTCCGGTTTAGTGCACGACGATAGGGTGATCATGATCGAGCTGCCGTTCTTCGTGGAGCTCGCCGTCGTCGAGACCGATCCGGGCGTCAGGGGCGATACGGCGAGTGGCGGGACCAAGCCGGCCAAGCTCGAGACCGGCGCGGTCGTCCAAGTGCCGCTGTTCGTGGAAGAGGGCCAAGTCATCCGAGTAGACCGCCGCGAGGACAAGTACCTCGAGCGCGTATGATCGACCTCCGATTCGTCGAAAAGCTCCTCGAGCTCCTCAACTCCTCGAATGCAGCGGCTATCGAGGTCAAGAAGAATTGGTGGAGCACGACGGTGAGGATATCGAAGGCCGGCGGTTTCGATAACGCAGGACCCGTCACGTATCAGGTCGCGCCTACGGCGATGCCTGCAGCCTCCGCAAATCCGGCCCCACCGGCCCCACCCGCGCCCCAGGCCGTGGTGCACGGCGCAACGGGCGCGGGAGAGGCCGGTCCGGCAGAACCGCAGCCGGTCCAACCGGAGCCATCCACCCAGTTGCTCGACATCAAGTCGCCCATGGTGGGAACGTTCTACGCGCAGCCGGAGCCCGGGGCGGAGCCATACGTGCGGTTGGGCAGCCGCATCGATCCGGGACAGACGCTCTGCATCATCGAGGCGATGAAGATTATGAATCCGATCGACGCCGAAGTCTCCGGTGTGATCACGGAGATTAGCGTCCAGGATGCGCAGCCGGTCGAATTCGGACAGGTGCTGTTCAGGGTGGACCCCAATGGCTGAAGCAGCGAGTAAGACCCGTCCCTTCCATTTCAAGCAAGCCATCACCGAGATGGTGCAACTCGAGGCGTCCGACCTCCACCTCAAGGTGGGGCGCCCGCCAACGGTCCGTGTGGCCGGCGAACTTTTTCAGCTGCAGATGGAGCCAGTGAAGCCCGAGGAGCTCAAGGGCTTGGCCGAGCAGCTGATGACGCCGCGCCAGGTGAAGGAGTTTGCGGAGCAGAAAGAGGCCGACTTCGCCATCGGCGTTCCTGGCGTGGGTCGCTTTCGAACCAACGTCTATTTGCAGCGCGGCACGCTGGCGTTCGTGTTCCGTGCGGTGCCGTACGAGATCAAGACCATTGGTGAGCTGCGTCTCCCCCGGGTGCTGGAATCAATCTCTCTCAAGCCACGCGGGCTGGTGCTCCTGACCGGAGTGACCGGCTCGGGCAAGTCAACGTCCCTGGCGGCGATGGTCGATCACATCAATCAGCACCGGCGTTGCAACGTGATCACCATCGAGGATCCCATCGAGTTCCTCCACCGCGACGGGCTGGCCAATATCTCCCAGCGTGAGGTCGGCACCGACACGCTGTCGTTCGATTCGGCCTTGCGGCACGTGCTGCGACAGGACCCGGACGTGGTTCTCATTGGTGAGATTCGGGATCGCATCACCCTCGATACGGCATTGAAGGCAGCGGACACCGGGCATCTGGTGTTTTCCACGCTTCACACCACCGACGCCACTCAGACTATCAATCGTATCATCTCGTTCTTTCCACCACACGAGCACGAGGCCGTTCGGTCGCTGTTGTCGACGGCGCTGGAGGCCGTGGTCTCGATGCGCTTGGTCCCCACGAAGGACGGGAAGGCTCGGGTCCCCGCCGCCGAAGTGCTCATCAATACGGCGGCGGTACGGGACAACATTCGAGATTCCGAAAAAGCGCTCGCCATTCCGGAGCTGATCCGGGAGGGCACGGTGCAGTACGGGATGCAGTCTTTCGACCAGTCGCTGATGCAGTGGTACAAACAGGGCGTCATCAGTTACGAAGCGGCGCTCTTCTACTCGTCGAATCCCAACGAGTTCGCCCTGCGGGTGAGCGGCATCGAGAGCGCATCCGACCGGACCTTTGCTCAAGACATCACGGCGCGTGGCGAGGGCGGGGAACAGGTCGAGGGCTCCACCCACTGAAGGCATGTTCAACAAGATCCTGATCGCGAACCGCGGCGAGATCGCGCTGCGGGTCATCCGCGCGTGCCGCGAGCTCGGGATCCAGACGGTTGCCGTGTATAGCGAGGCGGACCGCGAATGCCTTCACGTTCGATTCGCAGACGACGACGTCTGCATCGGACCCCCGCCCAGTCGCCTCTCTTATCTGGACATTCCTGCCATCATCGCCGCCGCTGAGATTACGGGGGCCGACGCGATCCATCCCGGCTACGGGTTTCTGGCCGAGAACGCGGAGTTTGCTGAGAAGGTTACGGCGTCCGGCATCACGTTCATCGGCCCGACGGCCGAGCAGATCCGGCTCATCGGCGACAAGGCCGCGGCCCGCAAGCTGGCGTGTGAGCTCGGTGTTCCCGTGGTACCCGGCTCCGAGGGTGTGATAGAAGAACCGGAGCGGGCGCTCGGGATCGCCGTGGACCTTGGCTTTCCGGTCATCATCAAGGCCGCGGCCGGCGGCGGCGGGAAAGGGATGCGGGTGGCCCGGGATGCCGAGGAGTTCCAGCGCGCCTTCCAGCTCGCCCGCAACGAAGCCCTGGCGGCCTTCGACTCCGCCGAGGTGTATGTCGAGAAATACCTCGATCGGCCCCGGCACGTCGAGATCCAAGTAATGGGTGACCAGCACGGGAAAGTCGTGCATCTCTGTGAGCGTGACTGCTCGGTGCAGCGGCGGCATCAGAAGCTGGTGGAGGAGGCACCGAGTCCCGCGCTCACTCAAGAGTTGCGGGAACAGATGGGAGACGCGGCCATTCGGGCAGCGGCACACATCGGCTACGTGGGTGCGGGCACCGTCGAGTTCCTCCTCAACGGCGATGGTCATTTTTACTTCATGGAAATGAACACGCGCATCCAGGTCGAGCATCCGGTGACGGAGATGGTCACCAACTATGACCTGGTGAAGGAACAGGTCCGCATGGCGGCGGGCGAGCGGGTGAACCTCGTGCTGCGAAACAACCGCCTGCGGGGCTACGCCATCGAATGCCGCGTGAACGCGGAAGACGCGTATCGCAACTTCCAGCCTTCGCCGGGAACCATCACGACGTTTCATCCGCCGGGAGGCCCTGGGGTGCGAGTGGACACCCACATCTACGCCGGCTACACCGTGCCGCCGTACTACGATTCCCTCCTCGCGAAGGTGATCGTTCACGGGAATACCCGCGGGGAAGCGCTCGTCCGAATGAGTCAGGCCCTGGATTCGTTCATCATCGAGGGGGTCACCACCACGATCCCGTTCCTCCAGCGGGTGATAGGCCATCCGGAGTTCCAGGCGGGGCGCGTGGATACGAAATTCCTCGAACGACACACGGAGTTGTTCCAGGCACCGAGCGAATGAAACTGGAGGTCTACTTTACGCCATTGGGCTTGACGCACAGGGACGTCGCGGGCAAGCCGGTGTTGGTGCTGGATGTGCTGCGGACGACCACGACGATCGTTGCGGCCCTTGGCAACGGTGCCCGTGCCGTCGTCCCGACGCCGACGGCGGAGGAGGCGCTGCGGGTGGCAAACAGCCTGGAGCCGAATAACGTGTTACTCGCCGGCGAGCGTGGCTGTGTGCGCGTCGAGGGGTTTGCGCTGGGCAACTCCCCGGCAGAGATGTCCGGTGACGCAATTGTCGGCAAGACCATCGTTATGTCCACCACCAACGGGACAGTGGCGTTCGAGGCGGTGGACGCTGCGGGACCCGTGCTGGTGGGAGCTGCGACCAATTTCACTGCCGCCGTCGAGCGGGCGCGCGCGATTCTGGAAGAGCGGGGGGAGCTCATCGTGCTCTGTAGCGGACGGGAGAAGCGGTTCGCCCTCGAGGACGCCTATGCCGCCGGGCGATTCGGCCAGGCGCTCATCCCAGCCCGCCTACGACGCAGCACCAACCTGAACGATGCCGCCATCGCCGCGCTCCAGCTCGTGGGGCGGTACGGTGACCGATGGATGCACGCCTTTCAGGCCAGCGCGGCCGCGAAGCAACTCAGTCGGTTGGGTTTCAAGGACGACGTGATCGCCGCGGCCGAGGTCGACGCCCACGACATCGTTCCCCTGTACGCTAAGCGGCTGGTGTCAGTGCCCAGCGGGAGGTAGAGCCATGGAACGCGACCGCATGAACGAGCTGCTCGCGATCGCGTCGCTCTTCGTGGGGATCTTCGTCGGGCTGAGCCTCCTCCCCGTGGGCATCACGGGTCCAGTGGGCTCGGTGGTCGGCGGTTTCCTCTGGAAGTACCTGGGTCTGGGCTCGCCGCTCATTTCGCTCCTGTTCTTTGGCCTCGCCCTCGCCGGCTTCGGGCGTCTCGGCGGACTTTCCTTCAGACGGACAGGCATCCTGTTCGGCGGTCTGATCCTCGTGGTGCCCCTCGCCGTTGGCATTGCGTCAGGGATTCGAGCCGGCGGGACTTTCCCACCAGCCTACGAGAGTTGGGGCCTCACCCACCGATTGGTGGGAATCATCCCCGGCATGATCACCGTCGGGGTTACGAACGTCGTGGGAACGGCCGGAGCGGTGCTCCTGGTGTTGTTGGCGGTATCGGTCCTCACCCTCTCCACGCTGGACTGGCATCCGCTCCGGAGGCTGGCGCGGCACCCCGGCGCGGCGGGTCGGGCGTCAGCGCACGCGCCTCCGCCCGTTTGGGAGGAACCCCGGGATGACGAGGTCGAGGGCGCGAGGAAGCCCCCCACACCGTCCGGCCCAAAGACCCGCGCTCACAAGGGGAAAAAGGCCCCCAAGACCGGGACGCACGATCCGATGGAGGATTTGCCTTCGGTGGACCTCCTCCGTGGCCCCGTCAAGGAGAGCACCAACGGCCGGACCGAGGAGATCGAGCTGCTCGGGGAGGTGCTCATCGACACGTTACGCACCTTCCGCGTCGAGGGATCGATCGTCGGGCGGACCACAGGTCCGGTGGTGACGCAATACGAGGTCGCTCCCGCCCCGGGCGTGAAAGTCGGACGGATCGCCGCGCTGGCCGATGACCTGGCCCTCGCCATGCGGGCCCAGTCCATTCGCATCATCGCTCCGATCCCGGGGAAGGCGGCCGTGGGAGTGGAGGTTCCCAATCCCACGCCGCAGGTCGTGACCCTCAGAGAGCTGTTCGACTCGCCGGAGTGGGATCGGGCCCGGGCGGCGCTCCCCATCGCGCTGGGTCGCAATCTCGAGGGGAAGCCGGTGGTCGCTGACCTGAGCAAGATGCCCCACCTGCTCATCGCCGGCGCCACGGGCTCCGGAAAATCCGTGTGCATCAATGGGATCGTCACGAGTCTGATCTATCGGTATACGCCGAAAGAGCTCCGCATGCTGATGATCGATCCCAAGATGGTGGAGCTCTCGATCTACAACGCACTGCCCCATCTCCGGCATCCGGTGGTGACCAGCAACAAGCACGCGGCCCAGGCGCTCAAATGGGCCATCATGGAGATGGAGCGGCGATACGAACTGTTCCACGCCAACGGTGCGCGCAATTTCTACGATTTCAATCGGAAGGTGGTCGAAGGCAGAGAGCTGGTGCATCCCGCTGCGCACGCGCCCACCCGCCGGCCCGAGCGCGACCTGGGTGAAGACCAGCTCGCACTGCCACTGCCATTTGAGGACGGCCCGCTTCCCTACATCATGATTGTCGTCGACGAGCTGGCCGACCTCATGATGACGGTGCAGGCTGAGGTGGAGAAGCCGCTGGCGATCCTCGCGCAGAAGGCGCGCGCGACAGGGATCCATCTTGTCCTCGCCACGCAACGGCCCAGCGTCAACGTCATCACTGGGCTCATCAAGGCCAACTTCCCCTGCCGGATCGCCTTCCGGGTCGCCTCAAAGGTGGACAGCCGCACCATCATCGACCAGAACGGAGCCGAGACGCTGCTGGGGAACGGCGACATGCTGTTCCTCCCGCCTGGAAAGAGCGAGCCCGTCCGGGTGCAGGGAGCCTACATCTCGACCGATGAGACAGAGGCCATCACGGGCTGGTACCAGGAAGCGGCGGAGACCCCCGCCCGCGAGGAGGAGGACATTCTGCTGGCCGTCGAGGAGATCGAAGCCGAAGAGGCCAGCGCCGGCGTTGGGGGCGGACGGGGCGATGATCGGGACGCCCTCTTCCGGGAGGCAGCAGAGACCTGCATCCAGAACCAACTCGGATCCACGTCGCTGCTGCAGCGGAAGCTCCGGATCGGCTACGGCCGCGCCGCCCGGATCATCGATCAGCTCTACGATGCGGGAGTGCTGGGCCCCCCAGACGGGTCGAGGCCGCGCGAGGTGCTCGTCGGGATGGAGGACTTGGATCGGGTCTGTGGGTAAGGGAGTGAGGGAGCAGGGGTAGGTGGCCAGCTTCCGAGCCGGGGCCGAGGCCTTGGGGGCACTGCAGGCCCACGGGCTTGCGTGCTCCGGCTCTCAGCTTTTCACCCCTCGGCGCACGAATCTGGTTAGGTAAGGATCCGTCGTGCTCCCACATTCGCGTCGTGCCGGTGAAATCCAACCCATCAGACTGGAAGGATCCTCGACACCGCCTCGGGGTCTGGGGGGAGAGGGTCGCCCTCAAGTACCTGCGGTGCTCCGGCTGGCAAATACTGGCGCACCGATTTCGCATGGGGCGCCTGGAAATCGACCTCGTAGCACGGCGGGAGAAAACGGTAGCATTTGTGGAAGTCAAGACGCGAGTCGGGGCGAGCTTTGGGAGTCCCCTCGAGGCCGTGACGGTGGCAAAACGGCGGGAGATCGTCCGT
Source organism: Gemmatimonadota bacterium (assembly GCA_039591615.1). GTDB lineage: Bacteria > Gemmatimonadota > Gemmatimonadetes > Gemmatimonadales > GWC2-71-9 > JBDHDH01. The sequence goes on along the minus strand of JBDHDH010000042.1, from coordinate 17,859 downwards.
GTGGCTTCGGCTTGGGTGGATCGCTTCGGCCGGAGAGAAGACGAGTACCGGTTCGATGTGATCGGCGTGACGCTGCGGTCGGGGGTGGGACCCCGCATCGAGCATGTGGAGGATGCTTTTCGACCTGGGTGGCGGTGAGGGGCCCCGTCGCCGCGCCCGATAGGTGTTAGGTGTTAGGTGTTAGGTGTTAGGTGTCAGGTGTCAGGGCCGCCCCGCCCGTCCCGACCGGGTGCCAGAGGGACGGGGTGGCGGCGGATGGGGCTTCGGCATATATTCGGTATGGCCTGGGCCCGGAACGACTTCAGCGAATGAGGTGGAGATGAGCGGAAAGCAAGATGAGAAGGCCGGTGCCAGCCTCACCGAGGAGCGCCGCAAGGCGTTGAACCTCGCCATCGCGCAGATCGAGAAGAACATCGGGAAGGGGTCGATCATGCGGATGGGTGCCGAAGGGGCGCGGGTCCGGGTGGATGCGATTCCTACGGGATCTATCAATCTGGATGCGGCCATTGGGATCGGTGGGATTCCTCGAGGGCGCGTCACGGAGATCTACGGTCCCGAGTCATCGGGAAAGACTACTATCGCGCTGCACATCGCGGCGAACGCCCAAAAGGCCGGCGGGGTGGCGGCCTTCATCGATGCCGAGCATGCGCTGGATGTCGAGTACGCCAAGAAGCTCGGCGTGGATCTGGACAATCTCCTCGTTTCGCAGCCCGACACGGGGGAGGAGGCTCTCGAGATCGCCGAGATTCTGGTGCGATCCGGAGCGGTGGATGTCATCGTCATAGACTCGGTGGCGGCGCTGGTGCCCAAGGCGGAGATCGAGGGCGACATGGGAGATTCCCACGTTGGCCTCCAGGCGCGCCTCATGTCGCAGGCCCTCCGGAAGCTCGCCGGCAGCATCAACCGCTCTCGCTGCTCGGTGGTGTTCATCAACCAGCTCCGAGAAAAGATCGGCGTGATGTTCGGCAACCCGGAGACCACGACTGGGGGTCGGGCCCTCAAGTTCTACTCTTCGGTGCGCCTCGACGTCCGGAGAATCGGTCCGGTGAAGGAACGTGACGAGATCACTGGCAGCCGCGTGCGGGTGAAGGTCGTGAAGAACAAGGTGGCGCCGCCGTTCAGGCAGGGCGAATTCGACATCATGTTCAACGAGGGCATCAGCCACGTGTCGCAACTCGTCGACATCGGCGCCGAGTCCGGCGTTATCGACAAGAGCGGTGCCTGGTACTCGTTCGGCAAGGAGCGGATCGGCCAGGGACGGGAGAACGCCAAGCTGTTCCTCAAGGACCACCCGGATATCGCCGCAGAGATCGAGACGCGGGTGAAGGAGTACCTCGGGATCGTGCCGTGCGTTGTGGAGGCAGACCAAGCATCGGAGGAAGCCGAGGCAACGCAGGGAGACTGATTCCAATCGAGGGCTCGGGTCCGCAGGGGAGTTGCAGGCACCTCGAGTGAGCGTGGACACAGCCGATCAATGTTCGTGACTGGCATCAAGCCGCACCCCCGGGCTCCGGGCCGCCTCGTGATTGAGGTGGACGGGGCCCGCTTCGCAACGGTGTCAGCGGAGGCGGTCCAGGTGCTCGATCTCGAAGAGGGGAAACGACTCACCAACGAGGAGGCATCCCGGCTCTCCTACGAAGCGGACGTCGAGGCGGCCCACCGTGTAGCCATTCGGATGCTCTCGCACCGTCCTCGGGCCGTGCACGAGGTCCTGAGGCGCCTCAGAGAGCGGGGTCACAACCCGTCGGCGGCCGCAAATGCGGTAGGACGTCTCGAGGAGGCGGGTCTTCTCAACGACACCGAGTTCGCCGAGCACTTCGTTCGGGTGCGGGGGCCCAAAGGCTACGGGCCCTCCCGCCTGCTCCGGGATCTCTTGGCTCGCGGCGTGGAACGTCGAGTCGCCGAGCACGCGATCGACGTGAGCTTGGAGCACGAGGGGGTGGACCGCGGCAACCAGGTCCGCGAGCTGCTCGAGAGGAGAGCGGGGCAGGTCCGTGATCTGCCGGCTGAGAAGAAGCGGAGGAGGTTGCTGGCATACCTGGATCGCAGGGGGTTCAGGGGAAGGGATGTCAGCGAGCTGGTGGAGCGATTCATCGCGGAGGCGTGCCACGAAACCCCCGGGCCTCAGACCGGTTTTCACGACTCCCCCATCTGAGCACCGACGCCGACCAACCGCCGGACTGTCCGTCGGCCCATCGCACGTATCGCTGCCGCCCGGTCGGTGAGGTCGCCGACGGCCTGATCGCGCAGCGAGATGCAGGGCACCCAATGCCGCGATATCCAGGCCATCCACGATATCCAGGCCGTCGCGGCTGCGAGATCCGGCCATCACCTGCGCGTTTGCGGTTACCCCGGGCTGAACGCCAGCGTGCATTGTGGGGCCGATGGCTGCCCATACCGCATATCAGATCTTTGTCCACGTCGTTTGGCATACCTGGCGAAGGGTTGGATGCGTGGACGCGCGTGCGGCCGAGGCCGTTCGACAAGCCGTCGCTGCGGCAAGCGGTCGGTTCGGGGTTCGGGTCCTTGCCTGTGCTGTCTTGGCAGACCATGTCGACCTCCTGATTACGATCCGTCCGAGCTCCTGTATCAGCGACTTCGTTGGGCGCTGCAAGGGTCTTTCTTCGTACCTGGCGAATCGTCAGGTTGAGTGCGCCCTGAAGTGGGCTCGGGGGTTCTACGCAGCATCCGTGAGCCGCTCGGATCTGAAAGCCGTGAAGCGCTCCATCGCCGCGCAGCGTGGCCGGCATCGGGACCTGGTCCAGGCTGGGAGCGACGGGGGCTGAAAGAGCTCGAGTCTGGACAACGCCGAAACAACGCTGCCTACCGGTAGCATTGGCTTCCGTGAGGCCTTGTTGGCCGGCTGGGTGCCCCGCCGGGCACCGGGTTAGCCCGCCTTGCCCCCTCTGTTAGTTTTATCTCCATGCAAGCAAAGGACATCCGCAGTTCCTTCGTCGACTATTTCGAGGCCCGTGCCCATCGCCAAGTGCCGTCCTCGTCGCTGGTGCCGGCCGGCGACCCTACGCTGCTGTTCACCAACGCGGGGATGGTGCAGTTCAAGCAGGTCTTCCAGGGGCTGGAAAAGAGGGAGTACCGCCGGGCGGTCACGGTCCAGAAATGTGTTCGGGCGGGCGGGAAGCACAACGATCTCGAGCAGGTGGGCCACACCGTACGGCACCACACGTTCTTCGAGATGTTGGGCAACTTCTCCTTCGGGGACTACTTCAAGAAAGAGGCGATCGAGTTTGCCTGGGAGTGGGTGACGGCCGAGCACTATCTCGGCATTCACCCCGATCGGATCTACATCACGGTCCACCACACTGACGACGAGGCTCGCACGCTCTGGCGCGAGGTCACTGGCCTCGGCGACTCCCGGATCTACGGTCTCGGCGACAAGGACAACTTCTGGCAGATGGGCGACACGGGTCCCTGCGGCCCGTGTTCGGAGATCTACGTCGATCTCGAGCACGAAACGGGGGGACGCGGGGAGCTCACCCAGGACCAATTCGTCGATCTCGCCGAGTCGGGTGTGCTCCTCGAGATCTGGAATCTCGTGTTCATGCAGTTCGACCAGGCAGGGGACGGATCCCGCTCCCCGCTCCCGGCACCCTCAGTCGATACCGGCGCCGGTCTGGAGCGGATCGCCGCCGTCATGCAGCGCGTCCCGTCCAACTTCGACACTGACCTGTTCATGCCCATCATCCATCGGGCGGTGGAGGTGATCGGTGTCGAGTACGACCGAGGACCTGACGGGGCGGGATTCAGGGTGTTGGCTGACCACGCCCGGGCGGTTGCGTTCCTGCTGGCTGACGGCGTGTACCCGTCGAACGCTGGGCGTGGCTACGTGTTGCGCCGCATTCTCCGTCGGGCCGTCCGGCATGCCTACCTCCTCGGTCGCGAGGAGGCGACTGTCGCGCATCTCACGCAGGCCGTGATCGACATGATGGGCGACGTTTATCCCGAGCTGCGGGAGAAGGCGGGACACATCGTACAGGTCACGCAGGCTGAGGAGGAGGGATTTCTCGAGACGATTCAGGGCGGTCTGAGGCGGCTGGATGAGCTGATCTCAGCTCCTCGGGGAACGATAGCTGGCTCCGATGCCTTCAAGCTGTACGACACGTATGGCTTCCCGGTGGATCTGACTCGCGTGATCGCGGACGAGCGCGGCTGGTCGGTAGACGAGGTGGGGTTCGAGCGGGCGCTGGAGCGGCAACGGCAGCAGTCACGGGAAGTTGCCGGGGCTGACATCTCGGGGCTTGGGGAGATGGGCGCCGTCACCGAGGGTGCGCCGGCGATCCACACGAGGAAGCGCCGCGGCAAGTTCACGCGGGTGAAGCCACGTGTGCGCCAGAAGTTCGTGGGCTACGACACCACGTACGCCGAGACGGATATCGTGGCGTTCCGTCAGTCGGATCGGAGGCTCGAGCTGATCCTGCAGGAGAACCCGTTCTACGCCGAGTCCGGTGGGCAGGTGAGCGACACGGGGTTGGTGAAGGGTGAGGGCTGGGAGCTGCCGGTGGAGGACGTGGTCAAGGTAGACAGAAAACAAGCGGTCGTGGGGCCGTACGAGGGGCCGTTCGAGCCCACGCAGGTCCGAGCCGTCGTCGCCGAAGCGCGCCGCCGCAACATCGAGCGGAATCACACCGCGACCCATTTGGTACACGCTGCACTGCGAAGCCAGCTGGGTACCCACGTGCGGCAGGCGGGATCCGTCGTGGCGCCCAATCGCCTGCGATTCGACTTTTCCCATCACACGCCCGTGAGCGAAGAGGAGATCAGGTCAATCGAGGAGGAGGTCAACGAGGGGATCTGGCGGAACGTCGAGATCGAGACCTACAAGCTCGCCTACGACGAGGCCATTGCGCGAGGCGCCATGGCCCTGTTCGGCGAGAAGTACGCCGACATCGTGCGCGTGGTGGACATCGCGGGCCTGTCCGTCGAGTTGTGCGGTGGTACCCACGTGCGCAGCACCGGACAGATCGGACTCTTCCACTTCACCGGCGAGTCCGGCGTCGCCGCGGGGGTGCGTCGAATCGAAGCCGTGACGGGTCCAGGCGCCTATGGGCTCGTGAAGACCCTGGACGACCGGGTGGCTGAGGCGGCGGGCACCCTGCACACGAGTCCCGAGCACGTGGCGCGAAAGATCGAATCGCTCCTCGAAGAGAAGAAGCGCCTCGAGAAGCAGGTCGAAGATCTCCTGCGGGCGGGCTCGGCATCCCAGGCGGAGGGACTCGCGGAGCACCGCGTCGGTGATACCCGTGTACTCATCGGAGACGCTCCGGTGGCGGATCGCGGACGCATCGGCGTCCTCATGGATGGGTTCCGAGAGCGACATGAGAATGCGATCCAGGTTCTCTTCGTGAGCGGTGAGCGGCCTGGCATTCACGTGGCGGTGACCGACGACCTCATCTCAAAGGGGATCAAGGCCGGCGATCTCGTGAACCGCATCGCGTCCGTGAGCGGTGGTCGAGGCGGTGGCCGCCCACACTTCGCCTCTGCCGGGGCGGGCGATCCCGCGAGGCTCCCACTCGCCCGCGAAAGGACCCCCGAGATCGTCGGCCAGCTCCTTGGCGTGGGGGTCAGCTGACCGACCTCTCCACCTGGCTCGCGTCGCGCCTCGAGGGCGTGCCGGACTCCCTTCGAGTTCGCCTCGAGGAGGCGATACGCACATACGGACCTCGAGTCGCGAATCGCCCCGTCCCTGATGCGCTCGAGCAGATCGCAGAGTCGCTGATCACCGATGCGAAGTCGGCTCCCGTTGGCAGTCGCGAGACGGCGATGATGGTGTTGGCGGCGGACGCGATGATCACGTTCGCGTGTGAGGCGGTCGCGGAGTTGGACCCCGGGCAGCTCGCCGAGTTCAGATGATGATAGCGAGCCAAGCAGCGGGAGCAGTGGGAACGTAGCCGCCATGCGGTGTTGGGGCGAGATTCTCCCGGCCGACATCACTCCCGCTCCTCCCGCTGTGGTGTGTCGGGGGTGGTGCAGAAACTCCCCCCCATGATCGATCTCCACAGCCATCTTCTCCCCAATCTCGACGACGGCTCCCGGTCCTTGGAGCAGTCGGTACGAGCGCTTACGCGGTTTGCCGAAGTGGGTGTGAGTCACGTAGTCCTGACACCGCACCTGCGCGCGAGCGAGATCGACCAGTTTGGCGAGGACACGATCGCGCAGCGGGATGAGACGCTCGAGATTCTGGCTCCCGAGGCGCCAAACCCACCCAGCCTGTACCTCGGGTTCGAGATCATGGTGGATCTGCCGATGCCACCCCGCGCCCTGGGAGATCGGCGTTACTCGCTGGCGGAGTCGAAGTACTACCTGGTGGAGTTTCCCATGGCGGTGGCACCGGACTATGCGACGCGCGTGCTGGAACAGATCAGTGAGGCGGGTGTGATCCCGCTTGTGGCGCATCCCGAGCGGTACCGGGCCTGTCGGGTGGAGGCGATCGCCGCGTGGAAGGCTGTGGGTGCGAAGATGCAAGTGGACTCGACCACGCTGACGACCTCGTCGGATCGCGGCCGGCGCGCCAGGCAGATCCTGGAGGCGGGGTTGGCGGACGTCTTGGCAGCGGACAACCACGGCGACCAACGCACCCTTCAAGCTGGCATCGACTATGTCCGCAGCGCCGGCGCGCCCGACGTGGCCCTTCTGCTCACCGTGGAGAACCCGCTGGCGGTGATAGAGGATCGAGAGATGAGAGAAGTCGCTCCGGTGAAGCTGGGAGAGACGTTCTTGGAACGGGTCAAGCGTTTCGTGAGAGGGTGAGTAGCGTCTCGTGAGTGGTGACCGGGATGCGCCAAGCGTCGGAATCACTCATCATTTGCCTTCCGTGAGTGGCACCTTACGATCATCACGAATGGGACGTCGATGACTCAGATCGACTTCAGTGGCCAGGTGGCGCTGGTCACCGGCGGCTCGCGCGGTATTGGCGAAGCCACGGTGAAGCTGCTCGCTCGGGCCGGCGCGACGGTGGCCTTCACGTATCGCACGCGGGCGTCGGCAGCACGACGCGTGGAAGGAGCCGTGAAGGCGACCGGAGGCACGGCCCTCATGCTCGAGGCGGATCTCTCGAAGCGGGAGGACTGCGAGCGTGTGGTGCGCGAGACCGTCGTGGCGTTCAACCGGTTGGATATGTACGTCGCCAACGCGGGGGTCTGGCCCCCCGAGGACGTCGCCGTGCGCGATATGGATGCGAGTCGTTGGCGGACAACCTTGGCGGTGAACCTCGACTCGGTGTATTACGGCACCCGGGCGGCTCTCCGCGCCATGATGCCCGATGGTCGGATCGTGATCGTCTCGAGTACCGCCGCTCAGCGGGGCGAGGCATATCATGCCGACTACGCCGCCACCAAGGGGGCGATCAACTCGTTCGTCAAGTCGGTCTGTGTCGAGGCGGCGTCGGACAACGTCACCGTGAATGCGGTCGCCCCCGGATGGGTGGACACCGAGATGTCAACGGTGCCGTACGAGCGAGAGGGTGGGAGGGGGCGAAGAGAGATCGAGGCGTCGATTCCCCTCAAGCGCATCGCCACCGCCGAGGACATTGCGGGGCCTATCGTCTTTCTGTTGTCGCCACTGGCGCGGCACATCACGGGGGAAGTCTTGAACGTGAATGGGGGCGGTGTGTTGTGTGGGTGAGCAACTAGCAGTGAGCTGTGAGCGGTCAGCAGTAAACGCGGTTGACCGTGGAGCCGCGAGTTACACCTCCGCAACCTCCAGCAGTTTCCTGTTGACCAACTCTCCAACGAACTTCTGCAAGTCGTTCCGCAGCTTGCGTGCGTCCACATCGTACTGTTGGGAGATGGTCATCAGGACCTCTCCCAGCCGTCCAGTCGTGCTGATGGCTTTCCACATGCTGGCGGCGACGCCGGAGAGGGCAAAGACCTCTTGCGTGGTGACATTGGCCACGAGAAGCTGATCGCCGATTTCCCCATACAGCACGTCTTCGGCAGGACGCAGCGGCCCCGGTCCCAGGGGCTGAATGTGCAGTCGGTTGGGCTGTGCTCCCGGAGCCGGCCGATTCTTGAGGCACAGCTCGGGCGGCACGAGACGCCAACCCCCTTCGTCCTGACCGGTGTCCGGGTTCCAGATCCCCACGTCGGGTTCACTCCACGGGAAGCAGATGTGCTCGGTCAATCCGACCCAGTAGGCTTCCGGCGACCTGCGGAGCCGCCGTTCCCGCCAGGCGCAATAGCCGTCACCAAGCTCGTCGGGCGCGTGGTCGAGAAGGTCCTCCGCTGCTAAGCATGCCCTCACTCGGGGCTCGTGGAGCTGAATCGCCTCCCGGAGCTCGGGGTGGGACCAGAGATGGGCGAAGATGATCTCTTGGCTCGGGCATCGCCGCAGAAACGTCCGGAACCGCACGCCTGTGAGCGCGCGGTCGTCCACCACGACCAGGGGAATCCCCACGGGATGGGGCGCCTCCAGGCGGTCCGCCTTGAGGTCGAGGAGGTAGGAGAGCATCCCGAGCACGGGGACCCCACCGCGCGGGAGGGCCAGGTAGCGAAAGTCGGCGGCCGCCTCGCGGCCGAATGTCGCGATCAGCTCCGAGGCGAGGCGCTCGCAGGCCCGCTCCGCTTGGCGATACGTGACATAGCGGAGCCGCGGGACCATGTGCTTGAGCTGCCAGGCCAGCGCGCCCAGCCGGATGTGCTGGTCGCCGTCGAGGTAGCCGAGCACCCCGGCGAGTGGCGTCGGCGCGGTACGGACGACGAGCACCGCGTCCGTCAGCTCTCCCCACGCGGGGCTCGAGGTCAGCGCTCGCCCCAGCGCGATCGGCCCACCGGCCCGACGTCCCGTGTCGTCAGTGAACTCCAGCCGGCGAAAGTCCGTCCGGAGCAAGTAGAACTGGGGACGACGCTCCATGCCCTTAGACTGGCGCCTCAGATGGTGGTGAGTGGCCGGCAGCGGCACCGGCTAGATTGGTGTGCTGCAAGGGACGTTCCGGGTCGATCCCGGAGAGCATCGCGCGCTCTTCTCAATTGACGTCGCAGGGTGTCGCGGAGCAGCCGTAGCGGGGCTACCGCGGAATAGGTCAGGAGTTCTCAGCTGTGGGGGTTGTGCAACGTGTCGAGTTTGGAGCGCCTGGCGTTCGTGAAACGAATCACCTGGCGCGATACTGCCGCCGCGGGTGCGCTGACTGATGCTGGCTTGCATCCCCAGTCGTCACCGCACCGAGAGAGTGTGGGATCACCCCCACACCTGACCTGACGAGTCGGCCTGTCGTGGCCGGGCTGCCAACAGTGTCGGGCGATAGGGCGTGTCCCGGGGACCCACCCCTCCTTCACAACAGGTGCGGGGTGCGGCGAGTCGACGCCAGCGGGGAACCAGGCCAAACGTCGAGCACCGTGGCCTCGCCGTCCGAAGTGCGTATCTTGCATCTGAGCCAGCCGGCTCCACGTGTCCGTGGACGAGGATCCTAACTGAGAGGTTGTCAATGGCTTGCGCCACCGAAGGGAAACGAGCATCGGTATCGGTAGCGAACGATCCATTCAACCGCCCCGGTCGCCGTGCGCTTGGGCGGGCAGTCGTGCTGTCCAGCGGTTTGCTCTTGGCAGCGTGTGCGACGGCGCCGCCACCGATGCTGTTGAGCACCGTCCCCGGTCAGTTGCCGACCGCTGGACAGTTCGCAACGAGAGATGACGTCCTGCAGCCCGGCGATGTCCTGCGGATCCAGGTGTGGCGCCAGGAGGAGTTCAGCGGCGATTTTGCCATCGGCCCCGACAACGTCCTCTTGCATCCCCTCTACCAGAACGTGCAGGTGGGAGGGCTCCGGCTCTCGGCTGCCCGGGAGCGCCTGGCCGAGTTCCTGGCGACGTTTGTTCAGGCAGCCGATCTCGTGATTGAGCCCCTCTACCCGGTGACGGTCGCAGGCGAGGTCCGGCAGCCGAATCTGTACCACGTGCCGCGAGGAACGACGGTGGCGCAAGCCATTGGCCGGGCCGGCGGTGTGACGACCCAGGGTCGGCTGGACAAGATCATCCTGCAACGCCGGGACTCGGCAATGACCATCGGCATCACCGGGGACTACTCCCAGTGGGGGGCCGCTCCAGTGAACTCCGGTGACCAGCTGTTCGTTGAGCGCCGGCGTGATTTTCGCTTCCTTCGCGACGTGTTCCAGCCGGTGACGACCCTGGCGATTCTGATCCTGAATATCGTGCGCGTCTCGCAGAACTAGTCGCGGCTCCTGGACGTCTGCGGGAGTCCTCCTGGGGCACCGCAGCGTCACCCGTGGCCGACCCAGGACGGGTCCGAAGAGACGGCATGGGGGTTGCATCAGGAGTGTTGGCCTAGTGCATCAGCTCGCTCAGGTGTCGGCACGGGGTTGTCTCGGTCCGCCGGCTGATCGCGACGAAATGGGAAGGGTAGGCGCAACGCATGTACGAAGGACGCCAATCGGGAACAAGCCCCACTCCACCGGTACCCGTGAGCTACGTCTCCTGGGACATGGGGGTGTGGGAGATTCTCGCGGTGCTGCGCCGCCGTGTCTGGATCGTCATCGGGGCCACGCTGGCGGCGATTCCGGTCGCGGCCTTTCTCACGTTCACGACGGTTCCGCTCCACCGCGCGACCGCCGTCATCCGCCTCGGCGACGTCCGGGGGGCCATGACCGGTGGCCTCGTAGAGGGGCAGACGGGCCCGGCGAGTCGGTGGTTCGATCCCTTACGGTCGGAAATCGAGGTGATCAGCAGCCGCGCGACGCTGGGCGCCGTCATCGACAGCACACCGCCCCTCCGGATCTGGACCGAGGACCTGCCGATCCGTCTGTTCGACGCCGTCGAGTTCGCGACGCTCTCGCACCAGGACACGTTGACGCTCCGCTTCCAGGCCGATCGGTTCCTCGCGGAGGGGCAGTTCGGGCGTGCAGAGGCGCGGTACGGTGAACAGATCGCGGCAGGCCCGGCCCGCTTCACCGTTCTCCAAAAGCCTGACAAAGACAACGCCACCATCGTGCTGTTGGGGCGCGACCAGGCGATCGATCACGTTTTTGGAGCGCTGCGGGTCCGCCCGCGCGAGCTCACCAACGTCGTTGACGTCTCCTACGTCAGCCGGGACCCGCTACGGGCCATGGGAACGGTGAACCGGGTGGTAGAAGTCTTCCAGGTGGTGAATGCCTACTCCGCGCAGGACCAGGCGCGACGCCAACGGTCCTTCATCGAGGCGCAGCTAGCGGTGAGCGATTCGCTGCTGGCTGAAGCGCGGCGGGCCCTCGGCCAGTTCCGGGCCCAGCAAGGCAGCTACCAGGCTGGCGCAGGTGGCACGGGGCCCCTGGCGCTCATGGAGCTGCAAGTGCGTCGCGACGAGCTTGCGGCGGAGCGCCGCTCGCTGGAGAGCATGCTCGAGCAGCTGCGCGAGTCGAACGAGTCGAACCGGCGTGATGTCCTGCGGGCCTCCCTGGCGATGCCGCGTCTGGCCGACAACGTCGAGGCCGCGAAACTCTACACCCAGTTGGTGGAATACGAGACGACGCTGGATTCGCTCGAGTCCGTGAGCGCTGCCAGCAACCCCGACCTGCGCCGTGTGAAGGAGCTGATCGCCGCGACGGAAGAGCGGCTGGTCTGGGGGCTCAGAGCCTCCATCCGCACGCTCGGCGCCAACCTGGATGGTGAGATCCAGACCCTGGACACCTTCAGGGCCCGGACCGAGGCCACGGCACGGCGGTTCACCACCAATGAGGCGGAGGAAGAGCGGCTCATCGGGCAGGTGGACAACGCCCGGCGCATGGCGGATCAACTCCGCGAAGCGTACCAGAAAGCGCAGCTGGCGGAAGCCGTGGAGGTCGGACAGGCCGAGATCGTGGACTGGGCGGTCTCGACTCGGCCGGTGGGCATGGGCGCGCTGCCCAAGGTGCTGGTCGTCCTCATGCTGGGCATGGCTATCGGTGCCGGAGGTGCGTTCGTCGTGGACCGCATGGACCGCGCGATCCGCTCGGACAAACAGTTGGAGACGCTCGGTCTGCCGGTGCTCGGGGCCGTTCCCCATTTGAAGGGTGGGGGCCGCAACGGGCGGGTCAGCGACGCGGCGGGACCGGTGGTCGAAGCCATTCGCGGTGTTCGGCTCAATCTGGTCTACGCCCACGGGACCGCGGGCACGTTGATGGCGGCGATCACCAGCCCCGAGCAAGGGGACGGAAAGTCGTTCGTGGCATCGAATCTGGCGCTGGCGTTTGCCCATGCCGGGCACACCACGTTGCTCATCGACGGCGACGTGCGCCGTGGCGGGCTCCACCGGGCGCTGGACGCCGCGCGCAAGCCGGGGCTCACCGACTTCCTGCTGGGAGACGCCACACGCGACGAAATCGTGCAGGAAACCAAGTTCTCGGGTCTATATTTCGTCGGATGTGGTACGCGAACGGCCCACGCCCCGGAGCGTCTGGGGTCCGCGGAGATGTCGCAGCTGCTGAACGGCTTGCGGAGCCGGTTCGGAGTCATCCTCGTCGACACGCCGCCGTTGGGAGCCGGCGTCGACGCCCTCTGCCTCGGGGCCGCGGCAGCGAACATGATGCTGGTCGTGCGGGGCGGACGGACGAAACGCGAGCTCGCCGAGGCAAAGCTCGACCTCGTGGAACGTCTGCCCGTCCGGCTGCTGGGCGCCGTCATCAATCAAGCACGGATGGACTCGTCCGATCGCTACTACTCCTATTACATGGACGGCTACGAGCTCACGGGGGAGAGCGCCGTCGACAGTTTGATCGGCGAGGGAGACACGCCGAAGCTCGAGCAGGGCCAGCCCGACGGCGCGTGAGGTTTCCCGTCCGGAGCCGATCCATCCGGCCAACGAGCGCATCGAGGAATCCCCAACTCATGGGAACGGTATGACGTCGCCGGGCGAGCGCGTTCTCGTCACCGGCGCCGCGGGATTCATCGGCAGCCACCTGGTCGAGCACCTCCTCGCCAGCGGCGACACGGTCGTAGGCGTCGACAACTTCGATCCCTTCTACTCGCCGGAGGAGAAGCGCGGCAACCTGGCCGGGGCCCTCGCGAGCTCCGCGTTCACGCTGGTGGAGGCGGACTGCAGCGAGCCGGACGCGCTGGAAGCGCACCTGGGGCAGTCGGAGTTCGATGTCGTGGTGCACCTCGCCGCCAAGGCGGGAGTGCGGCCGTCGTTGCTGGATCCCGTGGGATACCAGCGCGCCAATGTCCTCGGGACGGGGGCTCTGCTCGAGTTCGCGCGACGCCACGGCGTCCGGCGTTTCGTCTTCGGCTCCTCGTCGTCCGTCTACGGGAACGCCGCCAGCGTCCCATTCCGCGAGGACGAGGTGCTCGACCGACCCATCTCCCCCTACGCTGCGACGAAGCGAGCCGGCGAGCTCCTCTGCTACACGTACCACCATCTCCACGGAACGACCATTCTGGCTCTGCGCTTTTTCACGGTGTACGGGCCCCGCCAGCGGCCCGATCTCGCGATCCGCAAGTTCGCCACTCAGATGTTGCGCGGTGACGAGATCACGCTCTTCGGGGACGGTACGACCGAACGGGATTACACCTGGATCGACGACATCATCCAGGGAACCGTCGCGGCGGTCGACCGCACGAGGGAGCGTCCGGGCGAGTTCGAGGTCATCAACCTGGGTGAGAGCCGAACGACGTCGCTCCGCAGGCTCGTGGAGGTCGTGGCAGCCGCTGTCGGCGTCGAGCCCAAGGTCGTCCAACGGCCCATGCAGCCGGGGGACGTGGTACGGACGTATGCGGACGTGAGCAAGGCCCGAGATCTCCTGGGGTACAGCCCCGGTACGCTGGTCGAGGAGGGGATCCCGCGGTTCGTCGCCTGGCTGAAGGAGCACGTGCAGCAGCAGGGGAGGTCGCCGGCGACTCTCTGACCCAAGAGGCGGCTTGGGGGCTGCGCGCTCCTTTCTCCCGCTTATCTTCCCTCCGTGAAGTTCCCGGACCGTTTACAGATCCCAGAGGTTATTCTCGAGATCGCCCGGCGCCTCGAATCGGCCGGCTTCGAGACCTGGTGTGTGGGCGGTGCGGTGCGTGACAATCTCCTGGAGCTTCCCAACAAGGATTTCGATCTCGCGACGGCGGCGAGGCCCGAGCAGGTCCGCGAGCTGTTCCACCATACGATTCCCGTAGGCATGTCGCATGGGACGGTGGCCGTGCTGGATCGCGGGAGACACCTGCACGAAGTGACGACGTTCCGTCGGGACGTTCGGACCGACGGCCGACACGCCGAGGTCGAGTTCGGGGCGACCCTGGAGGAAGACCTGGCGCGCCGTGACCTCACCATCAACGCCGTCGCGTACCATCCGCTGCGCCATGAATGGCGCGACCCGTTCGACGGCGGCGGGGATCTCGACAGGAAGCTGATCCGTGCGGTTGGGGACCCGGCGCAGCGGTTTCGGGAGGACTATCTTCGGATCCTCCGGGTGCTGCGGTTCGCAGCGCGATTCGGGTTTCGCATCGATCCCCCCACATGGGAGGCCGCCACGGCTGCCGCCGAGGGGCTGCGGTCGCTCTCCGCGGAGCGAGTTCGGGACGAGTGGTTCCGTGGACTCGAGACAGCGGAGGTGCCGAGCGAGTTGGTCGCTTCGTGGAACGCGGTCGGCGCGATTGAAATCTGGCTGCCCGAAGTGCTGGAGGGTTTGCAGAAGGCGGGGCGTGAGCTCCGCATGATCGACCGGCTCGTGCCGCGCGACCCCGTCCTCATCACGAGCTTTCTTTCCGGCGACCCCGTGGCAACCCTCAGCCGGCTCCGCTGCTCGAATGCCGAGATCGAGCGGGGCCGCGGCATTCGCGATCACCCACGGCCCGAGAGCGTATCCGACGTGGCGGTGCGACGCTGGCTTGCGGAGGTGGGTCCACAAGCGGACGATCTCTTGGCGATCTGGACCGCCGAGGGTGAGGGAGAGGCGCTCGGTGAGGCGATCGCGCGGGTGCGCGGATCGGGAGCCCCCCTCACGCTGAAAGACCTGGCAGTGAACGGCGATGACCTGGTGCGTGCCGGCGTCCCGAAAGGCCCCGCAGTGGGCGAGATCCTCCGAGCGTTGCTGGACGACGTGCTGGAGGACCCCTCCCGCAACCAGCGCGGTGATCTGCTGCGTCGCGCTCGCGGCCACGCCCGGCGGTCGGGGTCGGATACGGGGGGCGGTCCGCCCGTTTCCTCACGGTCTCCGGATGCGGACGGCCGCGGCGGGGTGCTCCCATGATGCCGCTGATCTATGCGGTCGTGGCGGCGCTCGGCAACGTCGTCGGGGGCATCGTCGCCGCCAGGGGAGCGCGGCTGGGCTTGACCTTCATCTCCGGCATGGTCGCGTTCGGAGCCGGCTTCATGTTGTCCGTGGCATTCATCGAGGTGGTGCCGGAGGCGCTGGAACGCGGCGGCAGCTCGGCCGCCTTGTTCGTGCTGGCGGGGTACCTGCTGGTTCACCTCACCCAGCATACGGCCACCGAGCACTTCCACTTCGGCGAAGAGACACACGATGTGACGAGGGTCGCCGGCGTATCGGCGCTGGTCGGCCTGCTGCTGCACACGTTCTTCGACGGCGTGGCCATCGCCGGAGGCTTTGCGGTGAGCGAGGAGCTGGGCATCCTGCTCTTTCTGGCGATCCTGCTCCACAAGCTCCCGGAGGGCGTCACGATCTCGAGCCTGCAAGTGGCGGGCGGGAGAGGGACTTTCCAGGCAGTCGGCAGCGCGGCGTTGCTGGGAGCCGCGACGATACTCGGCGTCCTGCTGACCGGGGCCGTTGCCTTTCTGGCCGCGCACGGTCTTGCTCTGGCCGGTGGTGTCACCGTCTACGTGGCGGCGTCCAACCTCGTGCCCGAGTTCCAGGGAAAGCCGGGGTGGCGGTTGCCGGCGGCGTTCTTCATCGGGGTGGCAGCGTTCTTCGCCGCCCGGGAATCGCTGCGGGCACTCGGGATGTGAACCCGACGTCCAAACGCATCAATGAGATGGCCACAGAGAGCACAACGGGTGGCCAGCACGCTTGCCTCGCCCCTCCCCCCGATATTCCCGGAAGGACCTTACATTTCTCGCTATGGTTGAACCGACGCTCTTCGCCGAAGAGGCGGGACGATACGAGCCGCTGGCATCCCGCCTCCGACCCAAGAGCCTCGAGGAGTTCCTCGGGCAGGAACACCTCCTGGGTGAAGGGCGGCCGCTCTACGAGGCCGTGCGTCGGGGCGACGTAGGCTCGATGGTGCTGTGGGGCCCGCCGGGGTCGGGGAAGACCACGTTGGCGAGGTTGATCGCGCGCTACACCGACCGCCATTTCGAGCCCTTCAGCGCCGTCACTGCGGGTGTGCCGCGTGTGCGTGAGATCATTCAGGAGGCGAAGCGGCGCCTGGAGTACGAGGGACGGGGCACCATCCTGTTTTGCGACGAGATCCACCGGTTCAACAAGGCACAACAGGACGCCTTCCTCCCGTGGGTGGAGGAGGGAGTGATCACCCTCGTGGGCGCGACGACGGAGAACCCGAGCTTCGAGCTCACCAGGCCGCTGTTGTCTCGCTTGCAGGTGTACGTGCTACAGCCGCTGGAAGACGCCCACATCCGGGAGATTATCGGGCGGGCAGTGAAGGAGGGGGCCAAGCAGCCGGTGGCGCTCCAACCCGAAGCAGTGGACCTGCTCGTCCGCTTTGCAGGGGGAGACGCCCGGAGGGCACTCAATGCGCTGGAGGCTCTCGTCGACCACGTGCGGTCCTCCGCCGCCGGCCTGCCAGATTCGGGGGTCGGGCCCGAGACGGTGGAGGCCGTGCTCTCCCGCCGCCTTCCCCGCTACGACAAGGGCGGGGAAGAGCACTACAACGTGATCTCGGCGGTTCACAAAGCGATTCGCGGTTCCGATGTGGAGGGTGCGCTCTACTGGATCGCTCGAATGATCGCCGGCGGAGAAGATCCGCTGTACATCGCTCGGCGGCTCGTGAGGATCGCGACTGAGGATGTCGGGCTCGCAGACCCGAGAGCGCTCTCGATGGCGGTGGCGGCGAAGGAGGCCTACCACTTCCTCGGCTCGCCCGAGGGTGAGCTGGCCATCGCGGAGGCGGCGGTGTACCTCGCGACGGCACCCAAGTCCAACCGGGTCTACGAGGCGTGGAGCCGGGCGGTGCAGGCGGCGGAGCAGTACCCGGGAGAGCCCGTCCCGCTGCACATCCGGAACGCCCCGACGCCGTTGATGAAACAGCTGGGCTACGGAAAGGGCTACCGATACGACCACGCCGAGGAGGGGCATGCGGTGGGGCAGGAGTATTTGCCGGAGTCACTGCGCGGCGCGAAGTGGTACGAGCCGGCTGAGGTCGGGTTCGAAAAGGAGATCGGCAAGCGACGCGAGTGGTGGGAGCGCCTCAAGAAGCGCGCGGCCGAAGACTCGGGATCGTGAACGGCTGCCTGACGAGGGCGGTCGTGGTGGAGGCTGCGCCGTTCGAGCCGCGATGGTCGCAGGCGCCCGGCCTGCGTACGTGAGGGCCATCGAGGCGTTCAGAGTAGTAGTGGCCGAGGCGCCTGCGACCAAGCGTCTCTTCAGGCGCAACCTCCATCACGACCGCTCCTGCTCCCGCTCGCGACTTTTCCCTCTCTAGAGACAGCTTATATGGCCGGTGTCCCTCGACCAGACGCGTCGGCCCCACGCCGCCTGAGACCCACTCCCAGCGCCACGCCCACCAGCAGGCCCAGCCACTCCCACCATGGCGTCGGCAACAGCGGCCCGGTGGCGGTTGGAGCGAGCACAAACGCCCCCAGCGCGACGGCCCCGCCAACCAGCGAGGCTGGATGAGGTCGGGCCCAGAAGCCGAACGTGGCCACGAGCGCCACCACCCAGCAGAAGCTCACCACGGCATTCGGTAGCCCGGCGAGCCCACCGAGGTTGTGGACCACCCACCAGCCTTGCCCCACCGTGAAGCCCAGATCGCACTGCGTACGCTC
>JBDHDH010000041.1:0-28719 GCA_039591615.1 Gemmatimonadota bacterium | reverse complement strand
CTCCTCAAGCCGTTTCTCTATGGTCTCGCCCTGGACGAAGGGTACACCCCAGCTTCCACCATCCCCGATGTCATGAGGGCGTACGTGACGTCGACGGGGCCGTACAGTCCTCGCAACTATGACCGGCGTTACCACGGACCGGTTCGCATGCGGGAAGCGCTCGCCAGCTCCTACAACGTTCCCGCGGTGGAGCTCACCAGCAGGATGGGCGTGGGTGTGCTGCTGCACACGCTTCACCTCGCCGGGTTCGAATCGCTGACCGAGGACGCGAACCATTACGGCCTCGGGCTTTCGCTGGGAAACGGCGAGGTGACGCTTCTCGAGGTCGCCAACGCGTATCGTGCGATGGCCAACGGCGGCGTATGGCGGGCGCCAAGGGTGATTCCCTCTGCGCGCACGTCTGGTGAGCAGCGCCGCATCATGTCCCGCAATTCGGCTGCCCTGATACTCGACATCCTGTCGGACCCCGTAGCCCGGGTTCCGGGCTTCGGGGCGAACACGCCCTTCGATTTCGATTTCCCGGTCGCCGTCAAGACCGGAACGAGTCATCATTTCACCGACAACTGGGCCGTGGGTGTCACCGCGAGCTTCACGGTTGCCGTCTGGGTAGGCAACTTCTCCGGCAGGCCAATGCAGCGGGTGAGCGGTCTCACCGGCGCCGGGCCGCTGCTGCAGCGGGCCGTGTTGCTGGTTGCCCAGCGATACGATGCCGGTCGCTTCACCACTCCCGCTGATGCAGGCGCGCGCGCGCATCGCGTCTGCCAGCTGTCCGGACATGAACCCGGACCGTATTGCCCCACCGTGACCGAGTGGTTCGCTGGCGGGTCGTCACCTACCAAGGTCTGCGACTGGCATGCCACGTCGTGGGTGACCCTGCCGGACGAGTACACGGAGTGGAACGAGCTGCACAACGCCGAACCCAACTGGTACGTGGCGGCGACGGCCCCGGTGCCGACTTCGGAGCCACGCTCGGCATTTCGCATCGTTGCCCCTCTGGACAGCGACGTGTATCGCTTCCAGCCGGGCGTGGACGGTCGCTACGCCACCATTGGATTCCGTAGTGCCGGTGGAGTCAGCGAAGCCACATGGTATGTCGATGGTGACGCCGTGCATGGCACGCGGTGGCGGTTGGAGCCGGGACGGCATGTCATTCGGGCCGTAACGGCAAACAGGAATTGGGACGAGGTGGTCATCTCGGTGGAGGGACAACCGCCCTCCGCGCAGGGCACCGGTAGCACGGTATCGTCGGGATCCTCACCATGATCGTCAGCGGTTTCCCCCACGTCGGAGACCGCCTCGCGAAATCATGGAAGCGGAATCATCTTTGGACTGCAAGGTGGTGTCTTGCACATCGCCGATCCAGGACTCGAGATACGGCGCTAGCTGCGAAGGAACACATCATGGCAACCGACCCACCGTCCCTCCGTTTCCGCTGGGCGCTGTTCGCGATGGTGCCACTGGCGGCATGCCAAGGAAGCGAAACAGCCAGAGATGTGCCCTCTCTCGTTCCGAATTCACTCCACGGACTCGCGCTCGTGGAGCGTCGGTCGGGCAGCGACGCCGCTTCGCTCATCCAGCGTCTTCACGATCGGAGCGTCGCGCCGGTGAAAAGTGAGATCGGCTCCTACGATTCCGGGGAGATGCAGGCCGTGGTGTATGTCAGCCGTTTCGAATCGGCCAAGGATGCCGGCTCGGCGCTGGTAGACATGGCCGAGGGGATCGGGACAGGCAGCAGCGGCTTCGGGCACCACGAGTCAGTGACCATCGCCGGGGTCGAGGTCCACCGCGTCGTGGGGCACGGCCAGCTCCACTACTTTTTCGCCAGAGCGACCGATGTCACCTGGCTCAGCGTTCCGCCCTCGCTTGCCCGTCCGGCGCTCGCGCAGCTCTTGAACGTGGACGTGGATACGCTATCACCCGACGAGGGGACCGCGGGCTGAGCCCGAGAGCTTCGGCCCGGGGCACGCTGCTACCGCCCTCGGCTGTCGGCTTCCTCTTCGGTCCGGTAGAGCCGGCCCGTCATCAACTCCTGAACGATCCGGTCAGCATCGTACACATGCTCGAGGGCGGCATGGACCGCCCGGACATCCACCATGATGTTACGTCCGCGTTCCGGCAGATAGATGTAGTCCCGGGAAAGCCCATCGATATTGCGGTCGAAGTTGAGGCCGACCAGGGCGAGCTCGCGAGTGACGGCAGGCGAACCCGAGTTGCCACCATATGTATCGGCCGTCGAGACGAAATTGAGCGGGGTAGAGAGGTCGAGCCCGGGCGGTGGAGTCCGCCAGCGCTCGGGAAGCTCCCAGTCCGTCGCGCCACCGTGCGCGTGATATCGATCGTATAGCCCGTAGAACGTCGTGTAGGGCGGCGCCTTAGTACCGTTGTACTCGTACCCCAGGACCACTCCGTCGGCGATGCGTGGCGAACGGGTGCCATCCGGCGGAATGCTCCGACCATAGACGGCAAACCGCGCACGGCCGAACTCGCTAGCCAGCTCGCGCTCCTCGGCGACCAGTCGGCCGAACCCCCCGGCGAACTCGGCGTAGTGCGGCGCGACGGCTGCGGCAAGTCGCAGAGCCGGATCGCTCGAGTCCATTGCGTCATCGGCGACCGCAGCCCCGAGCCGGTCGGCTGTTGCGAGGGCGGAATGGGCCAAGAGCGCCGCCGCAGACGCCGCAGGCGTGCCATCTTGCAGGGCCAGACGGGTAATCTCGTGATCGCCGCCGAAATACCGTTGGAAATCGGCCAGGCGAGCTTCTAACAACCGCCTCTCGAGATCGGCGGGGTGATCCGGAATACTCAGCAGCCGTCGTCGCAGCTCGGCGATCGAATCGGCAGGCGCACCCCGGTCGCGCGCAGCCACGTACCCCAGGGCCGCCATTGCCCGGCGTAGCACGGCGGACGAGTACCTGGGGTCGCCGAACAACCGAAAGGCCGCATAGGGTGCCGCGTACTTCCGCATCGCCCGCTGAACGTCGGCGATGTGATCGAGCAGATCGCCGTATCGCTCGGAGAGCTGGGGATTGCCGTCGATCATCTTGGCGTACTCGTGCTCTGCGTGACGGCGCCGCGCCATGATCATGGGCGTATTGAGGGCATCCAACCGGCCGATGGATGCTTTCAAGGAATTCGAGAGAGAGAACATCCTATTCCGAATACCCAGGGCCTCGGCTTGGTCCGGATGAGCCTCTCGGTACGCCCCGAGAGCCGCGTGCCGACTGCGGAAAACGGCAATGGTCGCCGGCAACAACACGTCGTGCTGGAATTCCAGCTGGGCTACCGTGCGCAACCGATTGGTCGCTCCCGGATTCCCGATCACAAAGACCACATCGCCCTCCTCCACGCCATCCGCCCCCCACCCGAAATAGTGATCCGTCTCGTACGGCTGGCCGTCCGCACCGTAGACCCGCAAAAAGGCGAAGTCGAGAGCGTATCGGGGATACGTGAAGTTGTCGGGATCACCGCCAAAGAAGCCCATTTGCAGCTCGGCCGCCGCCACGAGCCGGACATCGGTGAACCGACGGAAGACATAGGCCGAATACCGACCGCCGTGATAGAGCCCGACGACCTCCACGTGGATCGAGTCTCCCGGCGTGCCGTGACGGGTTATGGCGCGGATCTCGATGTCGGCGAACGCCTGGCGCCGCGCACGCTCCCGCTCTACCGGACTCGCGGCATCAACGGCGGCGAGCACTTCGTCGCTGACGTCATCGATGGCGATGAGCTGGTCCGCCCAGTACCCTGCGATACGTCGTTCCTCGTCGAGGGAGACAGCGTAAAACCCATCGTCCAGGAGGGTTTCCCCCGGGCGGCTGGCGCGCGACACCGCGCTCCGAACGCAATGATGATTCGTGGCCAGCAGGCCGTGTGGCGACACGTAGGACGCCGAGCACCCGGGGATGCGGAGAGCCGCCATCCGGGCGCGCTCGAACCACGCATCGTCCGCCGCGACACCGTAGGTATCGGCAAAGTATTCTCTGGGCGCATCCTCGAACGTCCACATCTTCCCGCCGTCGAATCGCCCAGCGCGCACCACACCGCGGTCGGCCTGGCCGGTCTGCGCATGGCTCGAGCTCGGATACGAGACCAGCATGCCGGCGATGACGACGGCCAGCAGGCATGAACGGTGAATATCAGCCATCACGGTCCACATCCCTCTCTTCGTACATTGAGTTTGCGTGTCGGTGTTCTAGCAACTACGAGGGGTTCACGGGGTGTGCGCTCGCTAGGCGGTCGTCGCAATCATTCCCTTCCGCCAAGCACCTTCCGAACCAACTCGAGCAGCTCGGGAATACTCCATGGTTTCTTGATCCGGGGCAAGCTCGGATCGAGGGGCGCCCGTGATTGCAGCTCCGGCGACGTATACCCACTCATCATGACGAACTTGGTGCCCGGCGCCCTCCGCTGCACAGCTCGATAGAGCTCGGGCCCCGTCATCCGTGGCATGACGACGTCCGAAATCACCAGCGCAACGCGCTCTCTATTGGCTTCGAACATGTGCAACGCCTCTTCGCCATCGCCTGCCCCCAACACGGTGTACCCGAACTGCTCCAGCGCTGGTTGTGCGGCCCGGCGAATCGGCGCCTCGTCCTCGACCAGCAACAACGTCTCCGTGCCTCGAAGCTCCCCAATGTCACCGACGGTCTCGACTTCGTCCTGCTCGACGAGGGCGTCGTGACTCGCCACGGGCATGTAGACGCGTACCGTGGTTCCGCGCCTCTGCGCACCGTCGACATCGACGTAGCCGTGGTGCTGCTTCATGAGGCCGTACACCATGGCCATACCGAGACCGCTGCCCTTTCCCAAGGGTTTTGTAGGCCCGACGCGGCGAATCCTGGCGTCGGCGCCGATCCCGGAGCTAGACTATCGATTCGGCAGCCCGGTACCAGGATCCCAGATCGAGGACGGCACCGTGCAGCAACGCGACTACATCCTCCGCATGATCGAGCAGGTTGGGGCCATCCTCGTCGCGCTCCGGGAGCGGATTCTCAAGCGGGCAGTCGGGACGGCGGAAGTGCACCGGGAGCTTCGAAGAACGCTCCAGCAGGTGGGCTTCGACCTGGACCTTGCGCGCTTGGCCGATCCTCCTTCGTTGGAGCGCATGGTCGCCCCCACGGGGGAGCTCGATCCCACCCGAGGGTGGATGGTAGCCGAGGCGCTCTACATCGATGGTCTGGAGGCACAGCTCGACGGGCGGGACGTCGACGCCTGTCGGAGCCTAGGGAAGGCGTTGAGACTCTTTCGCCTGTTCGACCCACGACACCTCATTCCCTCCGGTTTCCCGGAAGCGAAGGAACGGATCGATGAGATTGAAGAGCGTCTGCGGGAGTTGGGCGACGGCCGACCGGGTTCCTGAGACGAGATCAGCGCTTGGGAACCGGGCCCTCGTGGCGTCCGACTGCAGCGACATCCTCGGCGGGCTTTGGCGGGCGGCAGGTCTCCGCCATTTGACCGTCACGCTCGCAGGCAAGGAGCAGCCGGCACGCCGTGACGTGCCGTAACTCCGCCCGACAGACCGTCTCGTTGAGCAGCGATCTTCCCCATCGCTGCCTCCCGCGGGGAAACAGCACGGGGGCGAGTCCGGTCTTGGCGATCTCCCATTTGGACCACCAACAGGCGACGTTGGCCGTGACCTGCACGATTTGAATGGGCGGCGCCCGCTCGTGCAACGCCTCCCGAATATCCGTCGCCGACAGGTAACATCCGTACTCCGGCGCCTCGCTGGGAATTGGCGGATGGTTGTGCCAGACGGCCAGGGTTGCCAACGGACAGGATTGATACTCCACCTGATTCGGCGTGCTCAACTTGATCGGCGGCTGCCATGCCAGATCGATGGTGGCGTCCTCGCCGTTCACGACACCGATGAGACAGCGGACTGTCTCCACGCGAAGTGTGTCCGCCAAGTAATCCAGTTCTTCCGATACGTGGGGTGCGAAAATGACACGGAGAGCCTGCACTCGGGGTTGGGACACGCTGCGATCCAGCTGCGCCCAAGACGGAGCGGCAACCAGCACGACTAGCAGGAGCACCAACAGGTTTTTCATGCGTCCCAGCCCGTTCGGGGCTTAAAAAGTCCTCACATCACAGGCGAATAGGCTCCTCCTGTCCTTCGCTCAGTCGTCGAGAAGCAAAGGGCGGGACACACTCCCGCCCACGCCGCACACAGCGGCTCTCAGTAGGTCTAGGCGCAATTAGGGTGCCAACGGAGGCACCCCCGGTGGCAAAGTGTCGGCAATCGAACGCCCCGCAACCGCTTACGCGGCTGCGGGGCTGCCACGGAACCGCCCGCGGCGTTCGTGAAGAGGGAAGTTCTTTCCCGCGTCTAGCTGGCCGAACCGGCAACTTGCAACGGAATCCGACCGACCCGGCAGTCGATGCGTGTACGCTCGCTAGCGTCCTGGTGGCCGCATCGGCATCCCTGGCATCTCTTGTGGCGTCTCCGTGATGGACGATTCCGCGTCCTTCCCATGGTCCTTGAGCGCCATCTGCTCGCCTTCGGTCCCAACCCACTTCACCATCCCGAAGGGGAGCTCGTCCGTCACCCACAGCTCGCCACTGCCGTCCTTCACTTTGAGATGAAGGGCGCGGAGCGTGCCGGCGGGAACCGTCACCGACTCCCACCCCACCTCCTCCGCGTCGTCACACTTCTTGGTGATCTCCATGGCCTGGTTCTGGTTTCCCATTTGCCGCATCATGCCCAGCATTTCCTTGGGCATCTTCATGGCCGGCTGATCACCCATCTTCATCACGACCGCCTGGACGTCTCCCAGCTCGTACGGAAACCCCGGAACCAGGAACTGGGAGATGTAGGTACCCTGACTCGAGTTCATCATGAGCTCGAACCAGTAGTGCTCTCCGCCGGCCGCCGGCTCGGTCCCCACGATCGCAAAGCGCAGCTCGGCTCTACCGTCCGGGATCTGTGAAGCCGTCATCTCGTACTGGACCCACTGGCCAACGGCGAAATCCCGTCCGAGACTCCGGCAGAGATCCGCAACGCTCTGAGCGGCTAGAGGGAGGGGCGCCACGCACGCCAGGGTGACTGCGGTGGCCAAAACCATTCGCATGATCTCTCCTTTGTGTGAGCCGAATCCCTCGGACTCGAAAAGTGGATGGGCGAGCCAAGAAATGAAAGCAAGCTCCTCCCGCTCCTCCCAGTAGATCCAACCCGTTCCCCAAGCTAGCATACTCACAGGGGAAACCGAACTCCGAGGGGCAGCATGACCACGACCGAGCCACGCATGCGTACGGAGCGAGACAGCATGGGCGCCATCGACGTTCCGAGCGACAAGTACTGGGGAGCCCAGACAGCGAGATCGCTGATCCACTTTGCCATCGGGCGCGACCGCATGCCGCTGGAGATCGTGCGGGCATTCGGCGTCCTCAAGAAAGCTGCCGCGCTCACCAACCGAGAGCTCGGCAGGTTGGACGCCCCCCTGGCCGATCTCATCGTCCGAGCCGCCGAGGAAGTCATTGCCGGGGAGCTCGACGACCACTTCCCCCTTTACGTCTGGCAAACGGGGAGCGGCACGCAATCCAACATGAACGCAAACGAGGTGATCGCCAACCGTGCCATCGAGTTGGCTGGCGGCGACAAGGGAAGCAAGGACCCCATCCATCCCAACGATCACGTGAACATGTCGCAGTCATCCAACGACACGTTCCCCACGGCGATGCACATCGCGGCTGCACGACTCGTCCGTCAGCGAGTGCTACCTGCCGTGAGCCAGCTCAGCGACGCGCTCGCCGCCAAACGCGACCAGTTCGAGGACATCGTCAAGATCGGCCGCACGCATCTGCAAGATGCCGTGCCCCTCACCCTGGGACAGGAGTTTTCTGGCTACGTCGCTCAGTTGGATGACGGCGTTGCCCGCATCGAGGGCGCGCTCCCTGGCCTGTACCGTCTGGCCATCGGCGGGACGGCTGTGGGCACGGGCCTCAACGCACCGCACCAATTCGCCGAGAAATGTGCCGGCAACGTTGCAGATTTGACGGGCCTCCCCTTCACCTCAGCGCCCAACAAGTTCGCCGAGCTCGCCGCCCACGATGCGCTCGTCATGGCACACAGCACACTTCGCGTACTGGCCTGTTCACTCATGAAGATCGCCAACGACATACGATGGGCGGGTTCCGGGCCACGTTCGGGGCTGGGTGAGCTCACGCTGCCAGCCAACGAGCCGGGATCGTCCATCATGCCCGGCAAGGTGAATCCCACCCAGTGCGAGGCCATGACGATGGTGGCCGCCCAGGTATTGGGGAACGATACCGCGATCGGCGTTGCGGGGTCCCAGGGAAACTTCGAGCTCAACGTCTTCAAGCCGATGATGATCTTCAACTTCGTCAATTCGGCGACGCTGTTGAGCGACGCATGCGACTCGTTCCGCAAGTATCTGGTGGAAGGCCTCGAAGCGAACCGGGAGCGCATCGCCGAGCTCGTGCGCGACTCTCTCATGCTGGTGACCGCTCTCACTCCGAAGATCGGCTACGACAAGGCAGCCGAGATCGCAAAGAAAGCCGACCGGGAGGGCACGACGCTCAAGGAGGCCGCATTGTCACTGGGCTATCTGACCGAAGCGGAGTTCGACGCAACCGTGAAGCCGCACGAGATGGCCCATCCCCACGGCAGCTGACCGGTTCGCCCAAGGGTTGTTCAACCGACGCGCTCCGCACGCCGACGGGCTGCCAATTTGGCGGTGTCCTGAATCTCCCCCAGCACTTGCCGGTGCCACCCGACCGACCCATCTTGCAGGGCGCTCGACCGGAGTGAAGATGCGCGCGGAGCTCTATTGCTGATTCGTCACTACCACACATATCACCCATCTCTACCCCCAATCCGGCTGCCGCGGCTCTGCCGGGCGTGGGAACTGGGTCGGCCACCGACACATCACAAGGACATCACCACGAGGGCGCAACCCCCTCCTCGCGCCTCTCGGTGTCTCGGCACATCCACCTTTTCAGGGAGACCATGATGCGCACCACGAAGCACTTACTTACATCCGCGGCAGCTGCAGCGCTGCTCCTCGGGTGTGAGCGAGCACAGGAAACACAGACGAGCCAAGAGGCCCTCGAGGCCGTGACCACGACGACGATGGTACTTCCCGTCACAACCACGTCGGACGTGGCGAGGAACCACTTCATGCAGGGCCAGCAGGCGATGGACGTCAGCCGGTTCATCGACGCCAACACCCACTTCGAGCAGGCGGTAGAAGCGGATCCCATGTTCGCATTCGGCTTCCTCCGAGTGGCGAACACCGCGTCTTCGCTCGACGAATTCAAAACCAACCTCGAGCGCGCCGAACAACAGGCGGCGAACGCAACCGAAGCCGAGCAGATCCTGATCCAGATCACTCGGAAAGGGTTCGAGAACGACACTGAGGATCAGCTAGTGCTGGCGCAGCAGCTCACCGAGCTGCAGCCGTCGAGTCCCAGGGCATGGCTCGCCCTGGCGAATGTCCAATCCAGCATGAACCGCAACGAGGAGGCCCGGGCCTCGATCGGGAGGGCCATCGAGCTCTCTCCCCAGCTGGTGGTAGCGCACACGAACCTGGGTAACTCGTACCTGTTTTTGGAGCCGCGAGACTTCTCACAGGCAGAAACCCACTTCAGCCACGCAGTGGAGTTGGTCTCCAACGAGCAGGCGATGCACGATTTTCTCGGCGACGCCTATCGTGCCCAAGGAAAGTTCGACGACGCACGCGCCGAGTATACCCGGGCCCACGAACTCGACCCCGATAACGCGCTACCGCTCCAGCAGCGGGGACACGTCAACTCGTTCCTTGGCAACTATGCGGAGGCACGAGCCGACTACGACTCGGCCATTGTCCGCGGACGGGCGAACGAGAAGGCCGATTACGGCACGTATCGGGCATTCGTCTCGATCCACGAGGGGAATCCGCAGGCGGCCATCGACGAGTTGAAGCAGCTGGTCACGAAGATCGACCAGTTGGACATTCCAGAGCCGCGGGGCTTGAAGATCAACGCCCTCTCGAACGCCGCCACCATCGCAACGCACACCGGCATGTTCGACGAGGCGGAAACGCTGCTTCGCCAACGGTCACAGTTGATGATGGAACAGGCCGACGCAGTGGGCACCGAGGAGTTCCGCCGTAGCCAGCAAGCCGACATCACGTATTTCGACGCTTGGCTCGCGGCGAAGAAGGGCGACTACCAGACCGCCCAGAGCTTAACGAATCGCATGGCTGAGCTCGTCGAGCCCGACAACAACCCGCGCAAGATGGAGCCCGTGCACGAGCTACAGGGTCTAATCGCGCTCTATCAAGGCAAGCACAGCGAGGCCACCACCCAACTCGAGCAGGGTAACACCGACAACATGTACATCAGGTACTCGCTGGCTCAGGCCCACGAGGGAGCGGGTGATACCGAGAAGGCGAAAGAACTGTACCGCGACGTTGCCGACAACAACTTCAACAGCGTGGACGTCGCACTACTCCGAAAGGACGCGACGCAGAAAGCAGGCTGACAGACTCCGGCCAGCCCAACACGACAAGAGGGCCCGGGCAGCGCGCCCGGGCCCTCTTGGACTTGGATGTTTCAAAAAAGGAAGGAATGCTCGAGCCATCGCGTGTGGCGTAACATTCCGACCTTGCCAACTGTCACAGTCTACGGAACCTTCGCACGGTTCGAGTGTTCCTGTGGTACCGGCCCTGGGATGTCAGGTCGCCGGCCGAACCATCCGCCGTCTCGAAACACGGATGCCCGCCCTTTTTGGGGGTTAACCCACATCCGGAGCGGGATCTATGATCAAACGGCTCAGTTCCACGGCCATCTTCGCGGTCATGGCTGTCGCTGCGTGCAGCGGCCCCCAGGAGAACCGAGAACAGGCTCGGGACCTGACCCTGACGCCGGTGGACGAGACCCTCTCGGTCTTCAACGACCGGCCGCAAGCCGAGCAGCTGCGCGTTGCACGGTCCCAGAGCGAGGTGGCCGTGCCGTACGTTCCGATGGCCATTCAACCGGATCGACGGGACGAAGACCCGGCAGCTGAGCCGGAGTTCGAGATGGGCGAGCGGCCCACGGAGCCGGCGACCCTTGCGGAGCCGCCCGCGCCACCGACCCTGGGCGGCGGTTACTCACTCAACCTGGCAATCCTCGAGACGATCAATACCGGAGAGCAAGGCCTCGGATCGCCGGTGTCGGCGACGCTCCGATCCCCCGTGTTCAATGAGCAGGGAGACCTGGTTGTCCCGGCGGGCGCGATCTTCCGCGGCGCCATTTCCGAGATTGCGGCCAGCCAGGGCCGCGTGGATGTGGCCTTTACCAGCGTGGAGTTCAACGACGGGGAATACCCCGTCGAAGCGGTGACGGCCACGTTCACGGACGAAACCGAAGACAGCGATGTTCAGGACGACCGTCCGGGGCGAGGGCCAGGTGCTGGGGTGGCCATCGCGGACACCCGAGGCGAAGGAATCGGGCGATCGCCGGGCGGGCCAGTGATCGTGATCTCGGGTGGCACCGGCGGTACCTGCAACGCCCCGCCGACCATCTTCCCCTTCGGGACGTCGACGTTTCGACGGGTATGGGGCGGCCGGCGGTAACGGCAATGCTCCTCGGTGGGGCTAACGGAGGCGGGGCGCGGCAACACCCCGCTTCGCACTTCGTGGACCGGCGGCTGGTGTCATGACCGCGGGCCTTTCCACCGCCTTGCTTCTGGTACTCGCCACAGCGCCGGGCCAGCACGGGGGAGGTGTCGTGGGCGAGCTCCACGCCGCCGCGCGGGCTGGAGACAGCGCTCGAGTGGCGGCGTTGATCGCCGCCGGGACCGACGTCGAGGCCCGTGACGAGCGGGAGCGAACGGCCCTGCATGTTGCCTCGCAATACGGACGACCGACCATCGCGGCTCTCCTTCTCGACGGCGGGGCCGACGGATCTGCCGTCGATGCGCGGGGCCAGGCTCCTCTGCATCTAGCCTCGCTGAATGGGCACCTGACAGTGGTCGACCTGCTCCTCGCTCGCGGGGCCGACGTGCATGCCCGGCAGAAGGAGCGGGAGACACCCCTTCACTACGCAGCCCGCTCCGGACACGCCGACGTAGCCCGACTTCTCCTCGACCGGCACGCAGACCACGAGGCCGAGGAATTCCGTGGGCTCACCCCCCTTCACCTGGCGGCTCAGCACGGACAGCGCGACCTGGTGGAGGCATTGCTGGCGGCTGGAGCGAACATCAATCGGGGCGAAACCGGAGCCACCCCCGTGGACCTCGCCCGTCTCAAGGGACACGATGCGGTCGTCCAGCTGTTGGAGACGTATGGGGCGCGGGCGCTGACGACGGCCGACGGCGTGCTGCCAACTCCGGTCGCCGCCGTGGCCACCGAGGAGCTGTCCGTCGACCAACTGCACTTCGCCGTGGCCCGCGGGGACCTCGATCGGGTGCTGGCCTTGTTGAAAGGCGGTGCCGCCGTCACCGGCCTCGACGAGGAACAGAGAACCCCGCTTCACGTTGCAGCCGCAGCGGGGGACCTTGAGATGGCCGAGCTCCTCCTCGCACGCGGCGCGGACGTGGCGGCGCGCGATTGGCGCAGTGCAACCGTGCTCCACACTGTCGCCAACGAGGGACACTTCGCGGTGGCGGAGCTGCTGCTCAGCCGTGGCGCGGCCGCCGACCCTCGCGACGCCAGCGATCGCACACCCCTCCATCTCGCCGCCGGTGGCGGACACCTCACGGTGGCCAAGCGGCTCCTCGCCGCAGGGGCCGAGTTCGACGCGAGAGACGCGGGTGACCGCACGCCGCTGCACCTCGCGGCGCTGGAGGATCATGCCTCGGTGGTCCAACTCCTCCTCGACGCTGGCGCCGAGATCGACCCCAGGCGGTTCCGCAGGTGGACGCCGTTGCACCTGGCGGTACGCTATCGCCATCGGGAAGTGACTGAGCTTCTGTTGTCGCGGGGAGCCCAGGTCGATGCCAAGCAGGCGGACGGCTTCACGCCCCTCCATCTCGCGGCGCTGAACGGCGACGTCGCCACGACTCGTCTGCTCCTGGCGTACGGGGCCGACGTCCGGACCAAAGAGGCACGTTCACGTACCCCGGTTGAGGTCGCCCAAGGGCGGGGACGGATCGCCGTGGTAGAGCTATTGTCGAGCGGCGGCTCGAACTGAGACGATCCTAGCGGCCCTTCACTCCCCGAAACACTGCTCGCACGAACCGCTCTGCACGCTCTCCCCACATGGCGTCAAGGTCTTTGGTCGGTTGAGCAGCAACGACCTGATCCTCCGTCATCTCACGAGCCGCCATCTCGGCAACGCGATCACGCACGGTGACGAGCATATCCCTGTAGGCTCGCAGCTCGTCTCTTCCCGCCAACGCGCCGTGTCCAGGAATGATCCGGGTGTTGGCGTCGACGAGCGCGAGTACCTGCTCTGCCGCGTCGATGACGCCGTGTACGCTCCCCCCACTCTCCACGTCGATGAAGGGGTACCGGCCGTTGAAGAACACGTCGCCCATGTGTACGACGTTCGCGTCCTGAAAGTCGACGATGGCGTCCCCGTCGGTATGGGCGTGGGCCACGTGAAAGACCCGAATCGTCTCTGCATTCCAATGAAACGTGACTACCTCGGTGAACGTGATCACCGGAAGAGCATCGGGAGGCGCTTGTTGGGAACGTCCCATGAGCTCTTTGAATTCGGCCGGATCGAGGCGCTTCCGAACGTTTTCGTGTGCGACGATCATCGCACCTGCCTTCCCGAAATTCTCGTTCCCCCCTGTGTGATCGCCGTGCCAGTGCGTGTTCAGGACGAAGCGCACGGATTCGTCGGTGACACGTGACACCGCCTCCTGGATCTTGTCCGTCAGTGGCGCAAACTGATCGTCCACCAGGAACGCTCCATCCGTGCCGACCGAGAGACCAATGTTCCCGCCACGACCTTGGAGCATGTAGATCCCCTTTGCCACAGGCTCGGTCGTGATCGCGACGTTGTTCATCTCTTGCTGGCCGGAAGCCGTCGACGAGAGGGAGACGAGTCCGGGTGCCAGGAGCGCGACTAAATGTGAAAACGCGGGCTTCATGAGTCCTCCGACGAATGTTGCTGGGTTACCAATCTTCGGCGATTGCCCGAACGAGGTCGCTCAGGGCGACCACGTCTCGCAGATCGATCACTTCGACCGGTGAGTGCGAGTACCGCAGGGGCCACCCGATGGGCACGTCGACGACACCCCACGCCGTGAACGCGGCGCCGTCGTTACCGCCGTTGGTGGTCCCCACTTGGAGAGGAATCCCGTGGCTCGCGGCGAGGGCGCGCAGCGTGTCCACAACGGCCGGTGGAGTCACCGTGGAGTTGTCCACCGCACGTGCTACGGGGCCGTGTCCGATGGGTTGCGCGGCGAAATTCCGAGCATCGTGGGGACCGTCGGCCGACACAAAGGTGTCTACGGCGTGAACCCGTACCGCACGGGTTCCCAGTTCCCGGGCGGCCCGTGACGCCCCCACCAACCCGATTTCTTCGCGGGTGACCCAGAGAAACACCACCTCGTGATGGAGCTTTGAGCGATCGAGCGCCTGCAATGCCATGAGCTGCGCAGCGGAGCCCACACGATCATCGAACGATCGGGACGTCGCGCGCTCACCGCCGAGCCGCGAGAACTCCTTCGGGTTGGTGACCGTCTGTCCGGCCATGATCCCCAGCACCTCGGTCGCCGATCGGGATACGGTCCCCACATCGACACGGAACGGATTGCTCGGCATGCGACGGGGCTCGGCCCCCACCGAGTCTCGTGGTGTGAACACGCCGGGGACGGGCCCCATCGGTGTATGCACGAGGGCAGGTGTTGCCTCCCACAGCCACGGGAGGAACCCACCTCGACGGGTGATGGCGAGCGTCCCGTCTTCCATGATCGAATCGATGCGGAAACCCGTCTCGTCCATGTGAGCCACGAATACCACGAGAGGATCACCACGGCCGACGCGCACCCACAGATTGCCCGCGGTATCGACGCGAGACCGGGCCCAGTCTGGGAGTTGACGCTGGATTGCTTCACGCACTCGAGCTTCGTCGCCCGATACTCCGTATATCTCCACCAGTCCCGCGAGAATTGTCGCGGCTCGCTCGAGCCTCGTCCTATCCTGTCCCATGCCGGACCGCGGCGCGACGAGTAACGCCGCCGCGAGCAAGGCGGTGAGTAGCCGTGGCGTCATCGCTCACCTCCCATCCAACCACGCACCTCATTTGCGAGGTTCTCTACGTCCGACAGGTCAATGGTTTCGACAGGCGTGTCCCGGTATCGCGCGTCGATCGCGACCCGTCGAACACGGCCAAACGATCCCTGCGGCAATCGCCGCGGCGGCGCGTACTCCAGGAACAGCGTCTCGTCAAACGGCCCCCGGGTGTTCCCGACCGTGAGCAAGCCCCGATGTCGGAGACGGCTCTCCACGGCGAAGGCGGCCACCACGGTCCCGCGGACCCGCGGTCCGTCAAGGAGAACACTCGCCAAAGCTGCACAGGCCCCACGCGGAGCCGCCCAAGGCGCAGCCAAGAGCGCCGGGCCATAGCGATGGGGGATCTTGAGCAGGGCCACCGGATCCAGCAACGCGATCCCAAGCTCCGCGACGTCATCCGCGGATTCGGCCCCCACTTCTATGTACGCGTCGTCAACCGTGAAAGCCTGGTTGAAGTCCACGGCGCGACCCCGGGTGAGGTGCGTCGACGGAACAGCGACCACGCCGGCCCTCGGCCCGTTCCGCGTCCAGATCGTTACCCGGTGTCCCTCGTGCCACTGATCGAAGAGGGGCGACGGCGGCCGACCCACCCGGCGCAGCGTGGGAAAGCCGTCGTCGGTGACGTTCCCAACCACGTACCCCGACTCATCCACGGGACATATGACCAGTCGGTTCGGCGCTCCAGATCCAACGGTGACGACAACGCTTCCAGCGCGGTCGCGCTGGCTGCCAGGGATCAGTTCGATGAGCGAATCGGCCAAGGCCTGCTCCAGACCGGACACCGCGGTCATGCCGGCAAGCCGGAGAGCGAGGTCCGATGCGGTCTGCACCGATTGGAGCGACAGCGCT
Organism: Gemmatimonadota bacterium; assembly: GCA_039591615.1. Classification (GTDB taxonomy): domain Bacteria; phylum Gemmatimonadota; class Gemmatimonadetes; order Gemmatimonadales; family GWC2-71-9; genus JBDHDH01. The sequence continues at coordinate 12,706 of JBDHDH010000041.1, read as the reverse complement.
GTGAGTGCGAGCGCAACGAGCGACATCGGGGCCCTCCTAGATTCCGTTTTGTGACGTGGGTGCCACCGCCACGGCACCGGACGTTACGAGCCGGGTGATCTCTTCGCCCTCGTAGCCGGCATCCCGCAAGATCTCCTCGGTGTCTTGTCCCAGGGACGGTGCCGCACGGCGTACGCGCGGGGACGTGCGCTCGAGCTTGACCGGACATCCGAGGGTCTTCACCGTACCGAGCCGCGTGTGCTCCATCTCCGTCACCATCTCCCGCGCCAGCGTCTGTGGATGGCCGAGCATCTCACCAATGCTGAGAACCGGGCCGGCGGGAACGCTCACCGCCGTCAGACGTTCCATCCACTCGGTAGTCTTGCGTCGTCGAAACGCCGTTCCGAGAAGCTCAGCGAGCTCCTGCCGATGGGCCATGCGATCGGCATTGTCTTTGAAGCGCGGATCGTCGAGCAGCTCGGGGATCTCCAGGACCCTTGCGGCCCGCTCCCAGGTGGATTGGCTCGACGCACCGAGGTTGATCCATCCGTCCGCTGTCCGAAATGTCTCGTACGGCGCGCTCAGAGGGTGCGCCGATCCCATCGGCCCCGGCGACACCCCCGTCGCGAGGGCGATGGCCGATTGCCAGTAGGTGTGCGTGATGCCCGCCTCGAACAGCGAAGTGTCCACCCGCTGACCTTCTCCTGTAGCGCTCCGATGGAATAGCGCGGCCACCACGCCCAATGCACCCAGTATACCGGCGGTGATGTCGGTGAGCGGCGCCCCGCACTTGACCGGAGGCCGGTCGGGCCCCTCGCCTGTGACGCTCATGATGCCGCTGTAGCCCTGCGCCGTGAGATCGAATCCGCCACGATCGGCGAAGGGTCCGGTGCGACCAAACCCGGATATCTCGCACGAGATGAGACCGGGATTCTCGGCGCGGAGCGCTTCGTAGCCCAGCCCGATTCGCTCCATCGTTCCCGGCCGGAAGTTCTCGATCAGGACGTCGGCCCGATGCAGCAGACGGCGCACCACCTCGCGGCCAGCATCGCATCTCAGATCGACGGCAATGCCGCGCTTGTTCCGATTCATCATCAGGAAGGCGGCCGCCTCACCATCGACATCTGGAGGCAGGAAACGACGCGAGGTGTCGCCATGAGGCAGCGGTTCCACCTTGACGACATCCGCGCCCAGGTCGGCCAGCATGAGCCCGCAAACCGGCCCCGCCATGATCCGCCCCAGCTCCACCACCCGTATGCCCTCGAGCGGCCCCATCGGTCACCGGCCCTTGAACTCGGGGTTTTCTTTCTCCAGGAACGCACGATACCCGTGGCCGTAGTCTTCCGTCTCGAACGCCGCGTAACCTTCCGCGATCTCCTCGGGCGTGAGGGGCGACGGGTCGGCCAATCGTCGCGCGAACTTCTTGTGCCATCGATTGACCAGCGGTGCTCTCTCCGCAATCCGGCGGGCCGCCGCATAGGCCTCGCCCTCCACCTTCTCGTCGTCCACGACCCGGCTCACCAACCCCAACCGCAGTGCCCGCTCGGATCCGAACACCGTTCCCTCGAGGAGGAGCTCCAAGGCAACTGTTCGGCCGACGACCCCGATGAAGAACTCGAGCTCGTCGTATGCCATCGTGAGGCCCAGGCGGTTGATGGGAACGCCGAAACGGCTCGACCGTCCAGCGATACGCAAATCGCACGCGGAGGCAATCTCGAGACCACCGCCCACGCACGCCCCCTGGATCAGCGCTACCGTGGGATGCCGGCAATGAGCAACAGCCAGGATCCCCGCCATCTCCGCCTGTCCGTATGCGCGGGCGTTCTCCGCCGTGCGCTCTCTCTCGAACGCCGCGATGTCCGCGCCCGCGGCGAACGCCTCGTCGCCGGCACCACGGACAACCACACACCGGATCTCATCGTCCGGATCGAGGCGACCGAATGTTTCAGCCAACCCGCGCCACGCCGCCAGATCCAGAGCGTTCATGAGCTCGGGGCGGTTCAGCATGACGGTGGCGATCGACCCGTCGCGCACTAACAGAATGCGATCGTTCATACGCTTGAGATCATCGGTAAAAGAGGTCGACCAACAGCAACGGAACGAAGGGAACGTAGGTCACCAACAGCAAGACGGCCAGCAAGACGGCGACGAACGCGACGTTGACCTTGCTCACCTCCCAGATGTCAGCCTTGGCCACCGAGCAGGCCGTCACCAGCACGCTCGCGACGGGCGGGGTCTGTTGGCCGATACCCAGATTCAGAGTGACCACGAGCCCGAAGTGGACGGGGTCGATGCCTGCAGCATTGACGAGGGGCATGACAATCGGCACCACGAGGATGATGGCGGCAGCCGAATGGAGGAAGAGACCGATCATCAGGAAGAACAGATTGAGCAGAGCCAGGATGATCAACGGACTTTGGGTGAGGCCGATGATGCCCTGGGCGACACGCTGCGGGAGCTGGACTTCCGTCAGGTACTCCCCCAGGAGCGCAGACGTCGCGACGAGTAGCATCACGACGGCAGTCTGGTTGCCGGCTTCGACGAAGGCCAGACGCAAGTGCGTCCAAGTCAGCTCCCGGTGGATGACGCCGCCAATGACGAGTGCTGCCACCACCGCCAAACCCGCCCCTTCGGTGGCCGTGACCCACCCGCCGAAGATGCCACCGAGAATGATCAGCGGAAGGAGTAGGGCCCAGCCCGCAGCTTTGAAGGTGAGCCAGACCCGCTTGAGCGCAAAGATCTCTTCGATGGGAAAGTCGTGACGAACCGCCAGCGTGTAAGCCACCCCCATCATCAGGAGGCCGCCCAAGATCCCCGGAATGATACCCGCGACGAACAGCTCGACGATCGAGCTGTTCGACATGACACCGTAGAGAATCATCGGGATGGAAGGCGGGATGATCACTGCCAGCGTGGCCGACGAGGAAGTCACTGCGGCGGCGAAGGAAGTGCTGTACCCCCGGTCCTTCATGGCGGGAATCAAAATGGAACCCAACGCCGCCACGTCCGCCACAGCGGAGCCCGAAATTTCCGCAAAGAAGAGCGACGCTCCAATGGTCACCATGGACAGGCCGCCACGAATGAACCCGAACAGCGCGGTGGCGAAAGCCACCAGGCGTCGTGAGATGCCGGAGGCGTTCATGATGGCGCCCGCTAGAATGAACAACGGAATCGCAATCAAAGGAAACTTCGTCGAGCCGGTGAACAGGACGAGCGCGAGGTTGGGCAGCACGTCGAGACCGGACGTCACGACCATCGCCACCACGGCGACGACTCCGAGTGCGACGGCAATGGGCACATCGATGAGCACCAGGAGCACGAGGCCGACGAAGAGGAGTGTCAACGTCACGGCGGCTCTCTCACATACTCCCAGAGGCTCAACACCTCGGCCACAATGTAGAGCACTGCGCCGACGGGGATGACTGACTGCGTGACTTGCGTGGAGACCCACGGCAACGTCACGAGCGACGTTCCTCCCAGCACTCGGAGCACCATCAGGCCCGCCCACGCGGCCATGCCGAAGAAGCTCAGCACGATCAGCTCGCGCACCACGATGACCCATCGTCTCAGGCTGGGGTTCATCGCCTCCACGATTTTTGGGAAGCCGATGTGCGCACGGTTGAGGGCCGCCAGGCAGGCTCCGTAGAACGTGAGCCACGCCAAGAGGACTGACGCGACCTCGTCATACCAGGCGAGAGCGGCCCCGGCCTTTCGGAAGGTGACGCCAAGGATGACGACCGCGGTGAGCGCCGCCATCAATACGACGACGATCACTTCCAAGAAGCGCTCGAACGATCGGCGCAAGAGTGGATTCTAGGGGGTTCGGAGGTTCAGGGCCGTTTGGATGAGTGCTTCGCCACCGGGGACCGCACCGGCAAACTCGGTGTAGATGGCGCGGCTGGCCTCCAGGAAACGAGCATAGTCCGGCTCGTTCACCAGAACGTCAGCCTCCTGGAGATCGCTGAGCAATTCCGTGTCCATCCGTTCCGCCGTGTCATAAACGAACGACTGGGTTTCCCGAGCCGTCTTCTCGAGCACGGCGCGGGCATCCTCCGGTAGTTTCCGCCAGGCGTTCAACCCCACCGTTACGTAGGCAGGTGTGTACACGTGCCGAGTGAGCGAGAGATACCGCTGCACCTCGTGGAGTTTGGAGTGATAGATCTGTGCAAGAGGATTCTCCTGGCCGTCCATGACACCGGTCTGCAGTGCAATGAAGACTTCGGACAGAGGCATAGGGGTGGGGTTTGCCCCGTATGCTTGAAACATCCGCACCCGCCAGCGGCCCCGGGGGGTCCGCAGCTTGATGCCACGGAGATCGCCGGGGTTCGCGACGGGACGGACGTTGTTCGTCACGTGACGAAAGCCGTTCTCCCACACGGCGAGAATCTTATAACCCTGCTCCTCCGCTCGGGATGCAAGGGTCGTCCACAGCACCTCCTCCTCGATCTTGCGCATGTGATCCCGGTCCTGCACGAGATACGGCATCTCGAAGAGACCAAACTCATCCACTGTCGATGACATGATGGTGGACGGAAGGGCGAAGTCCAGCGTTCCCAGCTTGAGCTTCTGGAGCATCACCTCGTCACCGCCGAGCTGACTCGACCCGAAGACCACTACCCGATACCCCTCCCCAAGTCGCTCGTTGGCCCGTCGGGCAAACTCCTCGGCGGAGATGGCAAAGAGCGACCCAGGGGCACCGACGTGTCCGAACTTCAGCTCCTTGACCCCCGTCCCGCCGTCGCTGCACCCACCCAATCCAAGCAACGAGCCCAGGGCGAGCGGGACAGCCAACCAAGACGGCTTCATGCATGAGTCCCGCTTCACGACCGAACGCTTCCGCTCGTACGCGCCAGGAGATCGATGGCCGCCATCACGCCACCTCGTTGGTGGGGCACGCCCGCCACCGTGAGGCCCATCTCGATGCCGCTGAGCGTTCCAGCCAGCATGAGATCGTTGAAGCTCCCGAGGTGTCCTATTCGGAAGATCTTTCCCTTGAGCTTGCCCAGGCCGCCACCCAGCGACATGTCGAATCGCTCGAGGACGGCTCGCCGAAATCGATCGGCATCGTGACCTTCCGGCATGAGCACAGCGGTCACCGTATCGCTGAACTCGCACGGCTCGACGCAAAAAGGCTCGAGCCCCCACGCGCCGACGGCGCAACGGGCAGCGTCGGCGAGGCGGCGGTGTCGCACGAACGCGTGCTCCAACCCTTCTTCGTCCAGCATTGCCAACGCTTCCCGCAGCCCATATAGCAGGTTGGTGGCCGGCGTGTAGGGAAAGAAACCGCTCTCGTTGAAGGAGAGTACGTCCTCCCAATTCCAGTATGCTCTGGGCAATGTTGCGGCCCCGCCCGCGGCCAACGCCTTTTCGCTCACCGCGTTGAACGTCAGACCCGGCGGCAGCATGAGACCCTTCTGCGAACCGGCCACCGTGACATCCACCCCCCATTCGTCGTGGCGATAGTCGATGGATCCCAGAGACGACACGACGTCCACCATGAACAGTGCGGGGTGCTTCGCTCGGTCGATGGCCTCGCGAATCTGGGCGACACGCGCCGTCACACCGGTGGAGGTCTCGTTGTGCACCACGGCCACCGCCTTGTACCTGCGCCCCCGATCACCCGCCAACTTTTCTTCGACCGTTGCCGGGTCGACCGCTCTGCGCCAATCACCAGGCGCGAAATCCACTTCGAGGCCCAGACGAGTGGCGACTCGACACCAGTTGGAGGCAAAGACGCCATGGTCGAACATCAAGACCGCATCACCCGGGCACAAAGTGTTGACCAAAGCGGCCTCCCATCCACCACTCCCCGAGCCGGGATAGACGACGACGGGGCTTTCCGTCTTGAAGACTTTCTGAAGCCCGCTGAGGATCTCTCTGGTGAGCTGCGCAAACTCGGGGCCCCGATGATCAATGGTGGGGCGTCCCATGGCCCGCAAAATGCGATCGGGAACGTTCGTGGGGCCGGGGATCTGGAGAAAGTGACGTCCGCTGCGAAATGCCACGGGATCCTTTCGGCTTCAGCGACGGGTGGTAGCTTTCGGGAAACTGTGCAATGGTATGGGTGGGAGGCGGTGAGCGGAAGGCGTCGTCAGGTGCTGGGGGTTAGGATCTAGATGCCAGGGCTCGGGGCCAGTCCGTGTCGAGCCCCAGCACCCCAACACCCAACACCCAACACCCAACACCTAGCCTCAATGACCCCATCGTCCACCAGCATCGGCGACCCGACCCTCGCGGCTAAACTTCGCCGCGAGCTGGAAGGCGAGGTGCTCTTCGACTCCTTCAGCCGGGGCCGGTACAGCACCGATGCATCGATCTATCAGATCGAGCCCATCGGGGTGGTCGTTCCGCGAAGCGAGCAGGACATCATCCGCGTCATTCAGATCGCCGCCGACGAACACGTTCCCGTTCTCCCTCGGGGCGCCGGCACCTCTCAGGCGGGACAGGCTGTCGGCCGGGCCCTGGTGATCGACTGCAGTAAGCACCTCACTCGCTGGACTCACTTCGACGCCGAGAGCAGGACGATCACTGCCGAGCCCGGCGTGGTGTTGGATCGGCTGAACGGCTTCCTCAAACAGCACGGGCTCTATTTCCCCGTCGATGTCGCCACGTCCGCTCAGGCCACGATTGGCGGTATGGCCGGCAACAATAGCGCGGGCGCCCGCTCGATCCGCTACGGCCTCATGGTGGACAATGTGCGCAGCATCGAGGGCATCCTCGCCGACGGAACCCGTCTACGTTTTGGGCCGGTACCGGCGGACCTCGCCGGTGTCGGGAACGGAGGCGAGACCGACGAGAGCTACCGGGAGCTCGTCCGGCGAGTGCGTGCGATCTATGTACAGGCGCGTCAAATACTGGAGGAGCGAACCCCTAGAGTCCTACGGAACGTCGCCGGTTACAACCTCCATAGGATGTCCCTCGAGGGACACAACATGGCGGACCTCCTGGTGGGCTCCGAGGGCACGCTGGCGTTCTTCACGGCGATCACGCTCGGTCTGGCTCCGCTGCCCCGGCACAAAGTGCTCGGCGTCTGCCAGTTCCCGATGCTGCATGGCGCCATGGACAGCGTGCGTCACATCGTGGGACTGCAACCGTCGGCCGTGGAGCTGGTAGATCGTACACTCCTGGAGCTCGCCGGGGAGAATCCGGAGTTTCAGCCCACCGTCGGGCGTTTCGTCCGGGGGGACCCCGATGCGTTGCTCCTCGTGGAATTCGCCGGCGACGATCCGGAGCAGCTCCAGCGACGGCTGGCTCGGTTGGACGATCTCATGGGTGGTCTGGGATACCCCAATCGCTTGGTGCCCGCGGTGGAACCGAGGTTCCAAGAGGAGATCTGGTCGGTACGGAAGGCAGCACTGAACATCGTGATGTCGATGAAGGGTGATCGAAAGCCCGTTTCCTTCATCGAAGACTGCGCCGTCCCCCTCGAACGTCTCGCCGAGTACACCGATCGTCTGACCGAGATCTTCCGACGATACGGGACGTCTGGGACGTGGTACGCTCACGCGTCGGTGGGCTGTCTCCATATCCGCCCGGCGCTCAATCTCAAGAGCGCAGCAGATGTCGAGAAGATGCGCGCGATAGCGGAAGAGGCTCACGACCTCGTCACGGAGCTGAAGGGATCGCACTCCGGCGAGCACGGTGACGGGCTAGTACGCTCGGAGTTCATCCGGTCGATGCTGGGGCCCGAGATCGCAGCGGTGTTCGAGGAAGTGAAACGTTGCTTCGATCCCGACGGCCTGTTCAACCCCGGAAAGATCGTCGACCCACCGCTCATGGACGATCGATCGATCCTCCGGTTCAAGGCGGACTATGCACCTCTACCCCTCGACAGCGTATTGGACTGGTCGGAGTGGGGCACCCTCAGCGGTGCCGCGGAGATGTGCAACAACAACGGCGCATGCCGAAAAGACGAGCCGGCGGTGATGTGCCCCTCATTCCGCGTTACGCAGGACGAAATTCACGTCACTCGCGGCCGGGCCAATACCTTGCGCCTCGCACTGACCGGGCAGCTGGGATCCGACGCGTTCACGTCTCGCCAGATGTACGAGACCATGGATCTCTGCATCGCTTGCAAAGCCTGCCGGCGCGAATGTCCCACCGGTGTGGACATGGCACGCATGAAGATCGAGTTTCTCCATCACTACTACCGGCAACACCGTACCCCTTTCCGAAAGCGCCTGGTGGCGTATCTCCCCCGGTATGCTCCTCGGCTCGCGGGGATGGCGGCTTTGTCCAATGCTGGAAACCGTCTCGCCGGCCTTGCTCGACTGAGCGAACCGTTCTTTGGGTTTTCCTCCAAGCGACGATTCCCACCATGGCGGCGCGACGCCTTTCGAGAGGCTGACGAGCAAGAGAGCGTCAGCGGCCCCGACGTGGTGTTGTTCGTCGATACCTTCAACCGCTATTTCGAGCCCGAAAACGTGCACGCGGCACGATCGGTCCTGAATGCTGCGGGATATCGCGTCGTCTTCCCGCGAGGCGACGATCAACGTCCCCTCTGCTGCGGCAGGACGTTCCTCAACGCGGGGCTCGTGGAGGAAGCACGGACAGAGGCACGCCGAGTCGTCAATGCGATGGCACCGTACGTCGAACAGGGAACGCCAATCGTCGGCCTCGAGCCATCCTGCCTCCTCACCCTACGGGATGAGTTCACCGTCTTGCTGCCCCCCGACGTGACGGCGGATCTCGCCCGCTCGGCGTTCCTCTTCGAAGAGTTCTTGACCGCAGAAAAGAGCAACGACCGACTCGAGCTGCCCCTGCGCTCGCCGCCAGTCGAGCGAGCCCTCGTGCACGGCCACTGTCATCAGAAGGCATTTGGGGTGATGCAGTCCGTCGAGGAAGTCCTCAGATGGATCCCCGAGCTCTCTGTGGCGGTCATCGACGCGGGTTGCTGCGGTATGGCCGGGTCCTTCGGGTACGAGAAGGAACACTTCGAGCTATCCATGCAGATGGCTGAACTGGGTCTGTTCCCGGCGATACGTTCGGCCGATGAACGAACGTGGATCGTGGCGGACGGAACCAGCTGCCGTCGGCAGATCCTGGATGGCGCGGGTCGCGAGGCACTGCACGTTGCTCGGGTGCTCGAAGCGGCGCTCGGCCACCGGCAGAAGCGTGGCGATTGACGGGACCCGACGAGCCCCGTCGGGAATCGCTCGACGCGGAGTCGCGAAGACGTTGCCCATTTCGCCTCGACAAAGGCGGGATTGGCCGCCATGACCCCGTATATGTTGGGAACAAGATCAATCCCCAGGGTCGCCCTGATGTTCTGGTAGACCCCCCTGACCGTCCCCGTGGCGTCGTCTTCGGCGATCATCTGGATCGACGCCATGGGAGTGCTCCTCACATTGGTGGGCTGTGTTCTCTCCGAAGCGTCGAAATCCCCAACGGGACATAACCCGGGCAGACGCCGGTCACGGCGGTTGCGATGGGCACCAAGGCAACCACGGCAACCACGATCCCGATCCAGCTACCCCGCAAACCACCCAGCAAGAACAGTCCGACCGCAATGAGCACTAGTCCCAGGATGAAGCGAACTGCACGGTCGAGGGAGCCCATGTTCTTCTTCAGCATCGCACACCTCCTTCCTGGAGCCGAGCGGGCATGCTCGGCTCTGCAACCTCATCCACCATCCCCGGACCGACGTGAACACTCCGTGAATCTCACGTGAATCCGTGCGCGGCTGGCAACCTGGGACGTTCGCTGGCCCGTCGCGCGCACAACTGGAGTTGGCAATACGAAGCCTTCACGCGGGCTTCGACCAGCTTCGAAGCGTGGCGAGGTTGGCCGAGCGGCCGTGTGCGGCGTCGGTAGCAGGGTGACCACTCGAATAGAGGGATACTCGAGACTGGACCGTGCCCCCAAAGGCGTTGCGTTGGTCTACCTCGAAGCGGGGCGGCGGTCGACGTTGGAGGACGTCCTTCAGGACCCGTTCAGGGGACTCTTTCGACATCCCTCCCGGCCGCCGAGTCATCTTGGGCCGTAAAGCGATGGGGTGCCGGGGGTGGATCGCAACCGGGCCACGACTGGTGTTCGTAGGTGATGACCCACCGTCCGTCCTCTTTCACCAGGACGCGGGTCCAGAACAGGGCCGGGGCTCTGCTGGAGCTACCCCGCTGGAGTGCCACAGCGGCCGTAGGTGACAGGACCTGAACCCTAGCCACCCGCTGCACGAAGGTCGCTCCCCGCCCCGGTCCGTACGTGGGAACCACGATCTGCTTGAACCTGGCGCCTCCCGTGATGGCGCTCGTGCACCCCAGGAACAGGAATTCCGGGGCATCGCTGTAGAAGGCGACAACGCGCTCCGGGTCGTGATCGTTCATCGCCTCCGTGAGTTCGGCCAGGGTGGACCTTATCTCGCTTGCCACCGCCTCGCGGTCGGCCGCCGTGAAGGGCGGCGTGGACGCGCAGGCGCTGACGAGGAGCGCGACCGGCAGGAGACGCTTTGCACGTGCGGTCATGGGTCGGTCTTCTTAAGAAGGGATGTAGACTGTGTCGGGGCCGCGGCGGGCGCGGGCTCCGAAGTGTGACAGGAGAAAGGTAACCCGCTCCCAAACAACAGGGCACCTGCCCCACGTCGCTCCGTGGCAGGTGCCTACTGCGAGCGTCGAGCGCTTGGCGTTACGGCAGCAGCTTCCTCATAAGATCAACACCCACGTGAGAAGATCAACGCCCACGCGCGCCCGAGCGCATTAGCCGTCCCTTTCCCAGAGCACAAGCCTGGCTAGCAGAAAAAACCCCCTTCGGAATCATCTCCCGAAGGGGGTTGGTGTTCGGGATTGCCTGAGTCCTGCCTACGGATTCGGCAGGGTCTGGGTGTACGCCAGGATGTCCCCGGTCTGCTGGTCGGTCAACCCGTTCCCGACCTGGCTGGGCATCATGGGGCTACTTCCGGGGTGACCCCACCGGATCTTGTGCAGGGTCTCCTGTGGATTGTCATCAGCCAGCCATCCGACACCCTGAATACCAGGAGCAGGGTCAAAGTCGATCGTCAGTCCGTCCAAACCATGGCAGGCCGGGCATGCGGCGACGTACAAAGGCTGGCCCGCTACGGGATCGCCGGTCGCCAAGCCGGTGCTCTGGTCCAGGTATAGACTGATGTCAACGAGGCCATCAGCAATGAACTTGGTGAGGTCCAGCACATCCGTATCGCTCAGCATGCCGGACATGTCGTGATCGCCGCCTGTACCCTTGATCGACTGGAACACCTGGAGGGTGTCCGCATCTCGGAGTGTCCAGACGCCAGCGAACCCGGTGAAGTGACTGCCCGATGAGTATCGGCCGAGATTTCCGATGTAATCCCATCCGTGGCATTCCTTACAACGCCAGGTATCGCCACCAGAACGGGTGTTTGTGGTCTGCGAAGCCCAAATCGGATCGAAGTCCGTTGTGGGCTCAGTTCCTGCATTCACTGGCCACCACTTGTCATAGAGCAGGGCTCCACGGACGATATCGGCGCTGGCCCAGTTGTCAGTGACAAAAGCCGGGATGGCCTCGACGACCTCGACGGTGTTGGTCAATACGGACCGCGCGTACGCCGGGTTGTGGAGCCCTTTGCTCCGATCCCACGCGAACATGTTCCAGTTGGCCAAGGCCGCCGCGAGGTCGGCATTGTACGTTCCCGTAATGGCGAAGTACTCAATGTCGTGGATGCCGTAGCCGGGACTGTACATCTGCTTGATACCCCTGTCGACCAAGAGCGTATCGAGTCGCATGAGGAGCGGGAGGACCTGGCCCTGAACGTCTCCCAGCGCTGTGAAGTCCATGACGCTGCCGTTATGGCACGCCGCCTCGTTGCAGCCGGCCACGTTCTGTTCCTCCCTGCCGTTCACGTGGAGCGCTACGTTCCACGTATGGCCACCCAAGTCGACATCGTCCGCGAAGGCCATGTGGCATGTGGCGCACAGCCTGGTGTTCGAGGCCGGATTGCCGTGGGTCGCCGGCCCGCCACCGATGGTCATCGAGCCGGTGAACTCGTAGGCGCCAATACCAGCCAGCACCTGCCCCTGCGTGCCGTAGTGGTAGCCGAAGCGGGAGGACGTGATCTCAACGTCGGGACCGCCGATTTGGGGGATGTCGTTGACGTCGTCATTAGCCCCCACACGTTCCCGCAGCGGCCGAGCCTGGTGGCACCTGCCGCACAGGTTGCCCGCATCAGCGCCCCAGTCGACTTCTTCGCGCGCGAGGGTCGTGATATCCTCGTTGTACAGATCGAACGGCGTGGTGGCCGTGAAGGCGAAGTCCGCGTCCGTGTAGGTGGTATGAATCTGGTGGCACGTGCGGCAGTTGATGTACACCGGATCCTCGACGGACGCCGTGACCCCGTAGGCGTCCGTATCTATGCGCTCGAGGAATCCCTGGTGAGAGTGGCAGCTGCCGCAGCTGCTGAAGTTAAACAGGTGCCCGCCCGTCCGGTGTATGGATACCGCGTACTGGGCCTGCTTCGCGATGAGCAACTCGTCACCCACGTGGCACTGGGTGCAGTTCTCATTTGCGTCCTGGCCTGCCGGTCCTGCAGGTCCTTCCGGTCCTGCCGGTCCTTCGGGCCCTACCGCCCCTGCCGCTCCTGCGGGTCCTTCCGGTCCCTCACACGCGCCCAAGGCGACCACGCACGCGAGGGCAATCACCAATGAACACAACTTCCTGATCATCCTTCCCTCCTTGCCGAGGGTAGTAGCCAGCCCGCCAGAAGGTCCCCCTTCGACTCTGAGCGGCGCACGATCGGACC
>JBDHDH010000040.1:0-41102 GCA_039591615.1 Gemmatimonadota bacterium | reverse complement strand
AACGCCCCATCTCCCACCCGAGTAACCGCACCGGGAAGAGGGCGGTTCCCCCCTCTTCTAATCCCGACTAACCATTAAACATAGCCGCTTCCCCCCGCGCTGCCTCCGGCCTCTGTAACGCCTATCACCTCTTCTCCATTCCCTGCTGATGACAGACACCAGCCGGCAGATGTTAGACCCCCCGCCCCTTGTGCAAGGTCCGCCGCCTCGTTCGTCCTCCAGGTAGACACGCACGGAGGGGACCATGCGCACATTCTGGATGCTGTTGGCCGCGAGCCTAGTCTCGGCCCCCGTTGCCGCACAGGGGTGGATTGAGCCACCTCCCGGGCACCCCGATTTCGGGATCCGAAAGACTCGTACCGTCGTCTCGGTCCGGGTGGACGGACGCATCGCCCATGTCGAAGTGGAAGAGTGGTTCCAGAACCGGGGTGGCGGGCTGGGGGAGGGTGATTACCTCTATCCGCTGCCTGGCGAGGTCGTCTTCAGCAACTTCTCGCTCTTCCAGGGAGACCAGGAGCTGCGGGGCGAGACGATGGACGCCAACGAGGCGCGGACGATCTATGAGGCAATCGTCCGCAGGAAGAAGGATCCGGCGCTCATCGAGCTGGTGGGACACGGGCTCATTCGCGCGCGCGTCTTTCCCATCAATCCTGGCGATACGCGGAAGATCACGCTGAGGTACACGCAGCTGCTCGCCCGGGCGGGCGATGCCCTCCAGTTCCGCTATGCGGCTGGCGGGCGTTACCGCGTCGGTACCGGCGAGGGCTCACGGCGGCCCCAGCGGGGCGACACCGAGGTGCCCTTCGTGTTCACGCTTCGCGCGGAAGAAGGGTCCACCTTCGGAGAGCCATTCTCCCCCACCCATGAGGTGCGGGTGTGGCGATCTGGCGACCGGCTGGCGGTGCGGCCCGACGGCGAGCTCCGGGGAGATTTCAGCCTCATTCTCCCGCTGGCCCGCCCGGTCGTCGGAATCAGCCTCGTCACCCACCGGGAGCCCGGAGAGGACGGGTATTTCATGCTCACCCTCTCTCCTGGCGAGGCGTCGGGTCGGGCGTTGCCCCGGGACGTGACTGCCGTGATCGACGTGTCCGGTTCGATGTCCGGTGCAAAGATCGAGCAGGCCAGGGAGGCCTTGCACCAGCTCCTGAACTCCTTCGGCCCGGCCGACCGGTTCCGTCTGGTGGCCTTCAGCAACCGCGTGCGGGTCTACCGGACTGACTGGAGCTCGGCAGGGGCCGGTCAGTTGGCTCGGGCGCGTGAGTGGATCGACGGTCTCCAAGCCAATGGCGGGACCAACATCGAAGGGGCCCTGGGTGAAGCCTTCCGCCTGCAAAGTCCAGAGAGACGGCTCCCCATCGTCGTCTTCCTCACCGACGGTCTGCCGTCGGTGGGTGAGCGGAATCCCGAACGGATCGCGGAGCAGGCCGAGCGGGATCGCGGCGACACGCGGGTCTTTGCCTTCGGCGTGGGATACGACGTCAACACCTATCTGTTGGATCGCGTCTCGGCCGCCGGCAGGGGAACGACAGAGTACGTGGAGCCGGGAGAGGATGTGGAGCAAGCCCTGAGCACGCTCGCCACCAAGATCCGGCATCCGGTGTTGGCCGATCTCTCGATCGACAGAGCGCCGGTGGAGCTGGCGGACATCTACCCGAGCACGCTCCCAGATCTGTTTCAGGGAGAAGAGCTGGTTGTCTTCGGCCGTTACCAGACGAGGAACCGGAGGAGCGGCGACCTGGCGATCTTAGGCCGACGCAACGGACGCCAAGAGCGATTCACCACACGAGCCGCGTTCCCGGCGCACCGCTCGGTGGACGAGTACATCCCGCGGCTATGGGCCTCGCGGAAGATCGGTGAGCTAACCCGCGAGATCCGGCTGCATGGTCCGAATGCCGAACTCGAGCGAGAGATCCGAGAGACCGCTCTCCGGTATGGGCTGTTGAGCGACTATACCTCCTATCTTGTCCAGGAACCGGAGGTGATGGCCACCGGCGTCACGAGACCAGAGGAGGCGAATCGACTCGGCTTCGAGGATCGGCGCCGGCCCGTGTCCGCTCCGGCACCCGCTGACGCGTTCGGGGCGGCGGCCGTGCGGCAGGCGGAGGCGTCGCGCATGCGCCGGGAGGTGAAGTCGCAGGCGGACATGCTGGAGGCGGACGAAGAGATGCTGCAGCGGGGTCATTTCGGTCAGAGTCGTCACGTCGCCGGACGTCTCTTCGTCGAGAAGGACGGCGTGTGGATCGACCTGCGGCACGACGCCTCTCTGCGTGTCGTCACCATCGAGCCGTTCAGCGAGGCTTACTTCGCGCTCCTGCAGCAGGCACCGGAACTCGAGGCGTATCTCGAGGAGTTCGATGCGGTCCTCATCGCAGGCGAGCGGATCAGTATCCGTGTCGCCCCTGACGGAGAGAGCCGTATGAGCGCATCGACGCTGCGTGGTGTCGTCCGGGAATTCCGAGGTCGGTGAGGACCGGCATGGGAGGAGCAGCGGGAGAAGGGGGAGCAGCGGGAGAAGTGGGAGGCAAGATCACCCATGCGTCGTTAGACTTGGCACCGTGACCGTAGACTGGGCGCAGGCCTATCGATCGCATTACGCGGAGCTCGTCCGCTTCCTGCACCGGAAGGTGTGGGATGCGGAGCGCGCCCGAGATCTCGCGCAGGAGGTGTTCGTGCGGGCATTGGACCACCAACCGGATAACCCGAGAGCGTGGCTGTTCACCGTCGCGGCGAATCTCGCTCGAGACGAGGCCCGGAGTGCTATGCGGAGAAGACACCATCTGACGCTGATCAAGAGCGAGGCATCCGGTACCTCCGCCGCCGATCCGGCGGCCGATCTCGAGCGGACCGAGTTGATGGAGCGCGTTCGTCGGGCCTTGGAGGACTTGAGCGAGCGCGACCGCGACGTGCTGTTGCTCTGGGATACCGATTTGAGCTACGACGAGATTGCCGCCCAGACCGGCCTCGCTCGCGGCGCCATTGGGACCACGCTGGCGCGGGCGCGACGGCGCCTCGTGGAGGCGTACGACGCGCTGGAGGAGAGACATGTCGCACGTGGATGAGGGAACGCTACACGCGTATCTGGATGGAGAGCTCCCCGCCGGTCCTGAGCGGCGGGCCCTCGAGGTCCACTTGATGTCCTGTACCACCTGCCGCAGCGCGCTGCAGGAGGCCCGTGCACTGCGCGAAAAGTCGGTGTCGATCCTCGAGAAGTCGGTCCCGAAACCCGCTGTGGCCGCCCCACCATTCGAGGAGATCGTCGCCCGTGCTCAGGCACGCTCGTCGGGCCACGCGGCCCGGCGCCTGTCCCGTATGCGGGCGCTCGCCTGGGCGGCCACGATCGTCGTTGCCGCGGGCGTCGGATCGGTCGTGACGCTCCAGCTGCGTGCGCCGCGCGAGGCTCCGGTCAGCCAACCCTCAGCCATGGACGAGCCCGCGCGCCTCGCCCAGAAAGCGGAGCGGTCACTCGCGCCGGCCGAACCAGAGCCGCCCGAGGCAGCGAACCGTCGCCAAGACCTGTCAGCACGGTCGGTCCCCGGTGACCAGGAACAGCAAACGGAGGACGAGTTTGCGGCGGTTTCGAGCACCGCGAGACGAGACGTCGTCGCCGGGACCGGTCTGGCGACGGGGGCCATCGCACAAGCGCCGGACACACCTGCCGCAGTGGCCGAACTCGACGTGGTCCTCATGGACTCGGCGGCACCGGTAGCAGCCGCCGACGCGCGGGACGTGGCTTTGCGGGGTCGCGTGGCTCGACCGGTCGAGGGGGATTCCCTTGTCGGGCGGGAAGGCTTCGTCCAGGCCGCTCCCGCGGCGGCGTTCGAGGAGGCCCGGGGAGTGGACCGGGACGCTCCCGCGTGGACGGAGGCCAGTGAGTCGACCGCCTCCGAGGCGTTGGAAGGACCGGTCGCGGAGATCGAAGGACTATCGGTTGAGGGTTACGCCATTCGCTCGGTGGGCGAGCGATCCCAGGTCAAGGTGATACAGCGAACCGAAGCGGGCGTCGTGGTCGAGGTCATCCAGTGGAAGATCGTCGACACTGATTCGGCGCTGGGGCTAATGGAGAAGATGCCAGTCGCGGCGCCAGCGCAGAAACCGCTCACGACGCTCAGTGCACGGCGTGACGATCACAATATCTTGCTTCGGGCAGATCTCTCGGAGGACGAGCTGCGGAGACTGTTGGAGCGGATACGATAGGAGCGAGCTGGTGCGCCTTCCAGCGGGCGATGCAGCTTGCAGCGGCGGCAGGCGCCCGCTTCAGCCCTCTCCCAGTCGACGCACCCGAATCAACTCGGCGACGACGGACACCGCGATCTCCGACGGCGTGTCGGCCCCGATCTCGAGCCCGATCGGCGAGCGTACCCGATCCAGCTTGTCACGGGGCATTCCCGCCTTCTCGAGGGTTCGCCAGATCACGGCGCGCTTCCTCTTGCTCCCCAACATCCCGACGTACCCGGCGCGTGAGCGGGCGGTCCGCTCCACGATGTACGCGTCGTAACTGTGGCCCCGCGTCGTGGCCAGCACGAAGTCGTCTTCGTCGAACTCGAAGCGATCGAGGAGACTGCGGAAGTCCTCGGCGATCACCTCATCTGCCCAGGGCAGCCGCCCGCGGTTGGCAAACTCCCCACGGTCGTCACTGATGACCACGTGAAACCCGGCGCCGTGTGCCACCCTGGCGACCTCTGCTCCCACATGCCCTGCGCCGAAGATGATCACTCGAGGCACCCGGGGGATCCGCTCAACCAGGGCCGCCAGCTCCTCGTCGACGACCACCGCCTGTCGCGGGCCATCCGAGAAAACCTCGAGCTCGGGGTATCGCTCGCCGACGGCCAGCGCGTGGTGGCCAACACGCGCGGTCTTCCGAGGACCATCGGCCCAGTCGATACCAGTCACCACCGTGACGGGTGAGCGGCCCTCGATGCCCTCAGCGACCGCCGAGTAGAGGTCCCCCATATCGGTCATCACGGGCTCCAAGAAGAACTCCACCGTGCCGCCGCAGGAGAGGCCGATGTCGCCGGCTGTGTCCGCGTTGAGCGTGTGACGCACGAAGGTCGGCTGGTGCCTGCGGGCGACGCTCAGCGCCTGTTCGGTCACATCGGCCTCGACACAACCTCCCCCCACTGTCCCCCACTGCCTACCGCCTGCGGTCACGAGCATCTTGGCGTCGCTGGCCATCGGCAACGACCCTCGCTGGCGGCACACGGTCGCGAGGGCAGCGCTCTCGCCCGACCCTGCGATCTCGCTCGCGGCACGCCAGACGGCCGTCTGTTCGTTCAACGCTCCTCCAATTCCTGCAAGCGTGCTACCGCACGTCGCAGATGCGGGATCACGATCGACCTACCGACCGCGAGCGCCACGGCAGAGGCTCGCGAAAGTGCCGGAACTCCTTGAGGCTGCGTTGACAACTCGACATATGGGAAATCTAAGCGAGTAGCTCGCGGACCCGGAGTGAGGGCGTCGCGGAGCAGAGACGGACGGGCGGGATGGCCCATCCGGCGGGTCCCCTCTAGTGGTACCCCGACTCCCGCGCCCGAGCGGCGAGTCGGGGACTCACCATCGGGAACGTGCGGGCAAAGAGACCGTAGGCCAGCAGGAACAGACCGAGGAATCCGATCGTCACGCCGATCTCCGGCAGCCCGAAAGTCGGGCCGTGCTCGACCAGCGACGGCTGAACCAGGAGGTACCGTTCCAACCAGACCCCCATCAAACTGATGAGGACGAAGAGGGTGAAGGTAAACGGAGTGATCTTCGCCTTGACCCAGATCAATCCCCAGAACGGGATGAAGAAGACCATGAGCCCCACCAACACCGAGAGGGGGCGCCAGTCACCCCAAAGGCGCCAGAACACGAAAGAGGTTTCCTCGGCGATGTTCCCAAACCAGATCACCAGCAGCTGGCTGTACATCAGGTATGCCCAGAAGATCGAGAAGCCGAATACGAGCTTCCCGAGGTCGTGGAACTGCTCACGTCCGATGAGGGGGCCGGCCGCCAGTCTGCGACGCCAGTACACCATCATCAGGCCAAGCATCGTGAGTCCTGTAAGGAACGCACCCATGAAGAAGAAGACCCCGAACAGGGTGCTCACCCAGTATGGCGCCAGCGACATGATGAGGTCGAAGGCGATGAGGGTGAAGCCGTAGGCGTAGACGAAACACAGGAGCGGGGCGAGCCAGCTGAGGCGGCGCTCGTAGCGCGCCAGGTCGTCGGAGCTCCCGCCGTAACCGCTGGCGATACGCTCGTACACCCGTCGCCGCCATCCCGACACGTGCTCCCGCAATTCCGCAACGTCTGGCTTGAGGTCGTGGTAGACGAACACGATGGTGATCCCGAACACCGCGAGAAGCGCGACCAGGTCCCGCCAGAAGACCCACGGGACGGTGAGCCACTGACCTCGAGCGGGGGTAGGGTGCTCGATCCACGGGAACAAGTAATGGCGTCCGAGAAACAGCAGGAGAAAGCACGCAAGGGCCACGGGGAGGAACGCCACGGCCGCTTCGGCGAAGCGAATGATCGGTCCCGACCAGTGTGCTTTGGCGATCTTCTGGGTGGCGGCAAAGATCACGGCGCCCTGCGCCACGCCCGTGAAGAACAGGAAGTTCACGAGGTACATGCGCCAAGCGCGGGCTGGGTCATCTCCCAGGAGCTGGACGACGAACATGATGACCCCGGCGGCCGCGAGGAGCGCACCGGCGACGACCAGATTGCCCGCGGGCGCGTTGGCTCCACGCTGATAGATGTCCCGATCGACCGGAACCGCCGTCATTGCGCAGCTCCCTGCAGCTGTCGCACGTAGTTCACGACGTGCCACCGGTTCTCACCACGGATCCCCTCTCCATATGCCGGCATGATTCCTCGACCATGACGGACCAGAGCGTAGAGGTATCCATCGGTGAGGTCCTGCGCTCGCGGCGTCAGCATACTGGGAGCGACCATGAGCTTCGCGTTCACCAGACCATCCCCCGCGCCTTCGGCGCCGTGACACGGCAGGCAGTAGATGTCGTAGTATTTCTTTCCGGTCTCCAGCGACTCAGCGGTGCGCTGGGTCGGATTCGCCAGACGATCGATGGCCGCCAGGTTCTGCGGTGTGACTTCGAGCGGTGCTTCCGTCCCTGTGATGGGCACGGAGCCTTCTGGCGCGTCGAGCGGCATCTTGTATGGTTGGATCGCGATTCCCCGATGCATCACCGCGAACCACGGAACGGCCGCAACGAGATCGTCGGGACTCGGGAACCGGTGCCATTGTTCCCGTGTGCACCCGGTGGCCGGGAGGGTCACGGCCGCTATCGCGACGTAGCAGGCAAGCCGTGACGTTCGTCGCAGGCCGGCTCCTCGGCCTCTGCCGCTCCTGCCCCCTCCCTCACAACCGAGGGACGAAGTGCGGTCGCGCCGGGACCGGTGTCTCGCTGGGTGCTCCGGCAGCGTCCTAAATCTCAACCCGTACCTCCTCCGCCCCCGAGGTCCGAAGCAACTGCTCGACCGCCGGCCGGCGTTCGATGGGGCACGGCACGAAGATCCCGATGTGATCGTCGGTGGACCGGGGATCGTAGTGCGCCGTCCGGTGGCTGCGCCAGACATGAAAGATCATCCCGCAGATGGTTGACAGCGCGCCAATCAGAATGGTCAGCTCAAACGCAATGACTACATAGGGGATCACGGACCCCAGGGGCTTCCCGCCGACGATAATGGGGTAGTCGTACGACATCCAAAGGGTCATCGCAAAGCCCGCGGCGCAGCCCGCCAACCCACCGAAGAGCGTCCAGAGCCGTACGGGGCTCACCCTGTGTCCCACCGCCTCGGCGATCTCGTAATTCGGCGCCGGGCTATAGACCGTGAAATCCCGGTATCCCATCTCCTTCAGCGAGCGGATGGCATGAACCGCGGCGTCCACGTGCCGGTATGCGGCCAGGAGGCCGGAGGGCGGCGCTCTCATGTGTGGGCCTTCCCCTTCCGCGGCATCGGGATGATCTCCTTCACTTCGGTGATAGACACGGTGGGGAAGTTCTTGGCGAACAACAGAAACCACATGAAGAACCACGCAAAGCTGCCGGCGAGAATCGTCCACTCCACCCATGACGGCGTATAGTGCCCCATCGCAAACGGTTCGTACTCGAATGACAGTGAGACCACGATGATCACGAACCGCTCAAACCACATACCGAGATTGATGAACAACGACAGCAAGAAGAGCGCAGGGATGTTCCTCCGGATCTTGGGAAAGAACAGCAAGTACGGGAGGAACCCGTTGCATATGAGCATCGTCCAGCTAGCCCACCAGTAGTCGCCGAAGGCACGGTTCCAGAACGACGCGCGTTCGAAGGCATTGCCACTGTACCACGCCATGAAGAACTCGATCAGATAGGCGTAGCCGACGATGAGCCCTGTCAGGAGGATGAGCTTCGCAAGGTTGTCGAAGTGTTCGACGGTGATGTAGCGTTCCACCCGGAACACCTTCCGCAGCGGCACCAGGAGCGTGATCACCATCGCCAAACCCGAGTAGATCGCTCCGGCCACGAAATACGGGGCGAAGATCGTCGTGTGCCAGCCGGGCACGATGGACATCGCGAAGTCCCAGGACACCACACTGTGGACCGACAGCACCAACGGCGTGGCGAAGGCCGCGAGATATAAGTATCCGCGGAGATAATGGCGCCACTGTTGATCGGTCCCCCGCCAGCCCAGCGCCGTGATCCGGTAGAGCTTCTTCCGCCAGCCGGTGGCCACGTCGCGCACCGATGCGACGTCGGGGATGAGCCCCACGATGAGGAACGTGGTGCTCACGATGAGGTACGTCGTCACCGCGAACACGTCCCACAGGAGCGGCGACTTGAAGTTGACCCAGAGCTGCCGCTGGTTGGGGTACGGGATCAGCCAGTAGGCGTACCAAATGCGTCCCACGTGGATGAGGGGGAAGAGCCCTGCCGTCATCACGGCAAACACGGTCATCGCTTCCGCCGTGCGATAGACCGCCGTGCGCCAGGCAGACCGAAAGAGATAGAGAATCGCCGAAATGAGCGTGCCGCAGTGGGCGATACCGACCCAGAAGACGAAGGTCGTGATGTAGACACCCCACATGACCGGCGGCGTATACCCCGCCACTCCCATCCCGACGCGAACCTGATACAGCAGGGCGCCGACACCGCAGGCCAACACCAGCAGGACGCCGCCCAGGAGGATGTAGTACCCCCTCGAGGGATTCCCGAGGGTCGCGGAAATATCACGGGTGATCTCCGCGTAGGTCGGAGGCGCCCTCGGGGCTTCGGGTTTGGCGATGGTCGCCATGAGCCTAGGCCTCGGCTGCGTTCCGTACCTTTTTCAGGTACGTAACGGCCGGCCGGACGTTGAGATCTTCCAGCACGTGGTAACCCCGGTCGTCCTCCGCCAGTCCGCGGACCTGTGCGTCCGGGTTCTTGACGTCACCGAATACGATGGCATCCGCAGGACAGGTCTGTTGACAGGCGGTCATGAGATCGCCGTCGCCAATGGTGGTGCCGGAGAGCTTGGCCTGGTTTTGCGCGTCGCGAATACGCTGCACGCAGAAGGTGCACTTCTCCATGACACCCTTACTGCGCACGGTGACGTCGGGGTTCAGTTGCCAGTGCAGCGGATCAGGGAAGGCGAAAGCTGCGTCCGCCTCTTCCTGGAAGTCGAACCAGTTGAAGTAGCGTACCTTGTAGGGACAGTTGTTCGAGCAGTATCGCGTCCCCACGCACCGGTTGTACACCTGCGCGTTGAGCCCGTCCGCAGTGTGATAGGCCGCAAACACCGGACACACCGGTTCGCAGGGGGCGTTGCCACAATGCTGGCACATCATGGGGAGAAACCGCGCTTCCAGCGGCTCGTCTCCCCTCCCGCCCTCGAAGTAGCGCTCGATACGCAACCAGCTCATCTCCCGGCCCCGGCGCACGAGGTCCGGACCGACGGTGGGGATATTGTTCTCCGCATGGCACGCGGTGACACAGGCACCGCAACCGGTGCATTTTGAGAGATCGATCGCCATCGCCCAGCGCGGACGCTCGCCGTCGACGGTGCCGGTATAGGGAAGCGCATAGTTCCCGCGTTCTGTCTCGCGATACTGCGCCTCCTGCCACTCGTGCAATACGTCTTCGATGTGCTGGGGTACCGGCGCGGCGTGGGCCGCGTGTTCCTCGTGCGACTCACCGGGATGCGTGAGCTCTTCGAGAGTCGCGGCCTGGGCAATGCCCCGCCCCATCTGGCGTTTGCTCCCCTCCGTCTTGGGGAGCCTCTCATGCTGGCCCGTCTTGCGGAGCGTGACCGACGTGTAGTGCGCCAGGCCTCCGAATGCCGTGGGCTCGCTCGAAAGCAGCGTCAGCGGATTCGCACCGCGTCCCTCGGCGTAGCGGCCGAATGCCGTGTGCCCTTGCCCCAACGGCATCGCCACGACGTCTCTTCGAAGCCCCGCATAGACATAGGCGGGTACGGTCACCGAGCCCACCGGCGACGTGACCTCCACATGATCGCCTTCGGCGATACCGAGCTCCGCCGCGGTTTCAGGGTGGATCTCGACCCAGGTGCTCCAGGTGATCGTCGTCACCGGATCGGGTAGCTCCTGGAGCCAGGGTCGGTTGGCTCCCCGACCATCGTAGAGCGCCGACGACGGATAGGCGATGAGAGTGAGCTGTCCGTCGGCAGGGGACCACGTGGGCACGTCGCGCGTTGCGCCTACGGTTGGCGCCAGGCGCACCTGGCGCTCTGCACCGCCATCGTCAGAGACACCTCCCTGCTGGAGCACTTCCGACCAAAACATGTCGAACGGTCGACGGTCCCCCAGACGACGCTGCAGCGCTTGCCACTGCTGTTGCAGGTAGTCGCGGTATGTCTCGACCGTGAACCGGCTCCCTACGCGCCCTCCGAGACGCTGAGCGATCTGGAGGAGCACGTCCCCCGTCTGACGCGTGTCGAACACAGGGCGCATCACGGGCTGCATGAGGGAATACACACTCGCCCGAGGCTCGTAGTCATTCCACTGTTCGAGCGGATCGTGGTCGGGGAGAATGAGGTCGGCCTGCATCGCGGTCTCGTCGAGGAACCGCGAGAAACTCACCTTGAGGCCGACGTTCCCCATGGCCTGCTCGAATCCGAGGCCCGGAGGCGTCGCGTATGCGGGGTTCGCGCCGTGGACCAGCAGCACCTCGACCTCTCCGGCCCGCATTGCGTCCGCCAGTCGCCGCGCAGCACCATAGGTCGATCCTCCCGTGGCGTTGAGGGCGCGTCCGAACGAAATCGTTCGACCGATATTACCAGCCACGTAGTTCAGGAGGTTGACGGCTACTGCGGTGGCGTGAGCTTCGGCGTGCTGCCCTCCCATCCCTCCAGCGACCGCGACGCTCGATTCGGCAGCGAATTCACCTGCGATCCGGTCGATGGTTCCCACCGCGACGCCGGTTCGCTGCGCGACGCTGTCCGGGGCATGGGCATCGAGCAGCCCGCTGAGCCGGCGGATGTCCCGCGGCGCGACCGCGAGCCCGTCCCGCACGATAACGTGGGCCATCGCGAGGGCGAGCAACGCTTCGGTTCCGGGAACCGGAGCGATCCACTCGTCGGCACTCATGGCCGTCATGCTCATCCGAGGCTCGACGTGGACGTAGCGTCCCATTCGGCCATCGTGAAAGGCATGTCCTTCGGAAAAGCCACGCGCGTGTTCGACGGGACTCAGCCACGTCTCCAGGAAATCGGTTCCAAATGACATCACCGTGTGTGCGGCGGCGAAGTCGTACTGTGGAATCGCATCGATCCCGAAAACGTCGCGGTTCGCCTGTCGGAGCGCTTCGTAGCCGAACGGCTCGAAGACCACGTGCTGGGTGGATCGCAACCCGGACATCCAGTCAGACACCAGTCGGGCGAAGCTCCCCGACTCGTTTCCCGTCACGAACCAAAGTGCGCCCCCGGAAACCTGTCCCAACCGCTCAGTCAACCGGTCGATCGCCTCGTCCCACGCAATCGGCGAGAGCTGGCCGTCGCCGTCTCGCGCCATCGGAGACCGCACCCGATCGGGATTGTACAGCCCCTGGAGGGCCGCCTGTCCGCGCGCGCAAAGACGTCCCTGGTTGACCGGATGACCGGGATTGCCCTCGATCTTGACGGCGCGCCCCTCCCGCACCCGCACATGCGTGCCGCAACCCGCGGGACACTCCCGACAGGTCGACGCGTAGTAGGTAGCCAAGCCGGGGATCTGGTCGGTGGGGGGGATCAGGTAAGGGATCAGCTTCTCGACCTGGTCGCTGGAGCACCCCGCGAGGCGTTCGGCCCGCAAAGCCGGAGGAGCGGGAGTCTGGTAGCCCCGCACGCGTTCGGAACCGCCTAGTAGTGACACGCCGTACAGTCCGTGGTCACCTCACGCTCCTCGTGGCACGTGACGCACCAACCCATCTTCAGCGAAGCGTACTGATAGATCTGCGGCATCCGATCCACCTGCCCATGGCACGTCTCGCAGTCCAGCTCCTCTTCGCCTTCGTCTTCTTCCGCCATGACGTGGCGGTGATGGGGGAAGTGTACGAACGGCGCTAGCTCATGGACCTCGGTCCACTCAACAGGCCGATTCTCGGCGATGTGCTCCCTGAGCGTCTCGACCTCGGCATTGCCCGTGCCCACGATGAGGTGACAACCGCGGCACGAGACCATGGAGGGAATGCCCGGCTTGGGACTGATCTCGGTATTGACGTGGCAGTACTGGCAATCCATCTCGTACTGCCCCGCATGAACGTCGTGTCGGAAGAAGATCGGCTGGCTCGGCCCTGGAAGATTCGCAGTGTCGACATCGACCGGCGCCTCGTAGGCGACCGTCGTGTCGGCCGCCTCCTGAGAGTCCTGCACCCATTCCGACGGAACGGTGGCCGCAGCGATCCCAGCTGCAGCGAGTGCCAGCACCCCCAGGACGAGTCTGTTTCTCATACCGGGATCCTTGCCGGTTGTAGACGTTCCTCCGCTCGGCGGCAACCGCCTCGGAGGGAGACTACGTCTTCCTGGCCAGTCTTCCTGTGAATCGGTCGCTGAAAGAGCTGCCGAGTAGTGAATTCCGGCGCGCAACCGCAAATAAGATAGTCGATGGCGCAACGAGCACAACCGGCGAACGAAGGGAGAGCGGAGCGGTGGAAGCGGGGAGCGGAACTTCAGTCATCACTTGTGCTTGAGACCGGTGCCAGCGACCGCTCCTCACCCCTCGTTCAGCAGCGCTCGAAGACGAGAAGAGCACGCGCCGCAAGGTCGACCGAAGGCCGTCGATCGGGTACCGGCATCGTCCCATTCCGATCCATCACCAGCTCGACGAGATCGATTCCGGCTCCGTACCAGCGTTCGCTTGGCTCCAGATCAGAGGGGAACACAAACCCTCCGTGACACCCCAACGCGAGCATGGCCTGCGCGCCCAGTCCGGTTTCCGGCATCGTTCCGCCCCACACCCGCACGCCGGCTTCCGCCGCCCGAGCATAGATGCGGCAACTTTGCTCCAGCCCGCCCACGCGCTGCACTTTGATGTTCCAGACCTGCGGCCCACCCATGGCGAGAATCTGGCGGGCAACCCGTTCGGACGTGAGCGATTCATCGATGCAGATAGGGGTGCGGAACGACTGCGAGAGCTCCCGAAGATCCCAGAGTGCGTCCGCCGGGACGGGCTGCTCGATGAAGAGCACCCAGAGATCGTCCAGCCGCCGGAGTGCCGCGAAGTCGCGCCGTAGATCATACGCCCCGTTGGCATCCACGGTGATCGGGATATGGAGATCGAGTTGCTGCACGACGTCGCGTGCAACCCTGACGGGCTCCTCATCCCACCCCGGAGTGATCTTGAGCTTGAGGCGTCGATACCCGTGACGGAGGGCGTCGTGGACTTCGTGTCGTAGTTGTTGGACATCGCCACCATCGGGGATGCCGAGCGCCACCCCACACTCCACTCGGTCTCGTCGTTCCAACCAAGTTCCCACCACGCCGAGCTCCGCCAGGCGACGGGTCACCAGGTGCGACATGGGCACGCCGGTCTGCTGCGCCCGGAGATCCCA
Source organism: Gemmatimonadota bacterium (assembly GCA_039591615.1). Classification (GTDB taxonomy): domain Bacteria; phylum Gemmatimonadota; class Gemmatimonadetes; order Gemmatimonadales; family GWC2-71-9; genus JBDHDH01. The sequence continues at coordinate 27,096 of JBDHDH010000040.1, read as the reverse complement.
CCACGCCGTCTCGACGCCGGCCCGCGCCATCGCATTACCCACCACACCGGCCGTCAGGCGGTCGTCGAGCGCCTGCGCCGTTGCCACGGCCTGCCCGACGATTCGAGGCAGCAACCACTCCGATAGGCAGGCACGGGCGGACGACAACGTCTCACCGGAATAGAACGGGGCTTCGAACGGTGCAGACTCGCCCAGACCGCGACGCCCGTCCCGATCCTCCAGTTCCACCACGAGGGAGCGGCGCTGCTCCATGACTCCTCCCGAAATCGCGAACGGCGCACGGAGAGGCAGCATCACGTCATAGAGACGAGCCGCCACGATGGGGCTGAGACTCAAGGGCGCGGATCGATGGATGGGCGGATCTTGGGTGGAACCCCGCCGGAGCGCGGAGCCGGGCTTGCCGGACCGCGCTGGGTGCGCGCCGTTTCCACGAGGTCGAGGAAATGCACGAGGCCGTCCCGCGTCTCGAGCTGTCCGGCTTCATGCCGATGCCTCAGCCACACTGCGATGCCCTCGGTCGGATGCAGCATGAGCGTATGCAGGGCTCGTCCGGTCCGGCTCCCACCCAACCCCGTGTACGCTGAGAGCGGGAGCTGGAAGAACGTGTGGACCTGGCCGTTCTCGCATCCGCGGAGGGCGTATTCCAGCATCGTGCGTCCCGAGCAAATGTTCCCCGTCGCCGAGAGCGGAGGCAGCGGCTGGCCGGTTGTGCAAAGAGCATCGAGCACCCGCAGGTTCCGGTCGCTGAGCTCCCAGCCGCCGAACGCAACGCCGCGCCCTGGGTCGAAGAGGCGGTTGAACACCACGAGAAAGGCCGGCGGCGGGTCGGCGCGCTCGCTCAACGTGCGCACCATCGCCAGTTGGAACTCGTCATCGAAGAGTGCGTTCATCACTTTGACCCCGAGCCGCACCCGTCCCTCGCCTGCTCGGGTGATCAAAGCAGGAACAGCCTGAAGCCAACGGAGCACGTCTTCCGGGCGTCCCGCGCGTTGGTCGCCCGCCAGCGTCGGGCTGAAATCCTTCTCGAGCACCATCGGACCGCCGCAGCCCGCCCGCTCCCACAGCTCCAGCAGGCGCTTCGTGGTGTGGAAGTACTCGTCGGGACGAAACGCCTCCCCCTCCGGCGGAAGGTGGTACTTCACCGATGGCACGATCGGCACATCGCGAGCCTCGGCGGCCTCCAGCGATTGCTGGAAGAACTGCACGTATTCCTCGAGGGAGCCCGCCCAGCCCCGTCCCTTCCACGTCACGGTCCAGCCCACCCGCCCGTCGGGCGCGGCACGGCGCTCGACGCGCATCTTGGTCTCAGGCAGCGCCCACTCATCCATCGTCCGTTCCCCGGCCGCGGACTCGGCGATCACCGTCTTCAGCACCACGAAGGCGATGCCACCCCCGACGTCGGCTTCGATCTGAGGTACCGTACAGGAGAGTTGGCCCGACGCCTTGCCGAAGGGATGGGGGATGGAGATGCCGGCGTAGCGGGCCGTGAGGTCGATTCCCAGCTCATCCCGGATGACGGCCGAAAGGTCGGGTGGGGGGTCGTTGCGCGTCGCATGCCCCAGGTGCTCCAGACGAGAGCGCCATGCCGGCGACACTGCGGGACACGATGGGAGCGGAGTCACGATCCGTGGAGAGCACGAACCGCCTTCGCGACACGCTCCCGTTCGCCTTGCCCCAGCGGAGGCGCGAAGGGGTCACGCCGTGGCGGAATCACGCCGTCTGCCGCCAGCGCCCAGAGCATCCGCTGCACGTACCCTTCCATGGGATCCACGAAGGTGGCCTGCGCGAAGGCGTCCAGCGCCGCGGCGCGCCGGACGAATGCCGTGAGATCGCGGTGAAACCATGCGTCGAGCAATGCGGCCGATGCGTGCGTGCACGCCGCAGCCATCCCAACGAGCGCCGCCCGGGCTCCGAGCATGAGCGAATAACCCAAGAAACGATCTTCGCCGGTGATGACGAGTGACTCCGGTCGCCTCGCCATGACGGGAACGAGTTCCTGGAACGTCATCACACTGTCCAGGGTCGCCACCTTCAGGCCCATGACGCCCTCGATCTCGAGAAGGAGCTCGACGGTCTTTGGTTGGTAGGAAACCCCGCCGGCACGCTCGTACAGATAGAAGGCAATGACCGGGAGCCCCGCGTCGGCGACCGCTTGATGGAGTGCTATCACCCTCGGGTGCACGTCACGCAGACCGCGGAGGACCGTCGGCGGGTGGACGAGCACGCCATCCGCGCCACCGCGCCGGGCATCCTCGGCGAGACGGACCGTCGCCTCGATGACGGCATCGGTGCGCGCCTTGGAGGCAGACGGAAGGTGGGTGTCCTTGGGAACCCCAACGCCGCACAGAACCGGTACGTCCCCCAATCCCTCCCGCCACGCTGCGAGGACCAACGCGCGCTGCTCATCCGATAGCAAGAGCCCGCGACCCGTATGTGCCCAGATTGCCACGGCCCCGACGGGTTGCGCAGCCATCCATTGCACGTAGGTCGCCTGTGCCGCTCCGTCGATCTGGTGGTTCTCGCCGAATGGCACCGGAACCGCGGGAATTACCCGGTGTTCGAGTCTTCGGCGCAGCTCGGCGGTCACCGGCCTTCCAGCCAGCGGTGTAGGGTCCGACCGAGGATTCCCTCCCTGGCGTCGCTCGAGACGTCGAGGAGATCCAGCTTGGCAAACGCCGCATCGGGAATCCGGAGTGGCATGCCGGTGCCGAGTACAAACCGGTCATCACCGATGGTCTCCAGCACCAGCCGCAGGTGATCCTCCGGCGGGCCCCAGAGTCCCGAGATGTCCCACATCACCCGCGCGGCCTCGTCAGGAGTGAGGCCGAAGTGAACCTCTTCGACGAACGGGCGGTCTGCGTGCGTGACGATGGCCTTTGCCGTCGGGGCGCTCCGGATGAGGGCTCGGACTGCGGCGGCCGGTAGGTCCCCGGCGACATCGAGAGGGTGGCGCTGCCGGCCGTCTTCCAATCGCACGGTCAGCACAGCGGGCACACCGGCCTGCCCGAGTGCGGCGAAGGCCGCACGAACGGATGGGCCGGCCGGGTCCAGTCCTTGGTATTGGGGGAAGAGTCGAATCGCCGGCGAGCCTTCGTCGAGCGCGCGCTCGAGGTCCTGGCGCCAGCCGGGAAGTCCGGGATGGAGGAGCGGCACCGGGAACAGCCGGTCCCGATGCCCCTCGACCATGTGGATCAGCGCAGCGTTCCCGGGTGCGGGGTCCTTCAGCATGATCGATGGAAGATGACCCACCCACGCTCGTCCGACCCCGAGACGGTCCATCTGCGCAAGAAGCCACTGGGCGTCGCAGTGCGTGAGGTACCGGTACGGATACGCTCCGACGAACGTGGCGACGTCAGTCATCGGCATCGAAGGCTGCGAGCGGGAAGATGGCTTGCGCGTTGGCGTACCGCACAGCCGCCACAGCCGTCGCGTCCAGGCCAAGGGACTCGAGATAGCGGAGTTTCGCCCATCCGGTGTCGAGGGTGAGGTCCGCACCCCAAAGCAGTCGCCCAGGGCCAACCACCTCCAACGCCCGATCGATCATGTCCGGGTCGAGGCCGCTCCCCGAGAGATCCACCCAGCAATTCGGAATCGACGCGACGGCTCGGAGACTATGACCCCAATCGCCGCCACCCCCCAAGTGAGCGAGAATGAACTGGGTCCCCGGACATCTGACTGCCAGCTCCGCGAGCTCTGCGGCATCGGACGCCTCTTGCCCGGGCCAGTCACGCCGCCGGTGCTGCCAGATGTGATGGAGAATTGGCACTCCCCGCTCGCCGGCCAGCTGGGCGATGGGGTCCAGAAGTGGATCGTTGGCGCGGCGGCTCGCGGCCAGCTTGACCCCTATCATGCCTGCGGCCAGACACCGGTCGATCTCGAGCAGCGCGCGTTCGGTGTAGTTGGGGTTGATCACGCAGTACCCGAACACGAGGCCGCGGTGCCGACGCTGAAGCTCCAGCATCTCGTCATTGGCGTGGCGCAGGTCTTCGGGGGATGGGAAATACGTGGGCGAGCGGCGTCCCCACGTGCCGAGGATCGAAGCGACATGGGCCGTGATCCCAATGCGCTGTCCCGCCGCGAGACGCCGTTCGTTCACTTCCTGCCAATCGGCCCTGCTGGAGTGCGGGCAGTAGAAGTGCGCGTGGACGTCAATCAACATGTCCGCCGCACCTCGTCCAGAGCCGCCTGCAATCGATCGACGATCATCGAGACAATCTCGAGGGTGTGGGCCAGCGAAACGAAGTTGTAGGCCGTCCGCTTGAACAGGAGACCTCGCGCGGCAGCTTCGGTGGCGACGGCCGACGAGAGCTGCTCGGTCTGCCAGCGAAGGAAGCACATCTGGGGTACGCCCCGTATCCCTTCGATCACGTCCGGATATGCGGTGGCCAGGCGCTCGAGCCCATGCCAGAGGACCGTGCCAACTTCAGCCAGGTGGACGGGCACGGACTCCCGTTCGAACGTTTCGATCACCGCCTTGGCCGCGGCGAGGCTCGCACACTCGGTGGCAAGCGTCGAAGAGATCCAGGTACGGGTGGCAGCGCTCAGGAGATCGCGCGGACCACAGACCGCTGCGAGGGGCATCCCGTTCCCCAGCGCTTTTCCGACGACGGCGAGATCCGGCACCACCCCGTACCGCTCTGCCGCCCCTCCCGTGGCGATCCGAAACGCCGTCTTGATCTCGTCGAAGATCAGGACCGCGCCGCACTGGGTAGCGGTCTCCCGCGCGGTCGCCAGCCACTGTACCGCTGGAGCGTCCTCGACGATCGGCTCTAAAACGATCGCGGCCGGCTCTCTCGGCGCGATGGATCGCAGGGCCGATGGATCGTTGAACGGGACGGCGGTGCGAAGCTCGCGGACCGCCGCGGGAACACCCGGCTCATCGACGCACCAGTCCAGCCAGCCATGGTACCCGCAGGTCACCACCTGGTCGCGCCCGGTCGCCACCCGCGCGATGCGCACCGCGGCTGCGACCGCCTCGGCGCCGGTCTTGAAGAAGCGCACCGACTCGGCACCGGGAATGACGGCAGCGAGCCGCTCCGCGACCTCTTCCTCGAGCGTCGGTGAGAGACCTCCCACGATACCGTCTCGAACCGCCCGCTCCACGGCGGCCACGACCGCCGGGTGGCCATACCCGAGCGCGACGGCCCCGAGTGCCATGACGGTGTCGAGATACTCCCGGCCCTGCTCGTCCCAGCAACGGCATCCGCTGGCCCTGGTCATCCGGCTCGGCACGCCACGCTCATCTGTCCCGAAGAGCGCCTCGGGACGCTTGCTTCCGGTAGACGTGAACCCAGGAATCGTCACTTCACACCGACTCGGTGGAGGTATTTCACCACCTCGATGCACATCGCTCGTAGGAGCTTGGCTTCTCGCGCATCGAGGGGAGTGCGGTGTACCACCTCTCGCACCGTACGCATGATGCTTGTCGGGTTGTGCGTCTTGAAGAACTCGACGGCCTCGAGAGCTGTCTGTGCGTCGCGGAAGAGTTGCTCCAACTGCTCTTGGCTGGCGGGCGGCGCCGCACGTCGCGGCTGCTTGAACTGGGGGACTCCTCTGGCGAGAAACAACTCATAGGCCATCACGGTGAACGCCTGCGCCAGGTTCAACGCTTGGTATCCGCTCGTGGGAATGGTGACCGTCCGGTGACAGCGGTCCAGTTCGTCATTCGAGAGGCCGCGGTCTTCGGGGCCCAGCACCATGGCAACCCGCCCTTCCGCAGCCGCACGGAGCATCTCCGGCGCCGCCGCCCTCGGTCGCAGAACATTCCGCTTCACGCTACGTTGCCGTGCGGTCAGCCCCACGACCAAGGTGCAGTCGGCCAGTGCCCGGTCCAGCGCGTCGTGGAAGCAGACACGCTTGAGGAGATCGGCCGTGCCGTGAGCGATGCCTTCGATGCGACGAGCGTCGTACTCTGCCGGCGCCACCAGTCTGAGATCGCCCAGACCGAAGTTTTTCATCGACCGCACGACTCCAGCGATGTTCACCAGATCTTGCGTGCGGCACAACACCACGACGAGCTTCACGCCACCACCGCCTCTGCAGCCAGCCACGGGGATTCCCGGTCGCCACGCAGATATACGAAACCACCGCCGTTGGCCAGCGCCAGTTGACCGGCTCGCCGAACTCGCTCCGGATACATCTCGTTGACAACGAAGTTGACGCGAAACGTGGTGCCGGATGCGACTTCCCGGCCCGTATTCACCGTCACCACGATGCGGTACCCCCTGTCGGTGCGACACCATGTCCCGCTCACCCTTGAGGCATCGCCCGCCGTCCCAGCCACCGGCATGACCCGCACCTCGTTGGATGACGGCTCGGGGACGGCGAGGTACCCCTGCCATCCGCCCACATCCAGATAGCATTGCACGCCGTCCGAATGGATGTCTGGCGGTTCGTTGTCGAGGCGCGTGTCGACGGCATCGGCGCTTCGGAACTGGAGGACCGACTTGGTGACGTTTGCCGCAAAGCACACCTGGTGTCCGGCGGCACAGATCGCCACCCGAGCAACGAAGGGACCGTGGCTGCCGTGCTCTCGTTCCGACTGCCTGTAGTGGCGGGCATCGAGGTGCACGATGTGTTCGGCCCGCACACGTCGCTCCCATTGATCGACATCCGGTACTCGCTCGAGGCGCGGACACAGGACATGCACCGCCGGCTCAACGTGGCGAGCCGGTGCGGGCGATGGGGCTTGGCGCGCCCCGGCAAGGCGAATCATTCTCCCCGACACATCGACGATACGGCACTCGGTCTCACTCACTGCGAGGCGGTCGGCGTTGCCATGCGAGTCGAGGATGTGAATCTCGTCCCCGACGGCTCGGAGGCGGGCAACACCGGAGCCGGTGGGCGCGTAACATTGCACCCATGCGCCGGGACCGGCTGCGCGGCGGAGCAGGAACGGCGTGGGAGCACCCTCCGCCAGGCGCGCATCCGACGGCCCCGGTGCTTCCGCCAAGAAGATGCGCTCGCTCTCGCGCGGCATTATGTGCACCGTAAGGCGGTCTCCACACGGGAAGGCAAGATCGTCATCACCGGTCGCGGACACCTCGTGGACGTCGGTGATGGCGTCGTACCCATGCTCGTGTCCGTGCGCTCCATCACGCGAGAGCTGGGTCGACCGGCGGGGTTGCGTGGGCGCGTCGACACGCGGGAGCGCATGAATCGGGAGGTCGGTATCCACCTGGCTGCTCCCGCCGACTTCGATCACGTCCAAGACGTAGCGGGGCCCGGCGATGACAGAGCGCACTACGTCGTGGCCGCGACCAAGGAGGTCCCGACCGACCGTGCGGCACCAGCCCCACTCGCCGACTTGGTCGAAGGCCGCACACCAGCCGTCGCTCGATTGCTGCCCCACACCCGCCACACCCGGGGCGTTGTGCGCCAGCGTGGATCGATACCAATGAAGCTGTCGAGAGACGTACGAACCGGTGCCCGGATCCACGAGAAGCGGCGCTCCCCAATACAACGTCAGGTGGAGCAAATCCGGGTGACCGTGCCCGCCAGCACGCGCCCCGCATTCCACGCTGACGTATCGTGCGGCTTCCGGCCGGAGGACGGCGAGCCCCGCCCGGGGCAGCAGGCACGCGCCGCGCTGCCACTCTGACGTTGGTGCGTTCGGTGGCGACGGCTTCATCCAGAGAAGAGCCTTCCATCCCAGACGCGTGCGCCCAAGGCGCTCGGCTGGCCTGTTGTGTTCCTGCTCCGCGATCTCCACGAATCCCGAGTCGGCCGCATCGGGAGCCTCCTGAGCATAGAGTTGGCGGAGAACGCTCTCGACCCGCCGGGAGGCCGTTCGGGCCCAACCCAGCTCCCACAGCTCGGCGAACCGGGACTGCAGGATGGACACGCCGTACGGCGCATTCCCTCGGGCAGGCAGCGTCAGATCGGGTAGGATCGTCGCAAGCGGTGCCTCGTACATCGCGGCGAGACGACCGGATAGCTCACCATCGGCATAGAGATCGACCCCTGCCTGACGGAGCAGCTCGGCGGCGAGGAGGAATCCCCGGAGAGCGAAGAAATGATAGTTTTCGCCCTCGAACCAGAGTCCTTCCCCCGTCACGGCGCGGCGCAATTGCGACCGAAGCCCATGGGGACCGTCGAGCCCGCGCCCTGTCAGCTGCTCGTCGTCGAGCCAGAGACCCGCCGCCACGAGCGCGGTGTTGTTCCACACCTGCCTGTTGGAGAGACCTTCGTCGAACGACCCGATGAGCGCGGCCGACTCGCGCACCATTGCATCAAACGTGTCACCCCGCACGCGGGGAATCAGCATGGCGGCGATGGTCACCTGGAGGAGCCAGATGGATTCCAGATAGGTCGAGAAGAAGAGCCGCGTCGGGCCAAGCGCGTTGTCACGGTTGGGATACTCCCGATACCGGCGGGCGTACTCGCAGAGGATCTCGCGAGCGGTGAGCGCGAGGGCGGGCTCACCGGTGAGAGCGTGCAAGACGCCGCAGTGAATGGCGCGTTCGGAAAGCCACAGATGGTACGGCCAAATCCAGTGACGGTAGTGAAGCTCGTCGTCGTACGTCCGCCCGCAGCGAGGGCACCGGTGTTCGCGGGGACTCAGTGGATCAAACGTCAGACGCGACCCGTCCTGGGGACAACGACCTCCGTCGACCGAGAGCAAGGCCTTGTGCTCGGGAACGTAGATCGGACCATCGACCAGCGGCTGAAGGAACCGTCGCAGTCGATCGGCCAGGCCTCGCAACGTGGGGGTGCACTCGAGCTCTGCACGCCGCGCATCGAGCTGCTCACTCGTGACCAAGAGCATCGTCATACTCTCGAACCACGACACCGCCGAAATCGAAATCGAAATCGAGCGTCCGCGCGCCGCGTTCTCCGGTGGCCGCAGCAACACCCTGCCGGCTGTCGGGTGGACAGACGATCACCAGACATCCGCCGGCCCCGGCACCGGTGGCCTTCAACCCCCACGCACCGGCCTCTCGCGCGGCGGCTTCGATCCCCTGGGCATGTGATGTCGAGATCGTTGGATCCAACCGCTGCTGATGGCGCCAATTCTCGTCCACGATTTCAGCGAGCTGCTTCCAGTCTCCGGCCTCGAGCGCCACCGTTGCCTGCAAGCCTAGCTCGCGGATGGCCCCGAGGGCTCGCCGGACTGTCGATCCGGCTCGCGCATACGCCTCCCAGACCCGTTCGTGGGTGGCGGACGAAAAGTGAGACTGACCGGTGTAGACCAGGAGCAGATGCTCCCGCAGATCCCGTGCGGAAGTGGGAGCGATGGAGAGAGGGCGACACACCACGGCTTCTCCTTCGAACCGGAACTCGTGGAAACCACCCAGCGCCGCCGCGTATTGATCCTGCCGTCCTCCCAGAAGGCCCAGCTCCACCGCCTCCAGATGATACCCCAGCTCGGCCAGATCTTCCGGGTCGTACACCTCGCGGCGGCACGTGGCGAGCCCGGCAACGAGCGCCACGTCGAGCGCACCCGACGCACCCAACCCCGATCCGGCAGGTGCCTCCGACCTGGTGAGGATTTCGATCCCGCCCGTCACCGGAAGCATGTTGAGCGCGGCTTTGTGCAGGTCCAACTTCCCGTCGTAGACGATCTCAGCCGGTGAGCCAAGGCTGACATGATCCCCGAGATCCTCGGCGTGCAGCCGGATGCGGTTCCCACCCAGCGAGAGCTCGGAGGTGGTGTACAACGTGATCGCAGCGTTGGTCACGACACCGCCGGATTCCTTGGCAAACGTGTCGACGTCGGTCCAGCCGCCCGCGAAGTCGATGCGCACCGGAGCCCGTGCCAGAACGCTCACCGGCCGCTTCCCGACCGGGGACGCCAGCGCGCCACCGACGCCAACTCCCCCCGCAGATCGACCTCAACGTCCGCGATTCGGGCCGCAGCGCCCTGGAGTCCGCGAGCGTGATAGAGCCAGGTGGTGGGGTGGTCGGCGGCCAGGATGCGTTGGGCGTCGCGCCATGCGTCTCGGAGCACGCGACTCGTGGTTGCCCGGCTCGCTCGCTCGAGGGCCGCGTCGAACTGCGGGTTGCGATAGCCAGCGTATGCCAAGGGACCAGGTGGCGCGCTCCCGAACAGCGCGCCGACATGACCCAGGGAGAGGTCCCCGGGGATCAACGTAACGAGCGCGTCGAAGTCTCGATCGGATCCCTGCGCCACTGCGAGAAACGTGGTCAGCTCCCGCTGCCGGATTCGTACCTCGACTCCGATCGCACCAAGCTGTGCCTGGATCATCTGCTCCAGCGCATTGTCCCCGCTTCCGACCGTCATGAGGTCGAAGCGGAGCTTCTGACCGGCCCGCTCACGAACACCCTCTGCGCCCACCCGCCAACCCATCCGCTCCAACAGCTCCTCCGCACCGGGGGGATCGTGGGGAAGGATCGCCACCGGGTCGTACCACGGGTGCTCGGGCGGCACCGGACCGTCCGCGACCCGTCCGTATCCATAAAGGTAGGCGTCCACGATGAGGTGCCGATCCAGGGCCAGTGTCATGGCCCGTCTCACCACCGGATCGTCGAATGGCGGCCGACGGAGGTTCCACACGAGCGCGGCGACGAAGGGCACCGGGTAGTCGATCACCCGGAGCGCGGGATCATCCCGCACGAACGCCGCGTGTGCGGGTGCGATGCCGGCGAAATCCAGCTCACCCGAGGTGAGGGCCGCGAGCTTGGTGGTGGGCTCATCCACAACGACGATGACCAGTCGTTCGATGGCCGGTCGTCCCAGGGCTGTCGGGAATCCGTCGTCACGCCGGAAGACCCATCGTTCATTCGGTCGATACTCGACGAATCTGAATGGACCGTTCCCGACGGGATGACGATTGAACTCGGCACGTCGAATCTCAGACGGCGAAGCATCGCGAAACCGGTGCGCCGGAAGGATGGCGAGGTCGGTGAACACGTCCGGAAAGGTAGGCTGCGTGTGTCGGAAGCGCATCCGGACGGTTGCAGAGTCGACCACCGTTACCTCGGTGACCGCCTCGAGGTCGCGCGCTCGCGGATAGGCGACCTTCGGTGCACGGGCCATCTCGACGGTCCAGCGGACATCGTCGGCCGACGTGGGCATGCCGTCGTGCCACCGAACGTCCAGACGCAGGGAAAACGTCAGGACCGTCCGATCCTCGTTCCACTCCCACTCGGCGAGGCGAGGAATCGGCCGCATGGCACTGTCGTAACGTGCGAGAGTCAGAAACAAGATGTGCTTCTGCACCGCCTTGGCGAGAGGGTGGATGGCTACGAGTGGATTGATGCTCTGGAGATCCGCTCCGGATGCATAGAAGACCGTCATCGGACGCGATTCGCTTCGAGGGAGGGAACAGGCAACCGTGATCAGGGCGAGGCCGCCGGCGAACAGCTTGCCGACCCGTGGCCTGAGCCCGGCGTGACGCGCCGACTGCCGCCACGGGTCCCTTGACGAGCCTACGGTCGCAACCCGACAGTAGCACATGCTGCGGCAGCTCAGTCGTCGGATCTTCCTAGGGGTGGCGGTCGTTCTCACCGTCGTCACCCTGACCTTCTTGCTCATCAACCTCGCGCCCGGAGATCCTGCCCGCCTGTGGGTGGGGCCGGGAGCCGGCGAACAGGAGTTGGCAGCCGCGCGACGGGCCCTTGGGCTCGATCGTCCCCTGCTCGTGCGTTACGGCGCGTGGCTCGCCGACTTCGCTCGCGGCGACTGGGGTATCAGCCTCGCCCAGCAACGGCCTGTCCTGCAGGTGGTCGGCGATGCGCTGCCTCATACCCTGGTGCTCTCCGTTACATCGCTGCTCGTAACATATGTTGCCGGCCTCTTCATTGGCGCGGTCCAGGCCATGCGTCACCGGACGGCTGCCGATACGGGTCTGACGGTTGGCACGCTTCTGCTCTATGGGATGCCGGCATACTGGCTCGCCATTATGCTGATCTTGGTGTTCTCCTACGGTGCGGCACGATGGGGGTGGCCGGAGTGGCTTCGGTTTCCCGCCATCGGGGTCACGTCGCTGGATGCCGAGTTCTTCACCCCCTGGCAACGCGTGGTGGACCGCCTCCGGCACCTCGCCCTTCCGCTCGTCACCCTCGCGGTCATAGGGTCTGCAGGCATGGCGCGTTTCGCCCGTGGCGCGGTCCTGGACGTCCGAGGACAACCGTTCGTACGCGCGGCGCGGGCGCGAGGTCTGCTGCCTCTCCGCGTGGAAGGCGTGCACGTCCTCCGGAACGCGCTCCTTCCGGTCATCACGCTCCTTGGTCTCTCGCTCCCCATGTTGATCTCGGGCACGGTGTTCGTGGAGGTGATCTTCGCCTGGCCCGGGATGGGCAGAGTCATGGTGGGCGCCGTCGGGGCCCGCGATTACCCCGTGGTGATGGCGACCACGGCGGTGTTCGCGATCCTCGTCGTCCTCGGGAATCTGTTGGCAGACATCATGTACGTGGCAGCAGACCCACGGTTGCGACGGGAGGAAGCGTGATGGCGAGCGCACGCTTGCTCCGTGACACCCGGGCGGCGACGGGACTCGCCATTCTGGGCACACTGGCCGGTATCGCCCTTCTCGCACCCGTTATCGCGCCCATGGACCCCCTAGCACAAGCGGATATTCTGCGTACCCGATTCCTCCCGCCGTTCGCTACCGGGCCCGACGGGATCCTCCACTGGCTGGGCACGGACCGCTTCGGCCGAGATCTCTTCGCCCGCCTCGTCTACGGGACCCGCATCTCCTTGAGCGTTGGCATCCTGTCCGTTGCGATCTCCGTACTCTTGGGCGGGGCCGTGGGATCCATCGCCGCGTTGATGGGTGGCCGGGTGGAGCGGCTGCTCATGGCCGTCACCGACGCGGCTTTGGCGGTCCCACGTCTCGTCCTCCTGCTGGCTCTGGTGACGCTGTGGGAATCGAGCCTCCTGCTGGTGGTCCTCGTTCTGGGTTTCACGGGCTGGATGACCGTGGCCCGCCTCGCGCGGGCCGAAGTGAAGGGGCTGCTGGAACGCCCCTTCGTGGACGCCGCCCGGGCCGCGGGCGCCACCCGGTGGCGACTCCTCAGCCGTCATCTGCTCCCCAACGCCCTCACACCGGTGATCGTGGCTGCCGCGCTCGCGGTGGGCAATGCGATCATGCTCGAAGCCGGTTTGTCGTTCCTCGGACTCGGCATCCCAGCGCCAGGCCCCTCTTGGGGAAACATGATCGCCGAAGGTCGAGAGGCCCTGGTGAATGCCCCCTGGATCGCCACTTTTCCCGGCCTCGCACTGGTCCTGGCCGTGATCGGCTGCAATCTCCTGGGGGACGGGATGCGCGACGCGATGGACCCGGCGGTCCAGCCCCGACCCCGGCGGATTCGCCTCACTAGGTCAAGTGTCGCCGACGTTTCGTAAGGGACGGACGCGGCTGGCGGACCCCGAAGCGGGCGCCAGACAGTTAGGGCTCGGTCGAGCGCCTCGCGTCGCTTGGTCCCAGCCCGCACTCGACCGAGCACACGTGCCTAGCGCTTCCTGCTGCTTGCCCCCCGCTCCCCGTATTCCACCACGATCGTCACGACCTCCCGAGGCTTCGCGTCGAACCAGATCGCTCGGCCCTTTCGTTCCAGCCGCGCGTCGGCCACACGACTCTCGTCGAGCCGTGCCCGAAATGCTCGCTTGCCCCGAAACGGAAGCGCCCACTGACCGCGTGTGGGCCTATCCAATACGTTCACGCAGCGGAGTACCATGCCGTCGATGGCCTCGGCCGGCTTCAGGGCCTTGAAGACCAGACCGCGCCCGCGCAGTTCGGGTCCCGCCACCGAGTGAGGAACGTCGATTCCGTAACGCAGCATGCGCCCCGCCAGTGGCGCGTGAAACTCCTCGGCCAACCGTTCGATAGCGTCCCACCGGTCGGCAGAGCTCTCCGGCCCCACCGTGTCCATGGCGAGCGCGAGCTCCGCACGGAAGGGACCGAGCTCCTGCGCGTCTGGAGTCGCCGCGGGCCACGCCGCATGACCCGGTCGCGCGGCCAAGTCCTCTCGCGAGAGCTCACCGACCGCGCGAAAGAGGGTGACGGCGAGCACACCATCTGCTCTGAGCTCGTACTCGAACAGGCCTCGGGGGAAAACCGTGAGTCCGCCAGGGACGCTGACGTAGCGATGGAGGGGAGCCGTCGCGACCGGCCACTCCCGTACGAAATCCCGCGTGTCGTACTCCCGTCGCGTGCGAACGACCGGCCCGTACTGCATGTCGGCCACGTGGGGCACACCGGCGACGGACCACGGCAGGGGGAACAGCACACGCAGCCGGTGTTGCCCGGCTCGATTCTCACCTTCCACCACGACGCGTATCAGGCGCGATGCTGCATCGAGACGGACGCTCAGCGTTCCCCGCACCCGCTCCCCGAGTTGAAACTCCCGAGCCAGGACCGCGATGAGGGGCCCCCGCCACCGCACCCGCGGTCGACTCCAGCTGGCCGGAGCGGGAGCGTTCTCGAGTGTGGGCTCGAAGGTGTAGGTGTCCCCCTCGTCTCCTTCGCTTTCGATGAGGCCGAGATGCTCGAAGGTTCGTTTGCCCTTCCGAACCTGCAGGGTGAAGCCGCCGCCCGCACCCGCCGACAGCCGGCACCACGCACTCCAGAGACGCCCCCGCCCGGCTCCGACGAAATCGGCGACCGGCGACTTCGGGCGACCTTCATCGACGCCATACGAGCGTAAACCGAGAGCGGGAACGGTTCCACTCCGCAAGGCGACCCGATACGCGACCACCTCGTCCTGTTTGGGGTAATGATCGGGACTGTCCAGCCGCTCGTATGTCTCGAACCGATCCAACACCTGCAGCGGCACAGGCGCGCCACGCGCGTCGAGCAATCTGGGCGGATTGGGTGATGATGTTCCCTCTGGCCGCCGTTTGGGGGCCGGGGGACCCATCACGATCTGCCTCCGGAATACGGTGAGTGTCGTCTCGACGACACCGGATCGGGGATATGCAGACGGATTCACCACGATCAACGACGGCTCCCACCGCTCGGGGTGTCGGCGGGCGCGGGCACGATCCTGTCCCAGCCGATCGTGGAGCGCGTCATCGGCAAGTCCCCGTGCTTGCACCACGACGTGCGACGCGCGCCTCGCGACGTCCCGAGCCACTTCATCGGCGACGGTTCCTGCAAGCGAATCGTGGAAGTGATTGCGCAGATGGTCCTGCCACGCCGCATCGAGGAGGGATCGCCGATCGGCGTGACCGGTGGCCGCGGCCAACGCCGTTTGCGGTTCCGCCCACCGCACTAACAACCGATCACCTTCCGCAATGGCTGCCTTCAGCCGCGGTCGCGTGGAGTGCACGCCCTGGAGGGTCCAGGTGTAGCGGTACGAGAATCGCAGCTCGCCCTCGACGTTCGGAACATCGTCGACCGTCGGGAGGGCGTCGAAATAATCACTCGGCGATCCGACGACGAACCGGAACTCTGGTGCGACACGCCGTAGCCCACCCAGCACTCGGCTCAGCCCGGCTTGCGGCGCATGATGATCCGCACCATTCAGCAGGAGCAGTGGACGCTCGCCCGCTCGAGGCAAGAGCATCTGACGGATCTCCGTCCACCGTGCCCCGAGTTTCCGGCGCTCGGCCGGGAGCGCTCCGCCCACCTCGTACCCGGCGGGCGGAAGGTGATGCGCGAGAACGACCGCTCCGTCCGGCCCCGCCCAACGGAACAGATCACCATCCTGGCCGAGCTCCCCACCGTAGCCGCGCCACATGACCGCGCGACGGATCCCAAAGCCGGCGAGAATCGTCGGGAGCGAAGCTGGATGGCCAAACGCGTCAGGGCTGTACCCCACGTCGAGGCGGTGCCCGAACGATCGCGCCACACGGGTGCCGACCAGGAGGTTGCGCACAAGGGCCTCGTCAGAGGACAAGATCTCGTCTGCCAGCACGTACCATGGACCGAGGAGCAGCTTGCCGTGGCGAGCCAACCGCTCGATTCGCTCATGCTCGGCCGGCCGCAGTTGCAGATAGTCCTCCAGCAGGATGCACTGACCGTCGAGCAGGAAGCGATTGAAGTCTGGGTGACGCTCCAGGAGCCCGATCACCGAATCCATCACTTCGACGAGCCGCTGCCGGAATCGAACGCTCGGTTCATACCACTCGCGATCCCAATGGGTGTGGGGAATCACGAACACGGTGCGGCGATGCTGTCGCGGCGAGCGTGGCTCCCGTGGAGTCGGAGTTCGGCGCGGTTGCGTCACACGGTCTCCTGCTGAATCACAATTCCGGAGCGGATTCGTTCGTGAACGGCTCGGGTGATAGGATAGAGAGAGCCCACGGCGATGGCCAGCAGATTACAGGCAATCGGGCCTCCGACGTAGAGCGCCCTGAGAGTCGCTACCGCCGCCGGTGGCTGCACTTCGAGTCCGCCGGCGTAACCGGCCAGATCCAGGAGTGGGAACGCCACGGCCGCTCCAACGGCCATGGCGAGCTTCTTGGCGAGGGCCCACATCCCGATGTACTGTCCCTCGCGTCGCATCGCCGACTTCCACTGGTCATAGTCGATCACGTCGGCTTGCATGGAGGGAGGAATCGCCAACGCACCCCCGAGACCAACGGCGGAAAAGGAGACCAGAATCCCAAACAGAAGGGCATCCCCTTCGCCGAGGAACGCTACGCCGGCGAAGGCTCCCGTATTGACGCCGAGCGCCAACAGCCAGGCGGGTTTCTTCTCCCAGCGTTGAGCGAGCCGCACCCAGACCGGCAGGAACAGCGAACCGAGGCCCAGGTACAGCACCAGAAAGAGCGGCCCGAGGTTACTCCGCAAGACGTATTGGACGTAGAACAGGATCACGGTGGCCGCGATGGCGCCGCCCAGAGACCAGACGGTGTACGCCACCAGAAGGACGAGAAACGGACGGTTCTCAAAAAGCGGCTTGAGATTGCGCCATGGGTTGCCGTGCGGACGTTGTTCCTCGGCCCAGCGCCGTTCGTGCACGAACCTGACGCACCAGCCGATCAAGACCGCCGCAGCGACGGCATATACGATTCCCAATAACCCGTACCCGCCCATCGCGCTGGTCGCTGCGGGCTCGAATAGCGCCGGCAGCGCCGATCCGGCGAGGGTGCCCACCAGCACCGCTGCCTCCCGCGCACCGAACAATCGATTGCGATCGTCGTAGTCGAAAGAGATCTCTGCACCGAGGGACTCATACGGGACGGCCACCATCGTCCAGCACAGGAAAAACACGAACGCCAGAACGGTGAAGCGCGTGATCGCCGATGCGCCCGTTGCCGCCGGTGGGGTGAGGAGAAAATAGAACGAGCCGGCGAGAGGAATGGCAGCGAGGGCCATCCACGGTCGGCGCCGTCCCCAACGCGACCGTGTGCGATCGGACAGGGCGCCGATGGCAGGGTCAGTCACCGCATCCCACAAGCGGGATACGAGCACGATCGCACCCAACACCGTCAGGTCGATCCCGATGGTGTCCGCGTAGAACTTCGGGAGGTAGACGTAGAACGTGAGCCCGAGGGCGGCGAGCACCACGGCAGGCGCCGCATAGGCCACGAGGGTCGAAGCCGCCAGGCGGGACGGCGGGCTGTTACTGAAGGCCAAGCTCCGCGCGGGCCTCCGGAGGAACCAGCGGCACCAGTAGCGGGATGGGGACGGCGAAGCCGTGCCCGGCAGCGGTCCGGCATACTTCAGCCGAGTCGAACTCGTGGCTCTCGCCAGACTGCAGATCCCGAAGATGGAGGTAGGGCATCCGGGCGCAACTTAGCTGCCGCCCTGGAACGTCGAAAGGCGGTTTCAACCGGCTTGCCAGCTCAAGACGATGGCACCGAAGTTTCTGTTCTCTTCCATATAGCGGTGGGCCTCGGACGCGGCCGATGCGGGGAACACGCGATCCAGCACGGGGGACACCTTTCGCTGATCGAAGAGCGGGAGCACCGTTGCCGCGAACGACTGCGCGAGGGCCGACTTTTCTTCCGACGAGCGGGTGCGAAGAACGGTTCCCACGAGGGTGACACGCTTCACGAGGAGCCGGCCGAGGTCGATCTCCGACGTGCGTCCGCCGGTGAGCCCAATCACGACGATGCGACCTCGAGGTGCCGCCGCCATCAGATTGCCAGGCAAGTACCGGCCTCCGACCAGGTCGCCGATCACATCCGCCCAGTCGCAGAGGTCGTCAGGCGGCGTGAACGGGCCCTCGACCAGGATGGCCCGATCCAACCCCAACGCCTCCGCCCGTTCCAGCTTCTGGGTCGTCCGGGACGATCCCGCCACCGTGGCACCAGCGACCTTCGCAAGCTGCAGCAACGCCAGGCCGACACCACTTCCCACCGCGTGGACGAGAACCCGTTCGCCGGCGCGGAGGCTGGCCCGGTGAACGAGCGCATCGTGCGCGGTCACGAATGCCTCGGGGACGGCCGCCGCCTCTTCCAACGAGACGCGCTCCGGAACGCGCAACGCCTGCGCCGCCGGGATCACGACGAACTCGGCGTACCCGCCACCCGCAACGATTCCCATCACCCGCTCTCCGACCTCCCAGCCCAGATCCGGACGCCCCACCACTTCCACTGCACCGGCGAACTCGAGACCCGGTATGTTCTGCGGGGCACCAGGCGGTGCGGGATAGCGGCCCATCCGCTGCAGGAGGTCAGCCCGGTTCACACCACAGGCGTGCACTCGTACCAGGAGCTGATCCGAGCCCGGGGCGGGTCGCGGGACTTCGGTGACGGTGAGCGCTTCGGGCCCGCCGGGGGCCGAGATCGTGATGGCGCGCATGGGAAGACGAGTCATAGGATCGTTATTTTGGAAGGGTGACCACCGAGGCGGCAAGCATGGGATCGCTCATCTCACCGGAAATCGATAGCGTCGGCCTGTTCGACGAAGCCAGCACGGTCTTCACAGACATCGCCGCGGTCGAGCAGCTGGTGGCAGCGTCCCCGGTGCGCGCCCTGTTCGTCGCTCGAGACAACGTGCTCAAGCGGCGTGTCGCCCTGCGCGTCCACCTCGCACCCGAGAGCCCGACGCGCCAATGGTTTCTCTGCGAGACGGAGCTACTCGCTTCCCTCGACCATCCGGTCTTGCGGCCCGTCTTCTCCGCCGGGATTCGCGGTGACTGGCACTACCGCATGACCAAGTGGATCCACGGCGAGAGCCTCTGGGATGCCGTCCGCCGCGGGCCGCGCCCCATCCCGAGCGTGCTCGGTCTCGCTCGCGAGCTGAGTAGCGTGCTGGAATACGTGCACTCACACCAGATCGTCGTCCGCCGGCTCGTTCCGGACGTGTTGATGCTCGAGACTACGGGACGGAATATCGTCACCGATTTGCGGTACGCCAGTCACTGCCTCGATCTCGTCACGTTCATCGATCCCGACAGCGAACCGTTCATGGCCCCCGAAGTCCGAAGCGGCGACGTGGGAGATCCGTCCAGTGACGTGTACTCGGCCGGGGCCCTGCTCTACTTGGCGGTCACCGGACAGGAGCCTGCGCGCGATCCGCAGCAGATTGTGTCGCCGCGGGAGCTGCGACCCGCCTGTCCCGGAGCCCTCGAGCGATTGATCGTTCGCGCGCTGAGACCGGAACCACGCGACCGCTATCTGACCGCGGTGGAGATGAGCGGCGATCTCCTGTCCGATCTCGGTGACTTCGAGTTCCAGATCCCGGTGGCTCCACCGTTGCTCGCCGAGAGCGAGGATTCGAAGGCGTGGGAGAAGCGCTTGCGCCGAGCGCTGGGGGACGACTACGAGCTGCTGGGAGAGCTCGGCGCCGGTGGCTTCGGTCGCGTCTACCGAGTGCGCGACCTGGGATTGGAGCGCGAGGTCGCCCTCAAAGTGCTCCATCCCGTTCTCACCGCCGATCCCGCCGTGGTCGAACGTTTCCGTCGGGAGGCCCAGTTCGCCGCGCAGTTCATGCACCCCAATATCGTGAACGTGCACGACATCGGCGGCCGCGCGGGCCTGATCTGGTACACTATGGAGTACGTGCGGGGAACCAGTCTCGCGCGTCTCGTGGAGGCTCACGGCCCCCAGCCGGTGGAACGCGTGTTCGATCTCTTACACGAAGCGCTCGATGCCTTACGGGCCGCTCATGAACGTGGCCTCATGCACCGCGACCTCAAACCGGAGAACTTGCTCATCGAAGGCGCCACGGGACACGTGCAAATCACCGATTTTGGTTTGGCCATGGCTCTCGGGAGCCGCGTGGACGCGAAAGGAGGAGCCTCGGCCCGTTCCGGCACGCCCGAGTACGCCGCCCCAGAGCAGCTGCTGGGCGAGCCCGTGGATCATCGCGCGGACTTCTATTCCCTATCGCTGGCGGCAATGTACGCGCTGACGGGCGAGCCACCCTTCGGCACCGGCTCACCGGAGGCGATTCTGGCACGCAAGCTGGCGGGTCAGCAGCCGAACGTCCGGCAGCGCCGTCCGGACGTCCCCGACGCGCTGACGAGGAATCTCGCGAAAGGTGCGTCGGTGGACCCCAGTGAGCGGTTTCAGACTGCCGAGGAGTACCTCCGATCTTTGCATTGGGCGCGACGACGCTGGCAGGTCAATCCGATACGGCGCCTCCGCCGTCTGCTTCCACGACCGTAGCCCCGGACCAACACCCGACTGCCGGTGTACTCATGGAACACACTCCATGTCTCCCCGACTCGCTGTAACGGCCCTCGTGCTAGCGGCCGTCTCTGCAACCGAGGCGCCCGCGCAGGACCCGGTGGTGTACCACGTCCACCTGCGGGGCCCCGTGGGCCTCGACGCCATGCGGGTCGTCGAACGAGCCCTTCATGTGGCGGCGGAAGGCCCGGGCAGCGCGCTGGTGCTCGAGATTCAGTCACCGGGTGGCCGGTTTGATGCGGCGCAGCTCATCGTCGCCGACATCGACGCTGCAGATGTGCCCGTCTATGTGTTGGTGACCGACAACGCCTGGGGGGCAGCGGCGCTGGTGGCGCTGGCGGGAGATTCGGTCTTCATGAGGCCTGACGCCTCCATCGGTGCGGGCATGTCTCAGGAGAACGGGCTGCGAGATCTACCGCTGCCGGCCCGGCGGGCGCTGCGAGCCAAGTTTGGCGCGTTGGTTCGCCGCCGAGGCATCGACCCGCGCCTGGGGGAAGGGATGGTCGACGATCAGATCGTGATTCCGGAGATCGTCACCGAAGGCGGCCTTGTGACCCTCAGCACGGAAGACGCCGTCCGAACGGGGATCGCCGCGGCAGCGGTGCAAGACCTGGGGGAGCTCTTAAGTCAGCTGGGGCTGCCCGAAATCGAGGTCGTCACCGTGGGACCCCAGTGGACCGGCACCGTGGTAGAGGTGACCAACCGCAACTGGCGAGACGTGGCGATCTACATTCTGCGATCCAGCGCCCGATTCCGCCTGGGCACCGTCACCTCGATGAACTCGCAGCAGTTCGAGATTCCCGGGGGGCTCCTGGTACCGGGGGCCGTGGTACGCGTCTTAGCAGAGGCGATTGGCTCGTCGGAGCGCGTCACGACCGAGGACATCCGAGTGGAACATGGTCTCGTGATCCAATGGGTGATCGAGCATGCCATCAGTCAGTCGAACTACTTCTACTATGTGCGTGAGTGACCTGCCGGAGGGACCCTTCTCGGACGCGTCACCCCGGGGGGCGGGTGCGGTGGCCGCCGTGCTGGAGGGGGACCGAAGATAGTCCGCTTTCTCGGCCCCTCTTACCTTCTCTGTACCCCTTAACGGATCTGGCGCCGACCGGTTCTTTTCGTCTGGATGACGACTACTCCGTTCGCTCCCTTCGATCCGTAGAGCGTCGTGGCTGCCGCCCCCTTCAAGATCTCTAGAGACTCGATATCGTGGTGATTGAGATCGGCGATACGGCTGGGTACAGGCGGTTGTCCCCCGATGATTTGTCCCAACCCGCTTCCGATCGTGGCATCGCTCACGATGACGCCATCGAGCACATACAGCGGTGCTGATGACCCGAGAATCGTCGTCACCCCACGGAGCCTTACCTGCAAGTCCCCGCCAGGCACGCCCGAGTTTCCCTGGATGTCGCCGGCAACGCGACCCTGGAGGAACTCCGGGACGCTCGCCGTCGGTGCCGGATCCATCTCGGCCACGTGCACCAGCTCGCCGGCAGCGGTGCGGTTCTTCCGACCGTCAACCGATGCTGCTCCGACGTCGAGGGCGGTGAGCTCGAGGGCGTCACGCGCAAGCGCAACGAACACCGTTTCCTCATGGATGGGCACAGCCAACGTCGTCGCTTGAAATCCCGTGGCATGCACGACGATGGTGACATCGCGGGGCGGCACGTGTAAGACGAAAACACCGTCCGGGCGGAGAGCGTCCCGGATCGCGGTTCCTTTCACGGCAACCCACCCCGTGGCAACAGGACGGTCCGTACGCGCGTCGGTAACGCGTCCGGCCACGGTACGGGTCTGGGCTGTCGCAGCGGCGACAGCCAAACTCACAAGCGCGACGGCCAAGGCCAAGGGTCGATGCAAGGTTGCCCCGTTCAAATCCTTCGTCCTACGGAGAATACGTTTGTTACCGCGTATGGGAAAGATGGTTCTGAACGGCTTGGCGGGTTTCACGCCACCGTCTCTCGAGAGCTCGCTTCACCAATACGAACGACACCCCCGCGGTGCCAGGGCACCGCGGGGGTGAGTAGAATGCACGTCTGTGTCCTGCACCGAGTTCAGAAACCGAGCTCAGCTGTGCAGCCCGGCGGCTGTGGCTCCCGCGGGTCGCATTCCCGCTGCGGGAAGGGGAACCGGCTGAACCGCATGAAGCTCGGGTGGTCCACCGGCAAATCGGTGAGCCGACTGTATCGCCGCATGTCGATCCAGCGATGCCCTCCCTCGAACAAGAGGGAATAACGCTTGTTGTACAGCAGCTCATCGAGTTGCTGCTCGGAAGTCAACGCTTGCCAGTCCGCCAGCGCGATAGCAGGCAAGCCGCCTGACCGCTGCCGAATCAGGTTGATGTCAGACAAGGCTGCGTCGGGACTGCCGGCCCCCAGGTTTGCCTCGGCGCGGAGGAGTATGAGCTCCTCATTCCGGATGATCGGTACCGGGCTGCTCGGCGACGTGTAGATATCGAAAGCCCAGTCTGTCGTGACGGCGGGCGAAAGCGATGCCTGATCGCTCACCGTGCCGTTCTGATTCGCGACGACTTTTCGCGCCAATCGAAGATCCCCAGGCTGCGCTTCGGTGACAATGGATGGATGCGGCACGATTACCAGTTGGGAGTTATCGAAGATCGCCAACGTCACGTCCCCAGGAGACGTGCTGTACGCGTGGTAGACCCCAATGTTCAATCCTGCCACGTCGATACTCGGGTCATCGTTGATGAACGTCTCACCACCGTCCAGGAGGGCAAGGGCCTCGCCCCAGTCCGATGAGTTCCCCTCGATGGAGGCCCGGTACACATACACCCTCGCCGCGAGGGCACGGTTGATACTGAGGAAGTCGGCCGGCGTGCTAAAGCCCGCAAACCCACTACTCACCTGGAAGGGAAAGGACGACCCTGCACCGTTGAGATGACCTTCAGCCTCGTCCAGCAGCTGGAGAATGTGTGCGAACACTTCGGCCCTGCTCGCAATCGGTGGCGGGGGTCCAGTCGGATCTTCACCACCAACGTCGACCGGCGCTCCCAGGTCGTCGCGCGTATTCACGACCAATAGGAAGTCCAGCGCTTGGAATGTCTTTGCCCAGCCTCGGATAGCTTCCTGCTCCTCAGTCGTAAACGCATCTGCCGCGGCATCCACAGCGTTCAGCACGATGTTGGAATTGCGGATGTTTTGGAAGCGGAAGACCCAATGGGCTCCGCCGAACGCGTTCCCGCCCGGATCCAGGGGGCCCTGGAGGAGCGCGGTAATGAACCGTGGGTCGGACGGGTCAAAGTTGTACGACTCCCGCCCAAAGATTCCGAGCTCCGACACGTATCCGGCGCGGCTCCCGATACCGTTCCTGGCTCCTACCATCAAGCCCTGGGCCGCAATGATGACCCCGGAGCGCGTCGGATTCTCAGTGAGTTCGTCGATCCCCGGGTTGTTGAAATCGGGGATGGTGAGCGTGTCGCACCCGCCAATCGCCACGAGAACGGCGGCGGCGAGGCACATCAGTTTGCCTTTCTCTATCATCATCTGAGACCTCGATTGCGTTCTCATGGTCAGAACCCCAACTCGAAGCCGAACCAGAAGCTTCGGGTGCGTGGGTACGGCGCTACGTCGATGTTCCGGCCGACGGCCTGGTTACCGAAGTTGGAGACCTCGGGGTCCATGCCGGTGTAGTCAGTAATGGTGATCCAATTGCGCGCGCTCGCCTTGAGCCGGGCGGACCGCAATGCACCCCACAGTGCGCTGACGGTGCTCTGCGGCAGATCGTATGACAATGTGATCTCCCGCAGCTTGAGGTACGTGCCTTCCTCGATGTAGACTCGCAGATCCGTGCTGAAGGTCGACAGCCGGGCGATGCACGGATCGGTCGCAGGATCACCTGTATACGTGCAGTCCTTCGAGTTCGAGCCGGCGTCGAAGAGCAGCCGCGTCAGGTTGACAATGTCGCCTCCCTGCTGCCAATCCCACAGGAAAAACAGGTTGAGGTTCTTCCATGAGATGTCATTGGTGAAGGACGCCCTGAAATCGGGGTTCGCTTCACCCACCTGGCCGATGAACGTGCCGCCCGCGACGCACCCCTCGGTACCGGGAAACTCGTCGCAGGGGAGGTTCCCGGCGAGCTGCGTCGCTGACTTTCCTTCCTCGATGCGGAAGTTCCCGAAGTTGGGCCCGAATCCGGCGTTGTTCGGGAAGAAAGAGGGAACCGGTAGCTCGGTGACCTTACTGCGGTTCAGGTTGAACGTCGAGCGGAACACCCAGTTCACCTCGGCCGTCTGAATCGGGACGATCGAGATCGCTGCCTCGACGCCGTTTACCCGCAGTTTCCCACCGTTGAAGGTCTCTTGAATGAATCCCGTTGAAGGTGCCAGCTGCCGGTCCAGGAGGAGATCGCTCACCCGCCGAGTATAGAATGTCGCCTCGACACTCCCGCGGCCATCTGCGAGCGACGCATCGAGCCCGACCTCGAACTCTCGCTGGCGCTCAGGCTGGATGTCGCTGACCACGACCTTAGAGCCAAGCAGACCGCCACCAGGGGGTACCTGGAAACCGAGGATGCTCTCGATATTGGTCGTCCCATCGAGGGGCGAGAACTTTTGGCCGAAGAACGGCTGATTGCCGGATTCACCGTACGCCGCCCGAAATTTGAGGCCATCGAAGATCCCGCGCTCAAAATCGAACCGGTATGACGCGGCTGCCTTGGGATAGAAGAACAGTTTGTCGTCCCTGGTATTGGAGCTGGTCTGGTCAGCGCGGACCCCTGCCGTCAAGAGCAACCGGTCGTTGATCAGGAGTTCTTCCTGCACGTAGAAGCCCAGATCTTCAACCCGTTGCCGGTTCTCGTCGACCGCGACCACCGACCCCTGAGTGATGTTCGACTGGCCGGAAAGCAGGTTTCGCGTCGTCACCCGTGAGGTATTGAGGTCGCGGGTGTCGAACTGCACACCGGCGGAAGTCGTTGCCGACAGGCCCGACCCCGGAGCGTAGGTGTAGACGATGTTCCCGCTGAGATTGAGGTTTTCGTTATCGGTGTTGCTCAAGAGCGACGTGCCGGGGAGTCCGTCGTCATCCTCGAACTGAAGCTCGGGTGGGAACAGGAGTTCGTTCTTTTGCGAGAACCGATCGGCTCCCGCCGATCCGATCAACCTGAGGTAATGTTGCGCGCTACGAACCGCGTCGAACTCCACACGCACCGATCCGATGAGCCGCCACACCTCCTCGTCGTTCTGCAGCAACGACACCGTCTGGATGGGGTTGCTGCGCTCGAAAGGATTGTCTGGGAATGTCCCGTCAGCTTGCCTGTTCAAGTCCAGGAACCTCGGCGTGGACGCTCCCGCGAACCACGGGCTCGTCCCGGTGTTGTCGTTGTTACTGATGCCCCGGCGCGCCAGTGTGCGGATGAGGTTCGTGCTGACCTGCACCTGTAAGCGATCGCCCAGTGCTTGATCGAGGTTCAACCGCAACGCCTGCTTGTCGAACCCCGTATTGGGCATGATCCCTTCTTCGTCACGATACAGACCGGAAACGAAGTACTGAGTATCCTCGTTGCCACCTGAGATGCCGAGCGAAGACTCGAACGATAGGGGATTCGATCCCGCCAAATCCTGCTCCCAGCTTCTGTTCGGATCGAAATTGTACTGGGCAGCCGTTCCGGCTCCGAACGCCTGGTCCACTTCAGTGGCATCCCCGAATTCATGCGTTAGTGTGTTCGCCAGATCGCGAAAGCCGAGCTGCTGGGAAAAATTGATCTGCGGACGGCCAACCCGACCTCGCTTCGTCCTGATGATGATCACGCCGTTGGAGGCCTTCGATCCGTAGATCGCCGACGCAGATGCACCCTTGAGGATTTCAATGCTCTGAATATCGTTGGGGTTGAGGTCGGCGATCCGATTGACCTGGTTGTCCTGCGTGAGCGCGGGGTTGGACCCACCTGTCGCGTCCGTCACGTCATTAATGTTCGATGGGATGGCCACGTCACTCAGGATGATGCCGTCCACGACATAGATCGGCTGGGCATCGGCGTTGATGGACGTGACGCCCCGCAACCGCACCTGGATGCCGCCGCCGGGGGCACCCGAGTTGGACTGGATGTCCGCACCGGCCACCTTGCCTGCGATAGCCTGCTCGACACTGGCCGCTGGCACCCGACCCACATCGTCGCTTGAAACCGTGGCAACCGCATTCGCGAGGTTTCGCCGCTCAATCCCGGTCGCCACGCCGGTGACGACGACCTCCTCGAGCTGAAGGATGTCCCGCTCGAGCTGTGCGTCGACGGCATTCTGGCCCGCGGGCACGGTGATCAGATACCGCTTGTATCCGATCCGTCGGATGAGGATCTGCGCCGCCTCTGTGGGAATCCCGAGCCTGAACGTGCCGTCATCCGCAACGAAGGTGCGAATGTTTGTGTTCGGCACCGACACCTCGGCCCCCACTACCGGCTCACCCGTCACCGCATCCATGACGCGGCCGGTGACGACGCGGGCCTGGGCCGCGAGGCTCGTGGCCCCGAGACCGGTCAGCAGCGCTACGAACAGAACGATTCTGGATCTCATAACACCTCTCCTTCTTTTAGGGCCGGGTTCACGCACACGACCGGACGCCCAGGCGGCCGTGGCGGGAGGGTAAGCAGTA